>SMXQ01000105.1 GCA_004356985.1 Alphaproteobacteria bacterium | reverse complement strand
GCCGGATTGCGTCACGCCGCCGCAAATTTCTCGGCTTTCGCCTATTTCCGTTCAGAAAATAAGGGCCTCGACCCCAATGCCATCGCCGATGAATTCGTCAACCTATTGACCCAGTATCTTGAGCGCCATCGGCCCACGGAACAGCCTGTCCAAGGATTGTACCAATTGATCGAACAGGCGAAAAACGAGATTTAATGGAGTTACCGGCGTGATACTCTTTTATGTTTCCGACCGTGATCGAGGGCTCGCCGCTATTGGAAGAGCTGAAATATGGAGTTGCCCCGGTTTCGTGGACAGTTATGGGCTTACAGACTCCAGTTGCTCACGGGCGCGCCTTTCGTAGTTGATGGGCGACAGATAGCCGAGCGCCGAATGGCGCCGGCCGGGATTGTACCAGCCCTCGATGAAATGGAAGACGGCCATGCGGGCCTCTGCCTTGGTCCGGAACTTCCGCCTGTCGAGCCGCTCGCATTCGAGGGTAGCGAAGAAGCTCTCGCACATCGCATTGTCGTAGGCGTCGCCGACCGATCCCATTGAGGGCCGCACGCCAGCCTCCTTGCAGCGTAGGCCGAAGGCGATCGAGGTATATTGCGATCCCTGGTCCGAGTGATGGATCACATCGGCGGGATGCCGTTGCGTCAGCGCCATGTTGAGAGCATCGAGCACGAGCTGGGCCTTCAGATCGTGGCCCATCGCCCAGCCGACAATCCGGCGCGAGAAGGCATCCAGCACGACGGCCAGGTACAGGAACCCGGCCCAGGTTGGGACGTAGGTGATGTCCGCGACCCACGGCCGGTCCGGTTCGTCGGCATGGAAGTTGCGCTCGACCAGATCGCGGGCGGGACGAACCCGTTCATTCCGGAAGGTCGCGCGGGCACTCTTGCGGCGGCTGACGCCGACAATGCCGGCCGCTTTCATCAACCGCGCGATCCGCTTGCGGCCCACTTGGACGCCGTCATCGATGAGTTCAGCGTGGATGCGCGGCGCCCCATAGGTTTCTCTGGAGGCCTCGTGGATCGCGTCTTGATGCGGGCCGCGAGCCGTGCATCGGCGCGGGATCGGGCGCTTGGCCCGCGCCCCAGCCATGCATAGTACCCGGCGCGAGAAACGCCGAACGATTTGCACATCGTCTGGATAGGGCACATGGCCTGGTTCGCCGTCATGAACTCGAAGACCGAGACAACGTCACGTCGCTCCGAGCGAACCAGGCCGCGGCCTTTGCCAGGATATCTCTCTCCTGGCGAAGGCGGCGGTTCTCCCGGCGAAGGCGGCGAAGCTCATCGCGTTCGTCGCTGTTCAGGCCGTCCGCGCGGCTACCGCCATCGCGGTCGGCCTGTTTGATCCCGCCATGGATCGTCGCGACGCAGGGCTCGAACTCCCGGGCCAGGTCTTCGACGCCACGCCCCGTCCGGGCCAGCGCCACGATCTGCTCCCTGAATTCCGCAGGGTACGGGTTCCTTGTTTTTGGCATCTGGACACTCTCCTCTATAGATCAAAGTGTGTCCATCAAACCGGGGGAACTCCAGTAAACCTGATTCCTCGTCCCATGGAACACCTCCTGTTTCAGTAGGTGCTCTCCACTTTTGCGAAGCAAGTCCGTTCGCCGTTTCGTTCGTATTCATCGTGCCGCGTCATGAGCGGCGGCGCATCGAGCATTTCGGCGTCACCGCACATCCGACCGCGGATTGGGTGACACGACAGGTACGCGAAGCCTTCCCGTGGGACACGGCCCTTGGTGATGCCGGGTATTATTCCTGACGTGCCCCGATTTTCAGTACTCACGGGGGACGGATCGCGGGCCGACGCCCCTTTTGTTTACTGGTGGCCCATGCCCAACACCTGCTCGGGCAGCCACAGCGCGAGCGCCGGCACGGCCATCACAAGGCCAAGCGCGAGGACCTCCAGGGCGATGTACGGCGCCACGCCCTTATACATGTGGACGAGGCGGATTTCGGGCGGGCTGATGCCGCGCAAATAGAATATCGCCGGCGCCATGGGTGGCGTGAGGTAGCTCGTCTGAATCACGATCAGGAACAGGATGCAGAACCAGGTTTTCACCTGCGACGGGTCCAGGTCGTAGAACTGGAACTTGACGATGATCGGCATGGCGATCGGGATGATGATCAGAATGATGGAAATCAGGTCCAGCACGAAACCGGCGATGAAGGCGAGCAGCAGAAGGATGGCCAGGGTCGCCCAGCCCGACAGATTGGCCGCCTCGACCAGCCGCTGGGTCCCCATCAAGCCGCCCGAGATGGTGAATACGGTGGCAAAGATCTTGCCGGCGAGCAGGATGGTCAGGATCATCGCGGTCACCAGAAGGGTCTGGGTCAGCGCGTGCCTGAGCACCTCAAGGCTGAACCGCCGGTAAACCATCGTCAGGATCACCGAACCGGCCGCGCCCATGGCCGCCGCCTCGGTCGGCGTCGCCCAGCCCAGAATGATGGTGCCGAGCACGGCGAAGATCAGCACCATTGGCGGCACCAGGGCCACCGCCGTCACCCACAGTTTTTGGATCAATGTCGGCCCGTCTTCCTCGGGCGGCAGGCGGGGTCCGTCCTGGGGCCGCAAGGTGCAGCGCACGAGAATATAAACGATGTAAAGTCCGGCCAGGATCAGCCCCGGGAACAGCATTCCCATGAACAGCCCGCCGACATCGACGTCGGCGACCGGGCCCAGAATGATCACCACCACCGACGGCGGAATGATGGTGCCGAGCGAGCCGCCGGCGCAGATGGTGCCGGAAATCAGCCCCTTGTCGTATTTGTAGCGCAGCATCACGGGGATCGCGAGCAGGCCGACCACGGTCTCCGTGGCGCCGACCACGCCGCTGGCGGCGGCGAAGATCACGCACAGCACCACGGTGCCGACGGCGAGCCCGCCGGGCAGGCGGCGGGTCCACAGGTGGATCGCCTCGAACAGCCGCTCGGCGATGCCCGAGCGCTCCATCAGCGAGCCCATCAACACGAACAGCGGCACCGCGCCCAGGACATAGGCCGACGCCACGGACTCGATCACCTGGGCAAACACGTTGACGGCCGGCAGCGAGAAATTGAACGCGATGGCGCCGAACACGAAAGCGACCGACAGCAGCGAGAACGCCACCGGGAAGCCCATGAAGATCATAAACATGAGGGCCGGAAACATGCCCAGCGCCAGCCCGACGTTCATCCCAGCCGGCCCGTCGCCTCGGGTTCCGGAACCTCGCGCCCGGCCAGCACGAGGACGCGTTTCAGCGCCTCGGCGACGATCTGCATCAAAAGCAGCACGAAGCCGATGACGAAGGTGAATTTGAACGGCCAGATGATCGGGTTCCAGGCCGATTCCCCGGACAGCTCGTTCACCTTGTAGGCCTGGTGGAAATAATCCCACAGACCGGCGCACAGCCACAGGATCATCGGCACGAGGACCGCGTATCCGACCAGATCGATGGTGGCGCGCGCCTTCGGTCCGACGGCGTTGTAAACGAAATCCACGCGAACATGGCGTCGCATCTGCAGGCAATAGGCGATGCCGAACATGAACGACGTGCCCATCAGCATATAGGCCACCTCGAAGGCCCACTTGGTCGGCGCGGCGAGGAAGTACCGGGCGATGACCTCGTAGACCATCGCTCCGATCAGCGCGACGATGATCCAGGCGCCGGCCAGGCCGAACAGCCGCGTGTAGAACTCGATCGCGCGGATCAACGGATAGGGGCTGCGCCGCGCCGCCGACCACGCCACGCCCCCGACCACGGTCGCCGCGACTCCGACCAGGAACAGCACGAACAGAAGCTCAAAAAAACTGGTCAACGGCGAGTCGGCCACCGTCGCGAAAAAAGCCCCCGGGTCCTCGAAGAACGACACCCAGAAGAACGCCGCGATGGCGCCCACGAACTCGACAAACTTGCCGGGGAGTTCGAGCATGGTCATGCTTACCGCGCGATCGAAAACCCGCTTTCAGACGCGGCGGGCTTTCCGAACCCGCCGCCTCAACGCCGCCCGATCGGGAAGCGGAACTGGGGCCAGCTCTCCATGTCCTTCTGGAACCGGCGGCGGTGTTCGAGTACGCGCTTGAACCACGGGTTCACGGCCGCCTGCTTGTCGGCCCATTTGTCCGCCGCCTCGATCGCGGCGCGCTGGAACTCCGCGTCCAGCAGGACGAACTCGTTGCCGGCCTTGCGCATTTCCTCGAGCGCCGCGATGTCCTTGTAGGGGTAGCGCGCCCAGGTATCCAACACCATCAGCTTGCCGGCCATCTTCAGGATGTCGCGGTCGTGCTCGGAAATACCGTTCCAGGCATCCAGGTTGAAGATGCATTCCTGCGTGGCGCCCGGCTGATGCACCCCCGGCATGATGATGTATTTGGCGATTTTGTGGAAACCGGACGGCAGGTTGACCGACGGCGAGCTCCATTCGGTGGCGTCGATGACGCCGCGCTCCAGCGCCGGGTAGACTTCCGCGCCGGGCAGGATCACCGTGGAGGCGCCGAGGTCGCCGGCGATCTCCGCCCACGCCCCGGCGGTGCGCAGTTTCACGCCGACGAAGTCGTCGAGCGTTTCGATGCGTTTTTTCGAATGCAGGAAAATCTCGGTCGGGAAGATGCCGCACGGAATCGACGCGACGCCGAACTTTTCCTTGCGGTATTCGAACCACAATTCGGCGCCGCCGGCCTGGTACAGCCATATGATCAACTCTTCCGGGTTCAGCCCGCCCGCCATGTTGCCGAACAGCACCGTGGTTTTGTCGATGCCCCAGTCGTAGCCCATCCAGGTGTGCCCGGCCTGGACCACGTTGGACCTCACCGTATCGGAAACCTTCAGCGCCTTGCCCAACGTGCCGCCGGGAAAGACGTTGATCCGGATGCGGCCGTCGGTCAGGCTCTCGACGATTTTCGCGAAGCCCTTGGCGTCCTCCTCCAGGAACGGCCCGCCGCCCCAGGCGGTCGCCATGTTCCAAACTTCGTCAGACTTGGTTGGCTTGATAATGGTTGCCAGAGCAATGACAATCACGGCCGCGCCCACGGCTCTCACGAATTTCCCACGCATTTTTTCCTCCCACCCGTGGCGTCCCAAGGTCCACGCGACGAGCGCGCCCGCCCGAGGCGGATGACTCTATGTCGTGGCAAGGGCGTGGACAAGCGGAGTGATTTTAGAGTCGTGGGTCAGTTCGAGATTGGCGGTGCTGAATGAACGATGCAGACTCGCGTGTCGTCGAGTAATACGAAAGCGGACACCTTTTCGGCGCCATCATACGGTCCGAATCTGGCCAAAGGCGACTCTCGCCGATCCTCAACAGCAACCTCAATTTGACAAATTCCGATACTGCTGGCGAGAGGCGTCCACCGAATACTCTGACGCAGCGACAGCCACCACGGACGGCCTTGCCAGAATTCAGAAAACAACGCGATCTTATACGTCGATATGTTACCCTTGCCAG
>SMXQ01000104.1 GCA_004356985.1 Alphaproteobacteria bacterium | reverse complement strand
TGCAGCCAGTCGGGCGGCTCCAACCGGGTCATGCGTCTGCTTGGGTTGGCATTACGAAAACATCTTCCCGGCAACCCGACGATCGTCTACCAAAACATGCGCGGCGGCGGCGGCACGAAAGGGGCCAACTATTTCGCGACCCGGGTCAAACCCGATGGGTTGACGATCCTCTCCACACATAGTGACATGCTGCAGCCGCGGCTTTTACGCTCAAGTAAGATCAAGTTCGATCCCTCCAAATTCGCTGTCATCGGCTCCATCAACCGGGGCGGATCAGTCAACATCATCCGCAATGCAGCCAAGAGCCGCCTCATGGATCACAGCAAAAAGCCCCTTGTCGTCGGCGCCGTCAGCGGCGACCGCGTCACCAACGCACCCTTGGTTTGGGGTGCCGAGTACCTGGGCTGGAACCTGCGCTTTATCGTCGGTTATCCGGGCTCCCAGGAACTGTCCCTGGCAATGCGCCGGGGCGAGATCGATATCATGGGCACCGCCAATATGTTCATCCTTAGGCAATTGTTGGAAGAAGGCATAGCCTCTCCGCTGGTCCAACCGGGCATCCCCACCGGTGGCAAGTACCGGCGGCGGTCCTCGTTCCCCAAAACCCCGACGGTGTCGGAACTTCTTGAAGCCAAGGGCGTTACCGGACCGCCGTGGAAAGCCTATCTTGCCTGGACCGGATCGGCGGATGTCGACAAGTGGTATACCCTGCCCGCGGGCACACCCAAGGATATCCTTACAGCCCACCGGAAAGCCTTCGACAAGGCCGTCCAGGACCCTGATTTCATCGCCAGCATGAAAAAGCAGGTAAGCAAGGATTCGTTTGCCATTTCCGGCCCGGATCTCGAAATTTTGATCGCCAAGATCGTGAAGACCAGTGATCAGGACATCGCCTTCATGGAAAAGCTGCAAAAGAAATACAAGCTGATCTCCACCGGCAAGGCCCTCCCCCGGACGGTCAAGGCGATACTCGACGATGTCCGCAAAGGGGGCCGCAAGCTGATCTTCAATGTCAAAGGGAATACCCACTGGGTTCGCGTCAGCAGCAGCAAATCGAAGGTCAAGATTGGTGGCAAGCCATCGAAGCGGTCGAAGCTGGCGAAGGGAATGAAATGTAAGATAACGTACAAGGGCAAAGGAACCGTCGCTACTCTTATCAACTGCAAGTAACTAGCCACGAGTGACCGGCCACACTGTAACTTTCTTTGACTCACACAGGCTCGCACCCGCATTTAGCGGTTGCGGGCCTCGGTGCATCCCCGGTGCTTCATAATGTTGGATTCTCTGCTCGAGGGGCTCTTAGGAATCCTCCAGCCCATGCCGCTTTTCTACATGGTCGCGGGGGTCATTGTCAGCAGCGTCGTCGCCGCCATGCCGGGGGTCGGTTCGCTGCTCGCGTTGTCGGTAATCTTGCCCTACAGCTTTACCCTCCAGCCTTACGAGGCGATCGCCCTGCTACTCGGGATCGGCGCGGTATCCAACACGGCGAATACCTTCCCATCGGTCCTGCTCGCGGTGCCCGGCAGCGTAGGTTCCCAAGCGACTATCGTCGATGGCTATCCCATGGCCCAGAATGGCGAAGCAAAACGCGCCTTCGGCGCCGCCTTCTCGGCATCGGCCATCGGAGGAATTTTCGGCGCTGCGGTTCTTTTTGCGAGCCTGCCGGTTCTACGCCCCATCGTGCTTAGTATTGGGTCACCGGAATTTTTCATGTTGGTGGTCTGGGGACTGACCGCGGTTGGCGTGCTCAGCGGCTCGGCGCCGGCCAAAGGACTGCTCGCCGCCCTGCTCGGGCTACTAATTTCAACTATCGGGATCGATAACAAGACCGGATTGGAGCGCTATGTATTCGACACCATCTACCTGGAAGATGGGATCAACATCGTCATACTCGGCCTCGCGATCTTCGCGGTCCCGGAACTCATCGATCTCGCCGTACGGCGCACGAGCATCGCCGGGACCGAAAAACTCGGCTCGGGGCTTCGGCAAGGCATACGCGACACCATTGACAATTGGTGGCTTGTGCTGCGCTGCAGCATCATCGGTGTGTGGATCGGCGTGTTGCCGGGACTGGGTAGTACGGTTGCCGATTGGTTCGCCTATGCCCATGCGGTGCAGACCGAGAAGAACCCGGAGAATTTCGGCAAGGGCGACGTGCGCGGCGTGATCGCGCCGGAAGCGTCGAACAACGCCAAGGAGGGCGGCGCGCTGATCCCCACCATCGCCTTCGGAATCCCCGGCAGCACGTCGCTCGCACTCATCCTGATTGCCTTCATTTCGGTGGGCATCGAGCCGGGACCCAAAATGCTGAGCACCAGCGTCCATTATGTCTACGCGATGGTTTGGGTCCTGGTCATCGCCAACCTGCTGGCGGCTGGACTCGCGCTTGGCTTTTCTAGCACCTTCGCGCGGGCGACCCTGCTGCCCTATTACATTGTCATCCCTGCCACGTTGCTGCTCTGCATAGTTGCCGCATTCACGGTGTCCTATAGTTGGGGCGACATTCTTGCCTTCCTCGGCCTGAGCGTTCTCGGGATGGTCATGAAACACTTGAACTGGCCACGGCCGCCCCTGCTGATCGCGGTGGTGCTCGGTCAACAGATGGAGACCTATCTTTGGCTTTCGTCGGAACGCTATGGCTTCGAGAGTTTCACGCGGCCAGGCACGCTTATCTTGCTCGTGCTCATCCTTTTGACACTCTTCTTGCCCATTATCCGCCGATGGCGCGAACGTCGCGCGGCAGGCGGCACCGAGAGCCGGGGTGGCGCGGCGGTCGGCCTTAGCGACCTCATATTTCTCGCGATTATCATCGGCCTATTCGTGTTTGCTTTGGATATCGCGCTCGACTGGGCCTATAAATCTTCGCTCATCATCTTTGGCATCGCCGGCCTTGGCGGTTTCCTCGGCATCCTTCTCGTGGCCGGGTTCGCACTTGATCGCCTTCGGGCAGGTGCCCGGACGGAACCAAAATCTTCAAGCAGTGAAAGCGTCGAGCGGGGGAATTTAACCGAAACCTTGATATGGATAGTGGGCCTGTTCGTATGTCTATTCGTGTTCGGGTTTCATATCACCTATTTCGTTTTTCCCCTGATCTATGCGCGTGGCAACGGTGCTCGGTGGCGCACCGCATTGATCTTGGCGATTGCGATTGAGTTTTTCTTGATCTCCGTGTTCGATTACGCGGTGAATGTGATTTGGCCGCTGTCGCTTATAGGAGGATTCGTGGCGGACTTTCCCGGTTGAAGGAGGGTGGCTGGCGTCGGCCCTGTTCTGCGGCGGCCATTCGCCGGTTTTGCTGCTGGCGGTGTTCGAATTCCTCGTCAAAGTGGTCTGGCCGGACCCGCTGATCTACACTTGGATCACCGAGGGATTGTAGGACCATCAAAAATTACCGCTGCCAGGACCGGGGATCGGCCGCACCATGACCGAACGACCAGAGAACCAAGATGCCGAACGCCTGGAGGCCATGGCGGACTTGCGCGCCTATATGCGCATCGTCGAGCAACGCGGCGAGCTGGAAATCGTCGATGGCGCCGATCCGCACCTGGAGCGGCAACGATATTCTGACCACGGCGCGCGCCATCATCTACGCGGTCCGCCCCTATCACTGGAAGGACGACTTCCCCAAGGTCAACGCCGTGGACAAGGACTACGCCGAAGAGATCCGCGGCAAATGGGCCGACCGGCTTCCGTTCCTGCCCAAAGGGGGCCTCAAAAAGGGGGCGAATGATGGCTGACGATCCCTTGACGGCGTTCGACGAAAAACTGGCCAAGGCCAATATCTATGGCCAGTGGACGGGCGAAAAATTGTTCCGGAACACCGACGGGCCACAACCAGCAGGTGAGCCCTGCCTGTGGAAATGGGCGGAGGTCCGGAGCCTTCTCGACGAAGCCGCGGAGGTGATGCCGGAAAGCCAAACCGCCCGGCGCAGTCTGATGTTCGACAATCCGGGGCTGCCGCGCGGCACCACCCATACCATGGCCATGGGCATGCAATTGATCCGCCCGGGCGAGACCGCCTGGACCCACCGCCATTCCATCGCCGCACTGCGCTTCACCATCGAGGGCGCGGCCAACCTCTACACCGTGGTGGACGGCGAACCCTACCCCATGGAAGACAACGACCTGGTGCTGACCCCGGGCTGGACCTGGCACGACCACCACAACGAATCCGACAAGCCGGCGATCTGGCTCGACGTGCTCGACGTGCCCCTGATGGGCGCCCTGAACCAGGTCTTCTATGAATCCTTCGGCGAGGACCGCCAACCCTTGGCCGACGAATCCGGCGCCATGACGGCGCGCCTCGGCACCTTGCGGCCGGCCTGGGAAGCCCGGCCCACGGCCCGGGTGGCGGTGCGCTATCCCTGGAAGGACGCGGAAGCGCAGCTCAGGCGGCTGGCCGGCGCCGACGCAAGCCCTTACGACGGCGTGGCGCTGGAATATGTCGATCCGCTGACCGGCGGCCCCACCCTGCCCACCCTCAGTTGCTGGCTGCAATGGCTCAAGCCGGGCCAGGAATTAAAGCCCCACAGGCGCACCTCGAGCGCCGTGTGTTTCGTGATCCGCGGCCAGGGCCGCACCGTGATCGACGGCACCGAGATCGACTGGGGGCCGCGGGACGGTTTCTGCATTCCCAACTGGGCCTGGCACCACCACATGAATACGTCGGCCAGCGAGGAGGCGGTGCTGTTTAGCGTCCATGACATTCCCTTGCTGCGCGCGCTCGGGCTGTATCGCGAAGAGCCAGAAGATTCCCTTGGCACCGGGGCCCCGCCCCCGGTCCCCGGCAACATCGCGGACCGGACCCGGGAACCGGCGGCGGAACAAAATAAGGAGAAATAAGCAATGGCCACCACCGATCTGGAAAACGCGGACCTTGCCGGGCTGGAAACGCAAATCGCCGAAATGGCGAACGCCCAGTTCGACAGCCCCCACTTCCGCCGCTTTTTGGCGCTCAAATTCACCAAGGCGCGGGCCCAGACCTATATCATCCAGCGCACCCATTGGACCACCAATAGGCGCTGTTGCTGGGCCCACGCGCAAGGGTCGGCGCCGCTCGACGTGAAAACGCTGATCTGGGAGCACGAACGCGAAGAACTGGAAGGCAAGCCCGAGATCGGGCTCGACGATCATCACACCCTTTCCATCAAGGAAGGCGGCCTGGTTGGCCTCGTGCCCGAGGATTTCGTCCGTATCCCGCCCAGCGACGGCGCGACCACTTGCATGCTGGCCTGGCTGCATCTCGCGACCCATAGCCATTGGCTTTCCGCGTTGGCGGCGTCGGCGGCGTTGGAACTGAGCAATTCAGAGGACGTGCTGACCGGCGCCAGCATGTCGCGGCGCATCGGCGAGAAAATGGCTGCCGATCTCGGAATTCCCCTGAAAGAACAGCCTTCAAACTCCGAACACATGGTCGCCGACATCGAACACGGGCGGATTCTGATGATCGTCGCCCGCAACCATGCCCGCACCCCGGAAGCCCAGGAACACCTCCTTGCCGGCCTGCGCGACAGCTGGGCCATCGACCGGGTGTGGAAGGGACAGCTCGCCGACTTGCTGGAGGCCTTGCCCGATGAAGACTGAGGCACCCGGCGCCGGGCCCGGCCAGCCAGACCAAGAATTGGGGGAAATGACCACATGACGCGTTCACACAAGGACCTGCGGGCCTATATCGAGGTGCTGGAGGACGCGGGCAAACTGCGCCGCATCACCATGCCCATCAACAAGGACACCGAGCTTCACCCCCTGGTGCGGCTCCAGTTCCGGGGGCTCGAGGAAAAGGACCGCACCGCCTTCCTGTTCGAGAACGTCACCGATGCGACCGGCCGCAAGTACGACATCCCGGTGCTGATCGCCGCCATGGCGGGTTCCGCCGATATCTACGCCCTGGGCATGGGATGCGCCATCGAGGAAATTCCCGACGTCTGGAACCAGGCGCTGGACAACCCCATCGATCCCGTGGTGGTCGATTCCGGGCCCTGCCAGGAGGTGGTGATCGAGGGCGAACGCATGGAGAGCGAGGGCCTGGGCCTTTTGCCGATCCCCATCTCCACCCCCGGTTTCGACAACGCGCCCTATACCTCGGGCTCCCACTGGGTCACCAAGGACCCCCACACCGGCATGCATAATCTCGGCAATTACCGGGGCATGGTGAAGGCGCCCAACCGCATCGGCTCGCTGCCCGGCATGCTTGGTGTCGGCATGCGCAGGCACATCGACATGTGGCGCGAGATGGGAGAGCAGCGCCTGCCCGCCGCCATCGTCATCGGCGCGCCGCCCCATGTGACCTATACCGCGGTCACCCGCATCCCCAACGACATGTGCGAATACGACGTGGCCGGCGGCCTCGCCGGGGCGCCCCTGGAAATGGTGCGCTGCTTATCCCACGACCTTTTGGTGCCGGCCCAGGCGGAGATCGTCATCGAAGGCTGGGTGCCCAGCGCCGAGTTGGAAATGGAGGGCGCCTTCGGTGAATTCCCGGGCTACATGGCGAAGCGCGATTACAGCTTTTTCATGGACGTGGAACGCATCACCATGCGCAAGAACCCGGTCTATCTCGCGCTGATCAGCCAGATGCCGCCCAGCGAAAGTTCCAAGATGCGCCATATCGGCCGGGCCGCGGCGTCCAAGCGGCTGCTCCGCGAAAACGGCTTCGACAACGTCATCGAGGTCAATTACCTGGAATGCACCGGGTCCAACGCGTCGCTGGTGGTCAAATTCAAGGACCCCAAGCCCGGCCAGGGGCTGGAAGCTCTCAGGCTGATCGCTGGGCGCTTCATCGGCAAGATCGCCATCGCCGTCGACGACGACATCGACATCCACAGCCTGGAACACGTGTTTTGGGCCATCGCCTGGCGCGCCCAGCCCCACCGGGACATCGAGATCATGGACACGCCGCTTTTGGCGCTGGACCCCTCCATCGCCCCGCCCGACCAATCCCGGGGGCTGACCGATGCCGCCAATCGGCCGCGCAATTCGGGCCTTCTCATCGACGCCACCATGAAATGGCCCTACCCGCCGCTGTCCTTGCCCAAGAAGCAATACATGGACCGCGCCCAGGAGATCTGGAAAGAGCTGCAATTTCCCAAGTTGGACCTCAAGAACCCGTGGTACGGCTATTCCCTCGGCCATTGGACCGAGGAAGAGGAGCACGAAGCCGACCTCGCCGTTCAGGGGAAGCATTACGAGACCGGCGCGAAAATGCGCCAGATGCGCAAGATGATGGAAGACTAGCTTTGTGGCCGGAAAGTGCTCTAGATTTCGTTACCCAAAACATCAGGGAGGGTGACATGGCCGAACCCAGCACGATCACCGAACAGACCCGGGAGGCCTTCGACCGCAAGGTGCGCGAACGCGACCTGCTGGGGTATTGGATGATTCCCGACCGCAGCGACGGCTACCGCGAGCCGAGCCCCTCCTACGGCCCCCATCTCTGGCATTGGGACCAACTCAGCGAGGTTTTGTTCGAGGCCATCGACCAAATCCCCACCGAAGAGGCCATGCGCCGGTTCATCGGCTTCCAGCACCCCGACATCGAAATGGGGACCACGCCCAACCTGATGATGGGGGCCCAGTTGCTTGACCAGGGCGAGCGCGCGCCCTGCCACCGCCACACCATGGACGCGGTGCGCTTCGTCACCATGGGCGACGGCTCCACGTCCACCGTGGTGGAGGGCGAACCCTTTGCCATGGCCCGCGGCGATCTGGTGACCACGCCCAATTGGAGCTGGCACGACCACGTCAGCGGCGGCAAGGAACAGACGCTCTGGATCGACGTCGCCATGGCGCCGCTGATCGTCCATTTCGGCATCGGTTTCGCGGAACCCCACCAGGCCGACGCCCAGGAGGTCAGCAAGCCCAAGGACTGGTCGCGCTTCCAATTCGGGCCGCTACGGCCCAAGACCCCCGATTATTCCGACACCGCCCGCAGGCCGCCCTACCGCTATGCCTGGGCCGACACAAGGGCGATGCTCGACAAGCTCGCCGAGGGGCCGGGCGACCCCTTCGACGGGGTCTGCCTGCGCTATGCCGACCCCCTCACCGGCGGGCCGACCCTGCCGACGGTGGATTGCGAAATGATCATGCTGCGCGCCGGCGAGGTCACCCGCACCCACCGCCACACCCAGGCGGCGATCTATCACGTGTTCGCCGGCGAAGGGGTGAGCATGATCGCCGACCAACGGTTCGAATGGAAAGAGGGCGATACCTTCGTCGTCCCCACCTGGGCCTGGCACCACCACGAGAACAACACCGCCGACGAGGCGCTGTTGTTCGCCATCAACGACGGCCCGATCATGCGGGCGCTTTGCTTCGACCGCGAAGAAGCCGCCGAATAACGCCCTACCCGGCCGCACCCCATCCTTCGACAAGCTCAGGATGAGGCTTCGACAAGCTCAGGATGAGGCCTCCCTCCAACCTCATGGTGAGCCTGTCGAACCATGGGGGCCTTCCCTCCGGCCTCATGGTGAGCCTGTCGAACCATGGCGAGCAACGGCCCTTGTTAGGCGGGGATAAGAACCCTACTCCGCAGCGCCGCGGGTGAGGACCGATTCGTCCATGAATTCGCCCATGCGGCAGGTGACGCCGTTCTTAGCGAGTTCCGCCAAATAGAGCTCATGGATGCGCCGGTCCTGGTCCTCGTATTCGATCTGGAAACCGCCGTCGTCGACGTTGACATCGACGCCCATCTTGATGGCCTTTTTTTCGGCGCTGAAGGGGTACCGCGTCGAGCCCATGGCCGTCGCCACGTAACGCACGGGATCGGGACATGTGTTGAAGTGCTGATGGTAGATCATCTCGGTCGGCGCGAAGACCGAACCGTGGCCCCAATCGAGGCGGATGTAATCCGCGTCGCCCTCGTGCCAAAACAGCGAATGGCCGGAGCCGGCAACGATGAAAACGTGGAAATCGGGGCCGTGGCGGTGGCCCTTCTTGTAAGTCCCCACGGACATTTCCGAACAATGGCAATGGATATTTCCGTCGGCCAGGCAGAACTGGATATTGGTGCTGCCGGCGCCTCGGCTGGCCCAGTTTTGCAGCTCGAAGGCGGCGACGTCGGGCACGAAATTGGTTTCCCACATTTCCGGGCCGCGGAGCGCCTGGACGAAATTCCCGCCGCCTTCGAAATAGGACTTATCCGGCCCCTCCCGGGTTTCGAACCGCCAATCGGTGCCGAAGATGAAATCTTCGTCATGGATGAGGTTCATCTTGAGCGGCAGGTCGTTGGTGGACGCAAGGCGCGCCGGGGCGCTGCCTGAGCCGTTGAACAACTGATAGCGCGCGTTGAGCGGCACCGCGAACAAGGAGTTGGGGCCCCATTCGAAGCTGTGGCGGTTGCCGGCGGATGTCTCCACCACGGCGCTGCCATGGCCCTCGATGACCAAGAAAACCTCTTCGAAAAGATGCCTCTGGGGCGCCGTCTGGCCTCCCGGGGGGAGTTCGTGCAGGTTAATGGTGATGAAGTCGCCCCGGCCCCTGAGATGGACGAAGGCACCCAAGGCGCCGGTGCGGGCCCAGGGCTTGGTCTCCACATGGTGAAGGTCGACGCAGAATTCCTCGACCATGGGGATGCCCTCCCCCTTGCACCAATCGAGATAGGGCTCGTACAGCATCCCGGTATATTCGACTTGGTCGGTCATGCGCCCTCCTTGGCCGCTTCCTTAGCCCGGCCGGCCGGCCTGCCATAGGGGGACTCGTCGATGAATTCCCCCATCAGGGAGGACACGCCGTTTTCCGCCAGCGCGTCGAGGAAGATCTGGTGGACTCTAGGGTCCTGGTCCTCGTATTCGATCTGGCAACCGCCTTGGGCGACCGACACATCGACCCCGAGCGTCACGTTCTTCTTGGCCTGGGTCAGCGGATAGCGCGTGGAACCGCAGGCGATGGGCACGTAGCGGGCGGGATCGGCCGAAGTGTTGAAATGCTGGTGGAACATCTGGTCGGGCGGCGCGAAGACGTATCCGGGATGCCAATCGAGCCTCACGAAATCCTCGTCCCCGTCGTACCACAGCAGGGAATGACCCGAGCCCTTGACCACCAGCACGTGGAAATCGGGGCCATGGCGGTGGCCTTTTTTATAGGTGCCGACGGGCATTTCCGAGCTATGGACGTGCATCACGCCATCGGCCAGGCAGAAGCGGATATTGGAAGACCGCCCGCCCCGCTTTTCCCATCCCTTGAGCTTGAATTGGGCGACATCGGCGACAAAATTGGTCACCCACATGAACCGCGAAGGCTGGGTCTCGACCATTTCGCCGCCGCCGTCGAACCAATCGTCCCCGCCGAAACGGCCGGCGAATGATCCGGGGTTGTCGAAGATGAATTCGGGATCATGGAACAGGTTGATCATGATGCAGAGATTGTTGCCCGACACCAGCCGCGCGGTTTCGGTGCCAGACCCGTTGAAATGCCGGTAGCGCACGTTCAGCGGCAGGGCGAAGATGGCGTTGGGGCCCCACTCGAAAGAATGGGAAGTGCCGTCGGGAAGCTCGACGCTGGTGGAGCCGTGGCCATCGAGCACGTAGATGACTTCCTCGTACAGGTGGCGCTGGGACGAGGTGGCGCCGCCGGGCGCGACGTCGATCACGAACATGGACATGAAATCGCCCCGGCCCTTGAGATGAACGATTGCCCCCTTGGCGTCCATGCGGGCCCAGGGCGCGGTCTCGACGCTGCGCAGATCGACGCCGAAATCCTCGACGATGGGCACGCCTTCGTCGTCGGCCCAAAGCAAATAAGGGTCGATAAGGAGCCGGTCGGCGCGCATCATTTCCAGGGTCGGCTGCGGTAGTTCTTTGCTCATTGATCGAGAAACCTCAATTTTCCTTGCCATTTGCGCCGCACTTCGTCGGCATATTCGCGGCTGACCATATTGACCTTGGGGAAGTCGTCCTTCCAATGGTAGGGCCTGACCGCGTAGACGATCATGCGGGAAGTGGTGATGTCGCCGGCGGCGCGTTTCTCCGGGCTCAGGGCCGGATCGATATGGCCGGTATAGCAGCCGTCGATGATATCGGTCTGGGTCTTGGGGTCCCAGCGCGTCGCCATGGCCCACATCACCTCCGACGGATCGGTGATATCGATATCGTCGTCGACGATGATCACCATGCGGGTCATGTAGGCGCCCGGCCCACAGCCCGCGGCCACCAGCCCGGCCATCTTGGCATGGCCCGCATGAAGCTGGTTGATGGCGATCACGTCGATGAAACGCGAACCGCCGCCGGCCAGTTTCCAGACGCCCACGATGCCCGGCACCCCCGCCGCCTCGATGGCGTCCCACAGCGCCGCGACCCGGGGAATCTTGATCTGGCGGCCCGGGTAATTGGGCTTCACCGGCGGCTGGCCCAAGATGATGGCGTCGTCGCGGTGATAGACGGTCTTGATCCGGAGCACCGGTTCGGGCCGGTCGGCGGAGGCGTAATAGCCGGGCCATTCCCCGAACGGGCCTTCGCTGCGCGAATCCTCTTCGGGCGGCGGCATATATCCTTCCAACACCAACTCGGCGTCGGCGGGGATCGGCAAGCCGGTTTCCTTACCGGCGATCACCCGCACCGGACGGCCGATGCGGCCGCCGGCGATATCGTATTCCGATTGCCCCGGCCGGGCCGCGGACGCCGCCACCACGCCCAGGATCGGCGCCTGGCCCACCGACACGCAGATCGGGCAGGGTTCGCCCCGGTCCCAGTATTTGCGCCGGATGACGTCGCCATGCTTGCCCGGCTCGATGAAGATGGAAACGGTTTTTTCGTCCTGCACCATGACCCGGTAGGTGCCGATATTGACCCAGTCGGAATCCGGATCCCGCATGATCACCATGCATTCGGTGCCGATGTAATTGCCGCCGTCGGCGCCATGCCATTTGGCGGCGGGGAATTTGAGAACGTTGACGTCGCCGCCTTCGATGACGTTGTCCATCACCGGGCCGGTGTTGACGAATTCCGGGGGGATCGGCTGGGAACGCTCCTTGGGCCGCCGGCGGTAGGCCTTGACCGCATCCAGGGTCAAATCGCCCACCAGGAACCGCGCCGTGCGCACGTTGGACAGGATGCGGAACGCCGGGTCGAAACCGGGGATGTCCTTGAACAGCAGGACCGGCGGATAGAGGTGCTCGTTGGACAGCTCGAACAGGGCGCCGATCTCTTCATCGACCTGGGCGCCGGCCACCTCCGACAGCTCGCCCTCGGCCTCCGCCTCTTCCAGGAAGACACGCAGATCGGCCATGGCCTCGTTGATGCGCGCCGCGTCGGGCTCGGCGTCCTTGGTGGCTTCGGTCATCGGCCTTCCCTGCTGCAAATCTTGGGGCTGAGGGCGATAGAATACAGGCTTTCCAGGGTGCCGTCCCTGGTCTTCATGGGCCAGTCGGGACCGATAGCCATTGGCGGGGCATCCCCGCCCCCTGCCGCGGACCGCGGCGCGTCACCTAAGGCCCCCGCCATGGGGCCGGTCATATATTGGTCTTGCCGTAGAGCTTATCGATGAAACCCGAATCGTCGATCTGGCGAAGATGATGGAGGTCCCACAGCTCCATGGGATTGACCTTGGCGGCATCCTTGTCCTGGCGGATCGCCTCCTCGAAGACGTTGGAGACGGCGGCCATGGTGGGATAGAGCTTGGGCTCCAGAATCCGGGCGATGTCGTTGTACAGAAAGTCCGCCGCCTCGTCGTCCAGGGGGCCTTCGTTGTCGAACATCTCCTTGATGATCTTGGTGGATTCCTCGGGGTGGGTCTTGAAGTAATGCACCCCTTCGACGAGCCCCTTGAGGAACCGATCGACGATATCGGGGTGCTTGGCGATGAAGGTGGAACTCGACGAGATGGTGGTGAACCAGATCATCGGCAAGGGGTCCACATCGATCACCTTGAGCCCCGCGCGGGCGGCGAAAACGCAGCCCGGCGGGGTGATGAAGGCGGCGTCCACCTTGCCGTCCCGCACCCAATGCCAGATCGGTTCATCGTCGGTCGGCCCGCCGTGCGCCGGGTCGATGCCGGCGGCGCCGCCGCCGGACACCACCTGGCTGACCATTTCGTAGTCGTCGCGGTCGACGTCGAGCCCGCGCTGCTTGAGATACAGCCAGTCGTTCAGCCCCGGGTGCATGCCGCGGGTGCCGACTATTTTATGGCGCAGGTCGGACACCCCGGAGATGCCGGAATCAGGCTTCACCACCAGCCGGCCGTTGGTGGTGTTCAGGGTCTGGCCGAGATACACCCAGGTATCTCCGCCCCGGGCGCGGTGGGCATAGGTCGAGACGTGGTTGCCGCCGACGAATTCCACCTCTTCCGTGGGCACATTCAGATGGGCATCCGCCGAAGAAATCTTGTAATTGTAATTGACCTCCAGCCCGTGCTTTTCCCACGCTCCCGATTCGGAAACCACGTGCAGGAAAGGAAGATGGCTGGAGGAGCGATAGGGGAAGCTTATGTGGTCGGCCATGGGCTGTTCTCCCTGAATTTCGACTTCTTGCTTTGTTTGATCTTGGTTTCTCTAAAACATCTTGCCACGGCAATTTACAGGGATTCGACGCCCCATCCTACGCCCCATCCAACGCCATTGGCGGGCACGGCGCGGCTCAATGGGTCGCCGCGTAAACCCCGTCCAGCATCTGCCGGTACAAGTCTACCGGCGTCAGCGCACAATAGGCGAAGGGATAGCCGGGACGCTCGGTGATGCCGTTGGCGAACAGCCGCGCCAGCACGTGCTTGGTCACCTCGGAATGGGCCTCGCGGCCGAGGTGATCCATGGTGTCGGCCTCGTAATGCTTGAAGAAATAATCGGCCTGTTCCGCCGTCAATCCGTAGTGGGTGGTCAAGGCCTTGAACCATTTGTTGCAGGAATGCCCGAACGAGCTTTCCCACAGGACCGACGCCCAATATTCGTGGATCGGACCGTCGCTCACCAGGGTCCGCTGGAAATCCGTCAGCGCCCGGGCGGCGGGCAGCATGGGCGTGATGAGGATTTCGTCCTGGGTGAGGCCGAGCGCTTCGCCGGTGGAGATCAGGATGCGGATATGGCCGGGCGGCTCCGGGTGGCCGAACTCGTCCAACACCTTTTCCGTGAAGGTGTTCATGAGGTCGACATTGGACACGAAGAACCAGAGATTTTTGTAAAACTGGGTCATGTAGAGCGAATTGATGACCGGCACGAAGGCGCCCCAGTTCTTATAGAAGGTCTTGATGGTCTCCATGGGCAGCGTGCCGTCGCACAGCTCGGTCATGAAGGGCGAGGTTTCCACCGTCTCCGCCCAATGGGCCAAGACCTTCTGTTCCATTTCGTCGAGATAGGGGATCGCCTCGTCTTCCGACATCTGAATGACCTTCATCCTACTCGTCCTTTCTTTGTTTTATTCCGATCACCCCCATGGGCGCCGATTTTCACCCGGCGAATTCCGGGCTGGACCCGATCCTGCCTACCTCAGTCCCGGCCAGCCTCAATCCTGCCTGCCCCAATCCTGCCCGCCTCAATCTTGAAGGAATCGAAGCTTGTCCTTCCATTTGGATGCCACTTCTTCGGCATATTCGCGGCTGACCATGTTGACCTTGGGGAAATCGTCCTTCCAGTGGAAGGGCCGCACCGCGTAAATGATGATTCGGCTGTTGGTGAGATTCCCGGCCGCGCGTTTTTCCGGCGATAGGGTGGGATCGAGATTGCCCGACCAGCAACCGTCGATGATATCGGTTTGGGTCTTGGGGTCCCAGCGCGTGGCCATGGCCCACATCACCTCCGAGGAATCGGTGATATCGATGTCCTCGTCGACGACGATGGTCATCCGCCCCATGAAACCGGCCGGCCCACAGCCGGTGGCGACCAGCCCCGCCATCTTGGCATGACCGGCGTGCAACTGGCGGATGGCGATCACGTTGATAAAGCGCGAGCCCCCCGCCGCCAGCTTCCAGACCCCCCTGATCTCGGGCACCCCCGCCGCGTCCAGCGCGTCCCATATCGCCGCCGCGCCGCCGATATGGGTATGGCGCCCCGGCAGGGTGGGCCGCACCGGCGGCTGGCCGATGATGATGGGATCTTCGCGGTGGTAGATGACGTCGATCTTGACCGCCGGCTCGTCCCTTGCGCCGGATGCGTAATAACCGGGCCATTCGCCGAACGGGCCCTCCACCCGGGTTTCCTCTTCGGGCGGCAGGATGCGGGCTTCCAACGCTATCTCCGCGTCGGCGGGGATGGGGATGCCGGTCAGCGGGCCGGCGACCACCTCGATGGCGCGGCCCAATTGCCCGCCGGCGATGTCCAACTCGCATACCCCGGGGCCGTGAGCGACCCGGCCGACACCGCCGAGCACCGGCGCCTGGCCGAGGCAGACCACCACCGGGCAAGCCTCGCCCCGGGCCCAGTACTTGCGGCGGATGACGTCGCCATGCTTGCCGGGTTCGGTGAAGATGGTGATGGTGTTGGAATCGTGGGCCTGAATCCGGTAGGTGCCGACATTGATCCACTCGGAATCCGGATCCCGCATGATCACCAGGCATTCGGTGCCGGGATAGGGCCCCCCGTCTTCGGCGTGCCAGATGGGATGGGGAAAGCGGTAGATATCGACGTCCCCGCCCTCGATCACGTTATCCAGCACCGGGCCGCTGTCCACCAACCTGGGCGGGATCGGTTCGGGCGCGCCTTCGCGGCGGCGCAAGCGGTATTCCTCCACCGCATGGAGATCGAGGTCGCCCACCATGAACTTAGACGTGCGCACGTTCATGATGACCCGGGCCGAGGGGTCGCAGCCCTTGATGCCCTTGAACAAGAGCACCGGGGGGTAAAGGTTTTCCAGGCTCAACTCGTAGATCGCCCCCATCTCGTGATGGGGATCGGCGCCTTCGATCACCTGGAGCTCGCCCTTGGCCTCGGAGATTCGCAGGAACTCCCTTAGATCGCCGATGGCGGCGGTTTTTTCGTCGTTTAGCCTGCTCGCGTTCATGCCCCTAGACCGCAATTCCCTGCCCCGTTGACCCGCTATTATGGACGCCGATTTCGATATACCAAAACTGTTTTTAATAATTGAACGCGCCGAGCCCTTCCCCGGAGGGTGCATCAGCCCTTGGCGTTGTAGTCCGGGCGGGGCTGTTGGATTTCGACCCCGTTCTTCCTGAGGTCTTCCAAATACATATCGTAGATCGCCGGATCCTCGTCCTCGGGTTCGATCTGGTCGGGCGCGCCGGTGCCGCCGCTCATGCCCAGGATGATCGGGTGTTCGGGGCTGCCGCCGCGCCGCAGCGCCAGGTAGCGCGCCGGTTCCGAGCCGGTGTTGAAATGCTGGTGGTACCACCATTCCGGCGGCGCAAACATGGAGTTCTCCTGCCAGTCGATCCGGGTCGGCTCTTCGCCGTCCTTCCAGAGAAGAGAAAAGCCCCGGCCGGCGAGGATGATCACATGGGCGCCGGGGCCGTGGCGGTGGCTTTTCTTGTAGGTGCCCACGGCGAATTCGGACAGGTGGCAGGCCATGGTGTGGTCGGACATGGACATATGAAACGACTTGGCGCCATGGCCGCGCATCTTCCACTGGAGAAGCTGGAAATCGAGGGTATCGGGAATCAGGTTCACCCGGGTGATGCGGCCGCCGAGATATTCGCGCTCGGCGTTGAAATAGCTGTTCTCGCCCTTGTAGCGGTCGTCGAAGACGAATTCGTTGCGAAACACGAAATCGTCATTGTGGTAGAGATTGAGCGTCATCGGCGCATTGGTCACCATGAGCAGCCGCGCCGGGTTGTCCTGGTCCTTGTTGACGTGCCGATAGGTGGTGTTGAGCGGCGGACCGAACAGGCTGCGTTTCTGCCAAGGCACCGTATTGGTGGGACAGTCCAGCTGCTCGATCAGGGTTTCACCAAAGCCCTCCACCACGAAGATCCAGGTCTCGAACATGTGGCGCTGGGGCTTGGTTTCTCCCCCCGGGGGAAGCTCGATCATCATCGCCGAGGTGATGAAGGGGTCGGCCAGATTGATGAATGCGCCCTGGACCCCGAAACGGTCCCAAGGCCCAAGCTCCACCTCCATGAGGTTCTCCACATGGAACAAATTATGGATGGGGATGCCCTCGTTTTCCATCCAGGCGTCGTAAAAGGCCGGCGGGCGCTCGAACGTCTTGGTGGCCGCGTCTCCTTCGGATCGCGCGTTGAAATTGTCGGTCATTCCCCTTGGGCCCTTTCTTTACATTTCGCTTTCATTCGCGGCCGCCTGTGCCGGCGCGGAACCTCGCCCTCATCTATAGCATGGCCGGGGGCCCCGGCCGCAAACCCAATGGGCCGGCCATCTTCTCGGGCCGCGATAAGGGTTTCTTCAATGGTCATGGCGGTTTATTATTTCCATGGTGAGTATGCCGTCCCGATAATCGGGTAGAGACGCCATGGGAGATCGCCTTGGGCATCATCGACGGATTTAGTCATCTCGTGATCCACGTTACCGACCTCGAGCGGTCGGAAGCCTTCTACCGCGACGTGATCGGCCTTGACGTGATCGGCCGCGACCTGGTCAACGACCAGGGGCCCAATCTTCTGCTCGCCATGAATACCCGCCAGCGCGTGCTGTTGGTGGAAGTGCCCGAAGTGGTCGCCATCCGGACCAATTCGTCGACCATCCACCATGCCTGGCTGCTGACCATGGAAGGGTTCGAGCGCACCCGCGCGCGTTTGGAAAAGATGGGCTATGACGTTGCCGATAGCCGCGCCCAGTTCCGGGCTATGGGCGAACATTCCATGGACGTGTTCGACCCCGACGGCCACCGCTTCCAGATCCAGGCCTATGCCCCCGAAGCCACCGCCGTGGTCTGCGACAACACCGGCCCCATCTCTTGCGGCCATATGGACGATTTCCCGGTGGGGACGGTCAAGCCCTTCGTCAAGGGTAAATTCTTCCTGGTGCGGCTGGATGACGGATTTATCGCCCTGTCGCGCTGGTGCACCCATTTGAACGGGCTGCTTTCCTGGAAAAAAGAGCATTGGGAATTTTATTGCCCAATGCATGGCGCGCGGTTCGACCGTAGGGGCATGCCGCGGCCCTTGTCGCACTCTTGCATCCCCTTGCGCATTCATCCCGTAACCATCACCGATGACGGCGAAGTCATGGTCGACCCCGACACGGCGATCGGCCGCGATGGCTTTTCGCCCGACCAAGTGGTTGCAGGCGAGCCGGGCGCCCATCTCTGCGCCGATGTCATGGAAGGAGCCTGAGCATGGCCCAAGCGGAAACCCTGTCCCATAGCGGGATATGCGTCCACGACCTGAAGGAGGCGCAAGAATTCTATTGCGGCGTGCTTGGGGCCGAGATGAAGGGTGCGGTTAATTTTTACACCGAAGACACCCTGAACGGGCGTTCGGTGCACCAAGCCTATGCGCTCGGCGATTACCTGTTCGCGGTGGCGCTGGCGCCGGATTTCATGCCCATGCCGCCCAAAGACCAGCTGCGGGGCGCCATGGGCGTCCGTCATGCCTTTACGGTGGCCAAGGCCCGGTTCGACCAAATGATCGAAAGCCTCACCCGGGCCGAGGTGCCCTTCGAGGGGCCAGTGGATCATCCCGAAAACGGTCCCTTCGGCCAGTCGGTCTATTTCAAGGACCCAAGCGGCAATTTCCTTGAAATACTCTGGCGCCGGGACGAAGACGTCACTTATGCGCCCATCCCCGATCTCGACGTGGGCTGAGACGCCTATCCCCATGCCCGATGCCGGCGCGCAGAAATTCCCCGATCTCGGCATTCTGGGGCTCAGCCATATCGTGATCGAGGCTTCCGACCCGATGAAGTCGGCCGCCTTTTACAACGACGTGCTGGGGCTGGAGACCGTGCCCGGGCCCCAATGGCCCCAGTGCGGCGCCGCCGTCACCCTCGCCGCGGGGCGGGGCCAGAACCTGATCCTTGCCGCCGCATCGGACTTGCCGGACCTTCACGAGACCGGCGTGCATCAGGCCTTTGGGCTTAGCCATGGGGCCCGCGAGAGAGCCGCTTCGAGGCTCGAGGCCCTGGGCGTCAAGGTCGAGACCTACGGCGAAGACCCGCCCGATGAAACCACCGGCGGGTTCTATTTCTTCGATCCCGACGGCAACCGCATCCAGTTGGTCGCCATGGCGGGCTTCAAAGACCATGCGCCGCCCGCGCTCCACCACAGCGCCGTTCAGGTCGCCGATATCCTTTGGGCGGAGCAGTTCTACACCGAGATCCTGGGACTCGTGGCCGTTCACCGCGTCGGCTGGAAAACGGCCGATTACGCCCGGGCCCAGGCCTGGGCCGACGGCAAGGAAGACATGGCGCCCGGCACCCGGCGCCTGGACAAGCGCTATACCTCCATGGTGGAAAACCGCGTCGTGGCCCGGGTCAACCCGCAGGTTTACTTCGCTTGCGGCGATGCGCGCCTCGGTGTCTTTCTCGCCAACCAGCATATGCAGGAATCCCCCGAAGACGCCTGCCTGGGCACGCCCCGCGTCGCGCTCAGGGTCGGGCCCGGCGCCATCGAACGCGCCCAAGGGCGGCTCAGTGAGGTGAATTGGCGGTTCGAGGGGCCGGTATTCCATGAACCGGGGCTGGCGGTATCGGCTTCAATTTACCTGCGGGACCCGGGCGGCAATTTCATCGAACTGGCCACCGCCGGCGGCGCCCATCCCTAAGCCGCGCCAAACCCGGCCCGCTTGTCCCGGGCCGGCGGCCCATGGGAACCCGCCAAAGGCAACAAATAAAAGCCACTAATCCGATAACCAAAGCCAGCCCAAGCAACAAAGAGAGCAAGAGGACCCATGCCAGAACTCTACCAATACCCAAGGTTTTCCTTAGATGAGCGCGACCGCCGCTGGGCCGCCGTGCGGGCACGAATGGCGGAAGCCAACCTCGACGTCATCGTCTGCCCCAACAACACCGGTCATTCCACCGACTTCCAGGCCAATTGCCGGTATCTCTCTCATGTGGGCGGCGGCGGCGATGCCGACGTCGCCGTGGTCTTTCCCCTGGAAGGGGAGGTGACCGCCATCGCCACCTCGGCGGCGGCGCGCTGGCCCACGGTCCAGGAGTGGACCACCGATGTGCGCGAGGCACGGCGCAATTACGGCCGGGTGGCGGTCGAACGGCTCAAGGAATTGGGGGTGGAGCACGGCCGCATCGGCATCACCGGCCTCGGCGAGGACGCCGGCACCCGAACGCCCGAAGGCACCATCGGCTACGGCTTTTGGAAACAGCTCCGCGAGGCCTTCCCCGAAGCCGAACTGGTGGACGCGACCTCGATCCTTACCAAGATTCGCTACGTCAAGAGCGACGAGGAAGTGGCCACCCTCCAGAAGTCCATGGACATTGTGGAGCTTGGTATCGAGGCGAAGATTGCCGCCGCGCGGGTGGGCGCGCTCGACTGGGAAGTCTGGGCGGCGGCCCAATACGGCATGATGCGGGCCGGTTCGGAAATCCCCGTCCACTGCAACTGGATTTCCGGACCCAACCCGGTACGCACTTTGACACGGCCAACCATGCGCACCCTTGAGAAAGGCGACATGATTCTCAACGAAATGGAAGCCAATTGGATGGGGTACCGCTCCCAGGCGGTGCAGCCGGTGTTCATAGAAGTCATCAACCCGGTCCACGCCGAATTGTTCAAGGTCCAGAAAGAGATATTCGAGACCGTCATGGAGCAATTGAAACCGGGGATCTCGGTGAAGGAAATATCCGATCTTGCCGAAGCAACGGGAAAAAAGGCGGCCCCATCGAGTGGCCCGGCGGCGAACGCGGAATGCAAGCTCACCATGCATGGACGGGGCGCCGGTGATGACGGGCCCATCATCACCGGCCATGCCCGCGATCCCGAGCATCTGGCAGTGCGGCTCGAGGAAAACATGGTTTTCATCTTCAAACCGTCGGCAGAAACACCCGGATGCACCCATATCTGCACCTGGGGCGACACCGTGTTGATCACGCCCGATGGCGGGCGGCGGATGGGCAAACGGCCCCATGAGCTCGCCATTTCTAAGGGTTGATCGCGGCGGCACCGGAAAAAGGCGGCAAGGACAAGACGGAAACTTGTAAATAGTTGGAACAGGGGTCGATTGGAATGGCAACCGGCCGCCCCATGGGGAACACGGCATGGCCCTGAACGGCGCCTTCTCTCATCTCACCATCGAGGTCACCGACCTCGACAAATCGGAAGCCTTCTACCTTGACGTGATCGGCCTCGACCTGCTGGGGCGCGACTTGGTGGCGGAAGATCGCCCGACCTCGCTGTTGGCCATGAACACCCGCCAGCGGGTGCTTTTGGTGGAGGTGCCCGAAGTGCCGCCCTATCCGGCCTCGGGCGGCTCCATCCACCATGCCTGGCTGCTCACCGTCAAGCAGTTCGCCAAGGCCCGCGACCGGCTCGAGGCGCTGGGCTATGAGCCTGCCATCGATCCGCGCCAGAGCTTCCGCGCCGTCGGCGAATTCAACATGGATATTCATGATCCCGACGGCCACCGGTTCCAGATCCAGGCCTTCGGCGATGAGGGGACGGAGATCCTGGGTTCCGGCGCGGGAACCGTCGCCTGCGGCAAGATCGGGGAATTCGCACCGGGCAGCGTCACCCGAATTGCCAAGGGCCGCTTCTTCCTGGTGCGCAACGCAGACGGGTTCCTGGCCCTGTCCGCTTGGTGCACCCATAAGAACGGCATCACGACCTGGCAGAAGGAAAGCTGGCATTACTATTGCCCGTTCCATGGCGCCAAGTTCGACGCCAACGGGGTCTATAAGGGCGACATGGGCTGTCAGCCGCTCCGGCTCAACCCGGTCTCCATCGATGATGACGGGACCGTGCTGGTGGATACCGGCCGGTTTTTCGCACGCGAGGGATATTCCCCCTCCCAGGCGGTTCCGGCCCGCCCCGGTGCCGTCTTCCAGTGCGGCGGCCTGCGCGAACTCACGGTCTCCCTTGAGCGGCCCGTGAGTAAGGCCCGTGAGTAAGGAAAGACATCGTCATGGCTGAAGTCGAAAGCATTTCCCACAGCGGCATCTGCGTCCACGACCTCAAGGAGGCCGAAGACTTCTATTGCAACGTGCTCGGCGCCAAAGTGCACAGCCGGGTTAATTTCAAGACCCAGGACGCGCTGCGCGGCCGCTCCATCCACACCACATTGACGTTGGACGATTATGTCTTCGCGGTCATGCTGACCGAGGATTGGATGGTGGTGCCCGAGCCCGGCCAGCTGCGCGGCGTGAACCGCACCCGGCATTCCTTTTGCGTGCCCAAGGCCCGTTTCCCAAAGGTGCTGGAAATGCTCGAGGCCTTCGAGGTCCCGTTCGAGGGGCCGGTTTCGCACCCCCAATGCGGGCCGTTCGGCGAATCCATCTATTTCCGCGACCCCACGGGGAATTTCCTCGAGGTCCTTTGGCGGCGCGACGAAGACGTCGTCTACAACATCGTGCAGCCGCTGGGCCATGGAGGGGGCGGATGAACACGGCCCCGGCCACGTCCATTGGATCGGGCATTGGATCGGGCATTGGATCGGGCAATGGATCGGCCGTGCATGGCATTTCCCATCTGGTGATCGAGGTGGCCGACGCCCAACGCGCGGCGCGCTTCTATGCCGAAAATCTGGGGGTCCATGGGGCCGCCTTGGCAGACTGGCCCGAGGCCGATGAGCTGGCCTTGGCGCTGCGCTCGGGCCAGATGCTGGTCTTCAAGTCCGGCAGCGGCGGGAAAACGCATCAAGAATCCGGCGTCCACCAGGCTTATCGCTGCACCGCCGGGGCGCGATCCGTGATCGAGGCGAAACTGGCGGACACCGGCATCGCCGTCCACCGCTATCACGAAGACCGGCCGGCGGAGGCCCGGGAGCCCTTCTACTTCACCGATCCCGACGGCAACCGCGTCCAGTTGGTCACCGTGCCCGGCAACGAGCCCGGCAATGAGACAGGTATATGGGGGATCGACCATGCGGCGATCCAGGCCTCGGACATGGAATGGGAGGAGGCCTTCTTCGTCGACCGGCTGGGCTTTGCGGTGGATCACCGGGTGGGGTGGAACACCGAAGATTACGTGCGCGCCCGGGCCTGGGCCGAGGGACACGACGACATGGCGCCCGGGACGCGGCGCATGGACCATCGCTATCGCGACAACCCGGGCGCCGAGCCGGGCTCGAGCCGCGAGGTCCCGCGCCCCAATATCCAGATATTCCTTGGCCTGGGCGGCTCGGTTCTGGGCATATTTCTCGCCACCTTCCACCTCCAGGAACCGGCCCCGGAGCTGGCGCGGGGCACCCCGCGCACGGCCCTTGCCATGGACCGGGCCGGACTCAAAGCCATGGCGGCGGCCCTGGATTCCGCCGGTGTCGCCCTGGACGGCCCGGTGATTCATGGGCCCGGCGCGCCGCTTGCGGAATCGCTGTACTTTCGCGATCCCTGCGGCAACTTCTTCGAATTCTGCGTGCCCGCAGACAGCCGGGGTTAGGCCCATGGGCGATCCCCGGCGCCATCCCCTGCCGCGCTTTTCCCTGGCCGAACGCGACCGCCGCTGGGCCGCCGTGCGCGCCGCCATGGCGGACCGCGGCGTGGACGTCATCCTGGCGCCCCAGAACACCGGCCATTCCATGGATTTCCAGGCCGATGCCCGATACCTCACCCATTGCGGCGGCGGCGGCGATGCCGATATCGCCGCCGTCTTTCCGCTGGACGGCGCGGTGACCGCCATCGCCACCTCGGCCCGGCCCCGTTGGACGCCCGAGGTCCAGGAGTGGACCGCCGATGTCCGCGAGGCGCGCCGTAACTACGGCAAGGTGATGGTCGAACGGCTGCGCGAACTGGGCTTGGAGAAAGGCCGCATCGGCATCACCGGCCTGGGCGAAATCGGCGGCACCCGCTCGGCGGAAGGGTTGATCCTCCACGGCACCTGGAAACAGCTCCGCGAAGCCTTTCCCGAGGCCGAGATCATCGACGCCACGGACATCCTCGCCACCGTGCGCGACGTGAAAAGCGACGAGGAGATCACCTGCCTGACCAAGGCCGTCGCGATCGTCGAGAAGGGCTACCAGGCCGAGGTGGCGGCGGCCCGGGCCGGGGCCATCGACTGGGAGGTTTGGGCCGCCACCCAGTACGGGCTCCTTAGGAATGGCTCCGAAGCGCCCATTCATTGCAACTGGATATCTGGGCCCAACGTGGTTCGGACCCTCACCCGCCCCACCTTCCGGCGATTGGAAGCGGGCGACCTCATCATCAACGAGCTCGAGGCGTGTTGGATCGGCTACCAGGCCCAGTGCGTGCAGCCGGTGTTCGTGGAGCGCGCCGATCCCGTGCACCAGGAGCTCATCAAGGTCCAGCGCGCGGTGTTCGATGAAGTCCTTGCGGCCATCCGGCCGGGGACCAACCTCGGCGAACTGGCCGCCCTCACCCTAAAATCGGTCCAACGCGCGGCCCCGGCCAAGGGCCCGGCGGCGGGGGCGACGGCGAAACTCACCATGCACGGCAAGGGGGCCGGCGACGACGGGCCGATCATCACCGGCACCGCCCGCGACCCCCGCCAGCTCGCCTATCGCCTCAAGGAAAACATGACCTTCGTCTTCAAGCCCTCGGTGCTGACCGCGGACGGCGGCTCCATCTGCACCTGGGGCGACACCGTGGCGGTCACCGCCCATGGCGCCCGGCGCCTGGGCACCCGCCCCCACGGGCTGGCGGTATCGGGCGCCGAAGACAGGTCCACCGAAGATCATGACGCCGTATTGCGCCATGGTTTAAATTAGCAAACCTATCCAGGGGGCAACGAAGGGCTAACCCAAGAATTTTCCCTCGCCCTGGCCACCTCGGCGGTGACTAGAAAACAGGGAAATCCATTCCAACGGCGATGCAATCTGGTTATGATCGCCGAAATACGAAGTTTATCCGGACCATGTCGGGTAAACTCACAAAGCCCCGTGAAACAGGGAGGGAAACTGTCATGCCCAAATGGATCCGTTCCGTTTTCTGTTCCCTTGCCATCGCCGTTTCCGTTGCCGCCTTGAGCGGCATGTTGGCCTTTGCGGCGCAAGCCGCGGAGCTGCCCAAGGCGACCAAGGACATGCTCGCTGTCCTTAAATTGGACGCCAGTATCCTCGACGGCCTGGACCAGGAATTGAAGGTCCCGGCGTCCTGGATCGCGCGGGCCAAGAAAGAACAGCCGGTACGTTATTACGGCAATTTTGCGCTGGACGAATGGCTGATATTCTATAAGCCCTTCCAGGCGCGCTATCCCTTTATCAAGATCAATCACTCGCGCACCAGCCGCGTCGGCCGGGTGGAAAAGTCCCTGATCGCCTTCAAGCAAGGGCGCGTGTTTGCCGACATCATCGCCGCCATCGGCCCGGGCATTAAGCCTTTCCGTGAGGCGGGCGCGCTGGTTGACCTGCGCGACATCCCCAATTTCACCCTCGCCCATCCCAAAATGCGGGACAAGGATGGGCTGTGGGTCGGTGAAAAATTGAAGTACTGGTGCATGGCCTACAACACGACCCTGCTCAAGGAAAAGGACCTGCCCAAGCGCTGGGAGGACATCCTCACCACCAAGATTCTGCATAAGGGCAATATCGGTATTTCCAACCGGCCCCATAACTGGATCCTTCCCCTTTGGAACACCAATGGCGAGGCTTGGACGCGGAATTTTATCCATGGCTTGTTCTCCACCGCACGCCCGCAGTTGCGCAAGGAAGGGGCGCGGGCCCTGGTGGTGCTCACCATCGCCGGTGAGTTCCACGCCGCCATCCCGGCCACCCCGTACCGGGTCGCCGGATACGCCAAGAAGGGTGCGCCCATAGGCTGGCATTGCCCGGAGCCCGTGCCGGTGACGATTTCCACGCTGGTGGTCATCAAGGGCGGGCGCGCACCCTATGCGGCGAAAGTGTTCATAAATTGGTTCCTCAGCAAGGAAGGGCAGTTGGCGCAATATGTCTCCACCAAGGCCTCGCCGGTGCATAAGGACCTCCAGGACAAGGGGCTGGTGCAATACGGCGATAAGATCAAAGGTCTAAAGATCGCACTGCGCACCCCCGAAAGCCTGATCCGCGTGTTTCCCGGTGTCCTTAAAGTATGGAACGACGGTTGGATGAAGGCCGGCGGGCCCATGGCCGCGAAAACGATCATTAAGGTCAAGACGGTGTTGACGGCAGTCAAGCGGGGCGGACGCCGGCTCGCCTTCAAGGTAAAGGGCGGCGAACACAAGGCCAAGGTCAGCCGGTCGAGGACCGAAGTCTTGATCGGCGGAAAGCCGGGATCGCGGGGTAAACTCAAGGTCGGCATGGCTTGTGAGATCGCCTATCTCGGCGACGGCAACGAAGCGCGGAAGATCGCCTGTAAATAAGCGGCGCGCCGGGTGTCGGCGGGCCGCGCGGCCCGCCTGCTGATTGCTCATGGAGAATTGCGGGGGGATAGTAAATGACGGCTGTCAGTGTTGCCCAAGGAATGCGCGATTTCGCTTCCCGCCGCGTCTCGGCAATGTCGCTGTGGCATTGGTTCGTGTTCCTGGTGGTGGGCGGCTTCGTGATGACGCCGCTGGTCTTCCTGGTGCTGGGCAGTTTCTCCCTGGCCGAGCTGCCCACCGACATCTCGCTGTCCAACCTCGGCTTCGCAAACTACGAAGAGGTCTGGTGGGACCCCGATACCTACAGGGTGTTGAACAACACCGTCATTTACACCACCGGCGCCACCGCCTTCGGCATCACCCTGGCGGCGGTCTTGGCGTGGCTGGTGGAACGCACCAACATCCCCGGGAAAATCTGGATTTACGCCGGCGTCCCCATGACCCTGGCCATGCCCGGCATGCTCCAGGCCATGGCCTGGGTGCTCCTGCTGTCCCCCCGCATCGGCTTTCTCAACAGATGGGCCCAGGCTTTGTTGGGGCTCGAATCGGCGCCCATCAACATCTACTCCCTGGAAGGCATGATCTTTATCGAGGGCCTCCGCCTGGTGCCGACCGCCTTCCTGATGCTGGTTCCTCTTCTCAGGGCCATGGATCCGGCCCTGGAAGAGGCCGCCGCCATGTCCGGCGCCACGCCCCAAGCGACCATGCGCAGGGTGACCTTGCGGCTGATGATTCCGGGACTGTTGGCGGTGGTGATTTATCAGGCCATGACGGCGCTGGAGGTGTTCGAAGTTCCAGGCATCCTTGGTTTGCCTTCGGGAATCTACGTCTTCTCGACCAAGATCTACTCGATCCTCCATTCGGTCTCGACCCTGCCGGCCTATGGCCAGGCCAACGCCTTGGCCATGATCTACGTGTTCATCGCCGTCGGCGCGACCTATCTTTACGCGCGCGTCATTTCCCATTCGGAACGGTTCACCATCATCACCGGCAAGGGATACCGGCCCAGGGAGCTGGACATCGGCCGCTGGCGCGGGTGGGCCTTGGGGCTGGTGGGCCTGTTCCTGACGTTTTCGATCATCCTGCCGTTCCTGGTTCTTCTTTTCGTTTCCTTCCTGCCCTATCTGCAGCAACCGGTTTGGGCCGCCTTCCAATCCATGAGCTTCGAGCATTACGAGACCCTGTGGAGGGCGCCGATGATCCGCACGGTCATGTGGAACACCTTGATCATGGTCGTGCTCACCTCCACCTTGACGGTGATCGTGTCGTTCTTCGTCTCCCTGGTCATCGTCCGCTCCAAGTTCTGGGGACGGAGGATCCTGGACCAGATGGCGTTCATGCCCCATGCCATTCCCGGCATCGTCATGGGTCTCGCCTTCCTGTGGGTGTTCCTCCAGGCGGGCAAGTACGGCATCCCCATCCATGGCGGGATCTGGGCGATCTCCCTCGCCTTCACCGTGGGCTTCATGGCCTATGGCACGCGCTCCATGAACGCCGCCATCCTGCAGATCCACAAGGACCTGGAAGAGGCCGCCCAGGTTTCCGGCGCGCGCCAATGGCGCACCATGTGGCGCATCTTCTATCCCTTGATGCTGCCGACCTTCGTCGGCGTCTGGATCTGGGCCATGCTCCACGCCGTGCGCATCGCTGGCAAGCCCCTGATCCTCTACGAAGGTGCCGAGAACCAGGTGCTGGCGATCCTGATTTGGAACATGTGGGACGAAGGCAATATCGAAGGCGTGGGGGCCATCGGCGCGCTGATGATCGCCGGCCTTCTGATCATCACCTTGGGCCTCAGGCTGATGGGCTTCGGCCGGGGAACCGCCATCCAGAAGGACGCCGGCAACAACTAAACCCCAGCTCAGGCCTCGCCGCCGTCGACGACCAAGCCCTGGGCGCGCCAGCGCAGCATGCCGCCGGCTAGGTTGGCGACCCGTTCGAACCCGGCCTGGTCGAGGATCGCCGTCGCCCTTGCCGAACGGCCACCGGCGCGGCACACGGTCACCACGGGCTTGTCCGCCGACACCTGCCCGGCAAGCTCGGCCAAGGCGCCCAGCGGGATGTTGACGGCGCCCGGGATGTGTCCCAGCGGCCCGGTGAATTCTTGCGCCTCCCGGACGTCCAGCATCAACACGCCCGCCAGGTTTTCCTCCACCCAATGGGGCTCTATTTCCATCACCCCGGCGAAGGTCATGTAAACCGGGCCCCAGGACTGGGTCGGCGATGCCGATTCGCGCTCTTGGCCGTGGTGGCGGCCGCAATTTTGATTCGCGGGTACGGCAATCTCCATTTGTCTCGGGTGCGGGAGGCCTAAATTCTCCACATGGCCGACGAAGTCGTCCTCGCTCAATTCGCCGCCCAGCCGCGGGTTGAAGCGTTTTTCCTCGGCGACGCTGGTGACCGTCAACCCGCGATAGTCGTGGCCGGGATAGAGCAGGCACGAATCGGGCAGGGAAAATATCCGCCCGTGGACCGACCGGTACAGCGTCCGGGCG
>SMXQ01000103.1 GCA_004356985.1 Alphaproteobacteria bacterium | reverse complement strand
GAAATGGCGACAGATCCTGTACGACCTGAAACCCATTCCGACCTTGAGTCTGTTCGGCGCCATCCTGGCCGGCTACGGCCTTGCCGTGCTCATTCCACTTGGCGTCAGCCCCCTGGTCCGCGCTTGGCTGATTGCCCGCCTGGAAGGCTTGCGCCTGGCCTCGGTACTGGTGACCACGGCCATCGATCGCTTCATCGATGGCATCGTGTTCGCCATGTTCGCCGGGCTGGTCGCTTTCACCGCCCAAATTCCTGGCATCGAAGGGAATTTGAATGCCGGCCTGGCCCTGGCGGGGGCACTGAACCTGATTCTTTTCTCGGCCCTCCTCTGGGTTCTTTTCATTGGCCGTTCGCCGCTGGGGCGGGACGAAACGCGGGTTAGCAAATGGGTCGACTGGCTGGCGGTGAAGGGCGGCCGGCGATTCGACGGACTGAGATCGGCGCTCCGCCAAGGCATCGTTTGGCCGCGCCAACGCGCCCGTCAAGTCGGCGCGGTTCTCGCCAGCGTCGCCATGAAATTGTTGGCGGCGACCCATTTCCTGTGGGCGGGTCTTTCGGTGGGAATCGTACTCGGCGTGCTCGACTACCTGTTCCTGATGGTTTTCACCGGCTTCGCGCTGGTTCTCGCGCGCGTCATCCGCGTTCCCGGTGGTTTCGTCATCGGCGCGGGGTTTGCGCTCAAGCTGCTCGGCGTTGCCGATGAACAGGCGCTGGCCATGATTTTTTTCACCACCGTCATCTCGAAGATTCTCATGGTGGGTGTCGGGTTTATCGTCTTTTGGCGGAGCGGTATCGACATCCAAACCGCTAAATCGGCGGTGGCGAGGGAGCATGTCGGTTCTTAAGGCCCACGATACGGCAGGTGGCAACGCCTTTTGGAAGATCGCCGGGGCGGGTGCGGCTTTCCAGGCCGGGTCGGCGGCGGTCGCTCCCGCCACCATCGTCGCCAGCCTGGTCAATCATCTCACGGGAAGCGTCTATGCCGTGGGTGCTGCCAGCGCGGTGCTGCGCCTGGGTTGGCTGGCACCGCAGTTGATTGTCGGTTTTCTCGCCCAGCGTGCGCGGCGCCGCATGCCTTTCTATATCGCCGGCGCCTTCGGCCGTGTGGCCTGCCTTGCCTTCATCGCCGTGCTGTTGGCGGTGGCCGGCGCGCTTCCCGCCGCTTGGCTCGGGGGCGCTTTCTTGCTGCTTTGGACGCTCTATTCCTTCGTCAGCGGCATCGTCGCGGTGCCTTACAACGACATCGTCGGGCGGTCCATAACCTCGGGTGCGCGCAGCCGGTTGTTGGCCTGGCGTTTCTTCGGCGGCGGATTGCTCGCCCTCGGTGTCGCCGCCTTGGCCCATCATTGGCTCGCCACCCAACCGGTGCTTAACGCCCATGCACTGATCTTCGCCCTGGCCTCCGCCCTCATGGTGGTTTCCGCCATCAGCTTTGTTTCCGCGGGGGAACCGCCGCTACCAGTCGCCGATGAGGAACCGGCGCGGCGGTTCAGGGCGTTCCTAGCCGACGGTTTCAAGGTCATGGGGACGGACCGCCGCTTCCGCCTGTTTCTCTATACCCAGTGGGTTGGCGGCGCGACGCTCATGGCCCTGCCGTTCTATGTCGTCGCGGCGGCACGAATGGGCCTGGGCGTGGAAGACGTCGGCATATTGCTGGGTGCGCAGACGGTCGGCTCCCTCGCCTCCAACGCGCTCTGGGGTCATATCGGCGACCGCCATGGCAAGCTGCGGTTGTTGCAAGTGGTCGCGGTGCTGCGCCTGGCGCCGCCGCTCGGGGCTTTCGCGATCCTCACATTAGGCGATAATGGGACGGCACTGATGCTGCCCGCCTTCGCCGCGCTTTTCGTCGTCATCGGGGCGTTGGTCAATGGCATGACCATAGGTTATTTGGGTTATCTCATGGAGGTTTCACCGAACCACAAGCGGCCCGCCTATTCCGCCTATTTCAACGCGCTGGCCTCGCCCGCCGCCCTCCTGCCGCTGGCGGGCGCCGCCGTCGCCGATATTTTGTCCCTGGAAGCGGTGTTCGTTTTGGCGGTCCTGGCGGCGGTGGTGCAGCTCTCGCTCTATGGCAGGCTGGCACGCTGGGAGAACGGCTGATGTGGGCGGTGGCGCGGCGTGGGCTGAAGCGGCTATGGGTTCCGGTGATTTTGCGGGTCTGGCCCCTGGCGCGGGCGTGGTACCGGATCTGGGGGCTGACCCTGGACGGCCGCCCCGACGACGAGGTGTGGTACTTCGCCTACGGCGCCAACATGCATGACAGCTCGTTTCGCGAGCGCCGCAAGATGGCGCCCCTGGAATGGCGCGCCGGCCGGATCGCCGGCTACCGCCTGCGGTTCAATCTGGAAGGCCGCCCCAAGGGCCGCGCCGCGCCGGCGAATATATGCGCCGATGAGGATGGTGAGGTTTGGGGCGTGCTCTATCGTTTGACCCGGCGCGAGCTTGTCCGCCTTTGTGCGTCCGAGGGCATCCCAGGATGGCGTTACCGGCCGATCTGGCTCGTCGCCCAGGATATCGCCGGGTCCCGCGTCGATGCCGTCGCCTTTTTAGCGGAGGGGCAAGCCGCGGACGGCAACCCATCGCTCCGCTACATTACACTTCTGCGGAACGGCGCCAGGGCGCACGGCCTTCCCGCGCACTGGATCGCCTACCTCGAAGGTGTCGCCCATGCCCAATGACGGCTACCCGTTGGCGGTCTCTTGCTCGATGGCCTCTTGCCAGGCGTCCAGGTGGTATCCGCGCCGCCCCGGCGCACCGGCGGGGGTGACAACACCTTCGGCGTCGACCACATAGAACCGGCCCGGCCTTGCCTTGCACGAAATGGCGCGACGGATCATGGCCTTGAAGAACGCGGGGAGAAACGAGAAACCATGAACCCGACCTGGTGGCCAATTTGTCGATGGTGGGTCCGGCTTCGCCGCCACCGCACGCCACCACCGAGCGTTCCCGACCCTGTGTGGTATTTCGCATACGGGTCCAACATGAACGAGCGGCTGTTCCGGGAACGGCGGCACATGACGCCGGTCGAGACACGGACCGGCCGGTTGAACGGCTACCGCCTGTGTTTCACCGTCGCCGGTGGCCGGCGGCCGGGGGTATCGGCGCCGGCCAACATCGTCGACGATCCCGGCGGCGTGGTCCACGGTGTCCTCTATCTCCTTCCCTTGGCCAAGTTCGTTCGTCTCGACGCCAGCGAAGGCCGCCAATACGCCTATCTGTGGACCGACGCCGAGGACGAAACCGGCAAGATTATCCCCGTGGTGACCTTCAGGGACACCGGCGGCGCGCCCGAAGGCCGGCCCTCGCTGCCCTACATGAACATTCTCCGCGCCGGCGCGCGGCAACGCGGGCTGCCGGAAGACTACCTTTCCTTCCTCGACCAGGTCGACACGGCTGAATGACCGCGATGGTGGACAACGCGCCGGGGGCGCCCGTGCGGCTCGCCCCCGACCGCCATATTTGATACCTTATCGGGGCCTAGCAAGCCTTCATCGGCGGTTACCCGGTGCGGTGCATGAGTGGACGTCAGGTGAGCGAGGAGGGTGTGGAGCACAGACGAATAGCCACCCTGGCTACCGATGTTGCCGGCCGCGGCTGGCTGATGGCTAAGGCCGGCCTGATTTTGGCCGTCTCCTCTCCGGCCTTGGCCGGCCATGACACCGCCAGCGGCGGCGCGGCGGCCGGCGGCGGCGCTTCCTTCGAAGCCTTTCTGCCGATTGTCGTTGTCGTCGTCCTGGTCATGGTGGGGATCGGGTTCTGGGGCCGCAAAAAAGGAAAGACCAAGTCGAGGCGCCGGAGGCGCAGGAAGCGCGGCAACTAACCCGTTCCCTTGGCGCTCCGCGAAACCTGGATTCCGTTTTTTCGTTGGCGGCGTTATCCGCCTCGTCCCTCGTGGCGGCGCCCCCGCGCGAGGGAATTAAAGGCTAGCCGTTGGCGGTCTCTTGCTTGATGGCTTCTTCCCAGCCGTCCAGGTCATAGCCCCTGGGCCCGGGATCACCGGCATAGGTCAGGATGCCTTCCTTGTCGACCACATAGAGCCGGATCGGCGCCGAGCGGTACTTGTCCTCGACATTATCGTTGATGCTGTCCAGCAACATGGGGATTTTGAGGTCCAGATCGACCTGGCAGGCGCCGGCCACATGGGCCCTCTCGTCATCGTTGGTGGGCGCGTTGTAGATCACTTCCTCGTACAGGTTTTGCGGCGTCTGCCAGCCATCGGCGGCATGGGCCTCCTGAATATAGGTGAGGTAGAACTGGAGATCGTCTTTATGGGCAAGGTAGATTTCGTTCAGACGCACGGCCTGCATACGAAAGGGGGGTCAGGTATAAGAGCCGAAGGCAAGCGCCACCGGCCTCCCCCGCAAGGTTGAAAGAGTCACGAATTCTCCGGTCCGCTTGCGGCCCGCGCCCAGCACCTCGGCGGTGAAATCGGGGGCCATGTCGCCAACCTTGGGGGCACCGGCCTGATGCTCCTTGTGATGGGTCTGCATGGCGTCGAATTCTTCCCCGGTCATATCGGATATTTCCAACCATATGGCGCGTTTCTCCTCGCGGCTCATATCATTGCCGGAGAAATTCTTGAAGTGTTCGTAGCGGGGATCCATTGACACCCTCCCTTTCGTTTTTCCCCTTGGGTCTTGAGAAAAAAACTTAAAGCCCAAATTGCGCAATTTCAACCGCCGATCACGGAGAATTGAACACCTGGCCTTGCGCCGCGGTGGATAAACGGTGAAAGATGGTGACCAGCATGAAGTAAGAAGTAAGGAGAAAACATGGCTGACAAGCTCTATGAGGGCGACGCCTTCCCAAGCGTGACCCTGAACCTCGTCGGTGGCGGCACCCTGACCATCCCCGACGGCCTTGATTCGAAATACCTGGTGGTTTTGTTCTACCGGGGACACTGGTGACCCTACTGCCGCCGGCAGTTGGTCGGTTTCGAAAATGAAAAGGAAGGGCTGGAGAAGCTGGACGCGAAAGTGGTGGCCATCAGCACCGATCCGATCGAGGACGCGCAAAAAGTGGCTGATGAGGTTTCCTTCCCGGTCGCCCACGGCGCGACAAAGGCAGATGGCGACGCGGTGGGCGCTTGGTGGGGCGAGCGCCGCGGCATCATCCAGCCATCGGAATTTATCATCGGCCCCGACGGCAATGTCATGACGTCGAGCTACAGCTCGGGCCCGCTGGCGCGCATGGACGGCGCCGACGTGGTCAGGTGGCTGACCCGCCGCGAATCCCGCGCCTGACGCGGCGACCGCACGACAAATCCGCCATCACCGGGACAGGTTTTTTTGCCGTCCCGGTGATTTTCGCCGGGACGGCCAGGGCGCCGCTGATTGGCGGAAGAGAGTGGGAGTCGAACCCACCAGGGACGTCTAACGCCCCTCACTGGATTTGAAGTCCAGGCGCACCACCGGATGCGATTCCCTTCCATCTGTCGGCCGCGTCGTCGTTATATTGCCAATCGTCGCCGCCAT
>SMXQ01000102.1 GCA_004356985.1 Alphaproteobacteria bacterium | reverse complement strand
GACACCTCGTCGAATTACGGCAAGGGCCACAACCAGACCCTGATCGGCAAGGCCATCGCCGGGCGGCGCGACGAGGTGGTGATCCATTCCAAGCTGGGTTCCATCCGGCCCGACGGGGTCAACGTGGTCAGCGGCACGCCGCAACACGTGCGCGAATCCTGCGAGGCCGGCCTCAAGCGCCTGGGCATCGAGTGCGTGGACGTGATCTGCATCTCCCGGGTCGATCCCGTGGTGCCCATCGAGGACACCGTGGGCGCCATGGCGCAATTGGTCACCGAAGGCAAGACGCGTTTCATCGCCATTTCCAAGGACGCGTCGCCGGAGATCATCGCCCGGGCCTGGGCGGTGCATCCCATCGCCAATTTGCAGGATGAATTCTCTTTGTTCGTGCGCACCCCGGAGGAAAAGCTCCTCCAAGTGTGCCGCGACCGGGGCATGGCCTTCATGGCCTTCGCGCCGCTCGGCCGGGGCATCCTGGGGGGCCTGTTCCACGCATTGGCGGACCTGCCCGAGGACGACCGGCGGCGGTCCGACGGGCGCTACAAGCCCGGCAACATGGAACACAACCTGGCCATGGTGGCGCGGCTGGAGGAATTCGCCAAAGACAAGGGCGTGGCGGTGGCGACCCTGGCCCTGGCCTGGCTCCTGCATCGCGATGCACCGGTCATTCCCATCCCTTCGTCCAAGACCCGCGATCACCTGGAACAGAACGCGGCGGCGGCCGATCTCGTGTTGTCGTTCGAGGACCTGGTCCGGTTGGAGGGCATCTGCCCGCCCGGCGCCGTCGCCGCCTGAGTTGGGCCAGGGGGCCGGGGGGCGGGGGCCGCGCCTTCCTTTGGGCCAAAAATTGGAATACCGTTGGTCACGGCGCACGGAAATCCTAAAGGAGGGGAAAATGGCTAAGCTCCGGCACATCGTATTCAACACCACCGACGTTGAAAGGCTGGCCCAATTCTACGTCGACGTGTTCGACATGGAGATCATCCATCGCTCGCACAAGGGCGGCATCTCGCTCACCGACGGCTACATGAACCTCTCGATCCATACCAACAAGAGCGACGGCAAGCCCAGCGGCTTCAACCATTTCGGCTTCGAGGTGGAAGACAACGAGGAAATCGCTGCGCGCTTCGAGGAGTTCGGTTACCGGGCGCCCGTGAAGCGGCCCGGCGACCGGCACTATGCCGAGTACCGGGCGATCGATCCCGACGGCAACAATTTCGACATCTCCGAAAACGGCTTCGAGACCATCCGTCCCGACCAGGACCTCGCCGCGACGGAGACCGAGGACGCCTGAGCCCCCCCCGGGGCCGCGCTTAACCGTCGGCCAGGAAACGGAGCGCGGCGTCCACGCCGCCGCCCTGGTGGGGGATTTTCGCCAGTCCGAGGCCCATCTCGACACCGGCCAGGGTGCCGGCCAGGGTGAGGTCGTTGAGGTCGCCCAAATGGCCGATCCGAAAGACCTTGCCCGCCAGCTTGCCGAGCCCGGCGCCCAGGGACAGATCGAAACGCTTGAGGATGACGGCCCGAAGCGCGTCGGCGTCGGCGCCGCCCGGCATCATCACCGCGGTCAGGGCGCTGGAATATAGGCCCGGGTCCAGGCAGGCGTTTTCCAGGCCCCAGGCCGCGACCGCGCGCCGGGTCGCCTCGGCCAAGCGGTCATGGCGGGCGAAGGCGGCATCCAACCCTTCCTCTTCAAACATTTTCAAAGCCTCGTCCAGGGCGTAGAGCAGGTTGGTGGCCGGCGTATAGGGGAAGAAGCCGTCCGCGTTCATCTTGATCATCGCGCCCCAGTCCCAATAAGCGCGGGGGAGTCCGGCCGTCTTGGCGGCCGCCAGGGCCTTATGGCTGATGGCGTTGAAGCCCAGCCCGGCGGGCAGCATCAGCCCCTTTTGCGACGATGCCACGGTGACGTCGACGCCCCATTCGTCGTGGCGGTAGTCCATGGAGCCCAGCGCCGAGACCGCGTCCACCATCAAAAGTGCGGGATGCTTGGCCAAATCCATGGCCTGGCGGATGCGGGCCAGGGGCGAAGTAATACCGTTGGAGGTCTCGTTGTGGACCACGCAGACGGCCTTGATGGTGTGGTCCTTGTCCGCCGCCAGTTTGGCTTCCACCACTTGCGGGTCGACCCCGTGGCGCCAGTCGCCGGCAACGAAATCGACGTCGAGGCCGAATTTCCGCGCCACCTCGCACCACAGCACCGCGAACTGGCCGACCTCGAACATCAGCACCGTGTCGCCCGGCGACAGCGTGTTGACCAGGGCGGCTTCCCAGCCCCCGGTGCCCGATGACGGATAGATCACCACCGTGCCCTCGGTCTTGAAGATCGGCTTCAACCCCGCGATCACGCGCAGGCCGAGCTCGGCGAACTCCGGCCCGCGGTGGTCGATGGTGGCCCGGTCCATGGCCCGGAGCACCCGGTCCGGCACGTTGGTCGGGCCCGGAATTTGTAAAAAATGTCGCCCTCGTCTGACGGTCATCTGTTGCCCCTGGTGTGGAATTACGGATCGCGCCGCCGCTTTGGCCTGGATTGCGGCGCGGATTATGTCGGCGCCAAGGCCGCGGCGCAAGCCTAATGCGGGCCCGGGATGTTATGGTATGATCGCATCGGGTCCCGAGCCATGGAAACCGGAGATCCCGGGGGCCCGCGGGAGGATAAGGCAATGGCCAAAGCCAGGCGTGCCAAAAGAGCCAAAAAGGCCCCCACCACGCGCGGGGCCGAAAAGAAAGAGGCGTTCTTCGAGAACGTGGAGGCAAACATCCAGCTTTTCTCCTTCGCCCGCCCCAATAGCATCCCCAAGGGCATGCGGAACAATTTCCGCCTGTGCGAGGGCGAAATTCTGCGCGGCACGGTGCAAATCCTGCCCAAGGGCTTTTCCAATTCCCTGCATTACCATCCGGCGTCGGAGGGCTTCTGGATGGTGTTGTCGGGCGAGGTCCGTTTCTATGGCAATGACAGCAATTTTCTCGGCGAGTTCGGTCCCATGGAGGGCGTGCTGATCCCGCGCAACGGGCGTTATTGGTTCGCCCAGGCGGGCGACGAGGAAGCCCATCTTCTTCAGGTCCGGGGGAATGCCAAGGACGGCTCCAAGAACCGCGTCGACGTGGGCGAAGTCCACGCCGGTTACGGTAAAAAGAGAATCCACAATCTCCCCGACGCCCAGGAATAGGCGCCGGGGTTGAATAAATTAGCGGTGCCCGGTCTCCATGAGGGCGCCCCAAAAGTTCCAGATGGGAGAATCCGATGTTGAAGAATGTCTCGATTTCCGTATTGGTCCTGGGGGCCTTGGGCTCGGCGGCCATGGCCGACGCCCGGGCTCAGGATGCCGCCGATTATTATCAAGGCAAGACGCTAACCTATATCGTCTCCACGGGACCCGGTGGCGGCGCCGATTTTTACGGCCGGTTGGTGACCCGGCACATGAAGCCGTTCATGCCCGGCACCACCATCATCGTGCGTAACGTGCCCGGCGCCGGGCACATCATCGGCGCCAATAAGATCTACCATTCCAAGCCCAATGGGCTGACCATCGGCTCCTTCACCACCGGGCTCACCTATGCCCAGATCGTCGAGCGCAGGGGGGTTAAATTCGATCTCCGCAAGATGTCGTGGATCGGCAAGGCGGATGCCGATCCCCGGGTGATCTTCATGAGCGCCAAGTCGCCCTACCGCACGTTCGAGGATATGCGCAACTCCAAGCGGCCGATCCAGTTCGGCACCTCGGGCGTCGGCTCCGGCGCCTATAACGAGGCCTACATGATCGCCCATACGTTTGGCGTGCCCATCAAGGTGCTGCCGGGCTATTCCGGTGGCGAGCGGGTGATGGGCATGCTCCGGGGCGAGATCGACGGGCATATCCTGGGCCTAAGCTCGACCATGGTGGTGATGGGCAAGCACCAGGGCACCATCGTCCTGCAATTCGGCGACTCCATCAAAGGCGTGCCCAGGGGCGCCGAGGTCGCCCAGACGCCGACCGCCAAGGCCGTCGCCAAGATGATGGCGCGCCAGGCGCAGATCTCGCGTTTCGTCGCGGGCCCGCCGAAATTGCCCGCCGACCGGTTGGCCTTGCTCCGTGCGGTCTACAAGAAGGCTATCAACAGCAAGGCGTTGCGCGCGGAGGCAAAGACCGCCAAGCGCACCATCAATCCTGGTTTCGGCGAAGACGTCGCCCGGATGGTGCGCGACATCATCAATCAGCCGCCCGAGGTGGTCGCACTCCTGAAAAAGATCACTTCGATCAAGTTGGCCATGTTCACCAGCTTGGGAAAAATCACCAAGGTCGAGCGCAAGGGGCGCCGTATCCGGATCAGCGAGAAGGGCAAGGAATACAAGGTCAAGATTTCGCGCTCGCGCACCGCGGTGACCATCGGCGGCAAGACCGCGCCGCGCAAGAAGCTCAAGGTCGGCATGACGTGCAAGATCACCTGGCCCAAGATCAATGGCGAGGCCAAGAACGTCGATTGCAAATCCTAGGGTTTTTGGGCGCATTTGCCTTTCCCCCGCGGGCGGTTCTTGGCAAAGGCGCGGGAGAAATCTAGGGGGTATCTGGTCGGCCCCTTTCGCGGGCGCCGATTTCAACGGAGACAGGGAGAAATGACATGAGAACGTCGAATGTTATGAAGGCCGTCGGTTTAAGCTGCGTCCTCGTCCTTGCCGGCGCATCCGCGGGCTCGGCCCAGTCGGTCGCCGGTTTCTACAAGGGTAAGACAATCACCTTTTATATCGGTTACCCGTCGGGCGGCGGTTACGACGCATTCTCGCGCACGGTGGCCCGGCATATGGGAAAACATATTCCGGGAAATCCCCGCTTCACGCCCAAGAACCGGCCCGGCGCGGGCACCATCAAGCTCGCCAACGAGGTGTTCAATACCCTGGCCCAGGACGGCACTGTGCTGGCCATGGTTGATCGCGGCATCCCCATGGAGGCGCTGTTCGGCAGCAAGCAGGTCCGCTTCGAACCCACCAAGTTCAACTGGATCGGCAGCGTCAACAACGAGGTGTCCACCTGCGTCACCTGGCACACCTTGGGGGTCAAGACCCTGAAGCAGTTCATGACCCGCAAGCTGGTCATGGGGGGCACCGGGCCGGGAACCGGGCCCGATATGATGGTCAAGGTGCTCAACAACGTGTTCGGCGCCAACCTCAACCTCATCACCGGTTATCCCGGCGGCAATAATATCAACCTAGCCATCGAACGGGGCGAAGTGGACGGCCGCTGCGGTTGGTCCTGGTCGTCCATCGCGTCGACGCGGCCGGCCTGGCTGAAGGACGGCAAGATCGACATCCTGATCCAAATGTCCACTTCCAAGCATCCCGAACTCACCAAGCGGGGCGTGCCCTGGATCATGGACCTCGGCAAGACCAAGCGTCAGCGCCAGATCCTGACTCTCCTGTTCGCGCGCGAGGCCATGGGGCGGCCCATCATCGCCGGGCCGAAAGTGCCCAACGTTCGCGTCAAGGCCTTGCGGACCGCCTTCTTGGCGACCACCAAGGATGCCAAGTTCCTTGCCGCTCTCAAGAAACAACGGCTGGAATCCGCGCCCCTGACCGGTGAAGAGGTGCAGAATCTGGTGGCCAAGATCATGGACACCAAGCCCGATGTCGTCGAGGCCTCCCGGGAGGCGACCCAGAAGACCGGCCAAATGTATATCAAGAAGGTCAAGGTCAAGATGGTCAAACACACCGGCCCCGTGACCAAGATCAAGCGCGGCGGCCGCCGGGTGTGGATCAAGTACCAGGGCAAGGAGGTCAAGACGGCGATCTCAGGCTCGAAAACCAAGGTCACCATCAATGGCAAGAAGACCAAGCGCAAGAACATCAAGGTCGGGATGACCTGCACGTTCACCTACCCGGGCCCGGGGTCACGGTCGAAAAACGTCGATTGCAAATCCTAGGGTTTTTGGGCGCATTTGCCATTCCCTCGCGGGCGGTTCCATTGGGGACTGCCCGCGGGGCCGTTCCGGGGGGGGGCCTAGAGTCCAACCCTCGGCCGGTACGGCGATGAATTCCCACCGGATCGCGAGATTGCCGTGGCGGTCCGCGGCGACTCTGTGGCGCGGCGGCCGGCCGGACCGGCGGGGGTGGTTCGAATCAATGGTGCCGCGCGCAACCGGGCGAGGCAAGGGAATGGGCCGGCTTGCAACGCCGTCTCGCGGTGTTTGCGCGCCGTCCGACGGGTCCACCGGCAACGCACCGGTGCACGATCCGGTCAAATGGTTCCATTTGGCGGGATAGTGCACTAGGCTCGGATAAAGCCGGCGCGCGGGCCGCGCCTTCGCCACCCCGCGCAAGGCGCAAGCAAGAGCAAGAGCACAAGAGGAAGACCCATGTTGACGAGCCACACAGTCACCCTTGACGGCCCGCGGTCCAAATTCGCGGATAAATTGGTCGAAGAGCTCAACCGGTTGATTAACGAACAGATCGTCAGCCCCGAATTCCAACTCCTTTGGCAAACGCCGCTGACCATCGACCGGGCCAGGTTCTACTCCCTGCAGCTGATCTTCTACGGCGCCAACCGGCGCGATTGCTGGGCCCACGTGCAGGCCCGCGCGCCCTACGACGTCAAGCAGGTGATTTGGCTCCACGAGCAGGACGAACTGATCCACGATCCGCGCGGCGGCGCCGATCATGTCACCCTGATGAGCCGCGAGGCCATGGCGCTGGGCGTCACGGAAGAGGAATTGGCCGCGGCCGAGACCACGCCGCTGGTGCGCGCCGCGCTTCTCGCCTTCACCCACCTCGCCACCAACTTGCCCTGGCTCGGCGCCTTGACGGCATCGCACTTCCTCGAGCGGCGCAACAATACCAAGCTGGTGAAGGGCGGCGGGGCCAGCTACCGTTGGCGCGACCGGTTGGTCAATGAGCTCGGCATCGACCCCGCGCTGTTGATCTCAACAAGCGTCCATGTGGAGGCCGACGAGGATCATTCGGACATGATCGAGGACGCCATCGTGCGCCACGTGACGGATGAACATTCTTACAAGACGGCGCTCGACGGCGCCCGGGAATTAATGCATATCGACCGGGCCTACCGCGGCGCCGTGGCCCATGGCATGCGCGCCATCGACAGCTAGGGGGATGCCATGCCAGACGACGTGAAAGCAGAACACAGGCTTCTCATCGATCCCTACCTGGATTGGGCGGATGCCCAGCCGGTGCCCATCGTCGAGGGGTACAGCGTCGATTTGCTCGATGTCGAAACCAAGCCCTGGCCGCGCTTCGGCATGGAAGGCGCCATCGTGCATCTCAAGGCGCGGGCCGATTTCACCACCCTGTTCCTGCACAAATTGCCCCCTGGCGCCAAATCGGCGCCGGTGCGCCATATGTACGAGCAATTGGTCTATGTGCTCGAAGGCCAGGGATCGACCAAGATCGAGGGCGCCGATGGCCGGGAAATCACCTTCGAGTGGGGCCCCAAGTCGATGTTCGCGCTGCCTCTCAACGCCAGCTATCAGATCTTCAACGGCTCGGGCCGGGAGCCGGCGCTGCTGGCCTGCAGCAATTTCCTGCCCCTGGTGCTCAACCTGTTCATCAACGAAAGCTTCGTTTTCGACTGCCATCACGAATTCCCCGAACGCCTGGGACCCGAAGGCTATTTCGAGGGCGAAGGCACCGAGATTCCCCTTCTCAACGGCCCCGGCCTGTGGGAAACCAATTTCGTTCCCGACGTGTCCGGGTTCGAGTTGAAGCCCCTGGCCTTCCGCGGCCCGGGCAGTTCCTCCATCCAGTTCATCCTCGGCAACGGCGTCATGAAGGCCCATTGTTCGGCCATGCCGGTGGGCACCTATAAGAAGGCCCACCGCCACGGCCCCGACTTTTTCATCTTCAACGTCACCGGCAGCGGCTATTCGCTGATGTGGTACGACGGGGAAGACGATCGGGTGCGCATTGATTGGCGCCACGGGGTGGTCTTCGCACCGCCCGACATGATGTTCCACCAGCATTTCAACACCGGGCCGGAGCCCGCCCGCTACCTCGCCATGAACTTAGGGAACCGGCGCCACCCCTTCACCTCGGAACGCAAGAAGCAGGCCGCCGCGCTGGGCGTCAGCGTCCAGGAGGGCGGCCGCCAGATCGAGTACGAGGACCAGGACCCGTACTTCCACCGGCTCTACCTCGATGAGTTGGCCAAGCACGGCGCGACTTGCCTGATGGGCGATTTCATGGACGAATCGGTGCTGCTCGACCGCATGGCCGAGGCCGTCTGACCCCGGGCGCCGGGTGCAAAAAAGGGCCGGGGACGGTTGCCCGCCGCCCGGCCCGGTTATCTTCTTTTTTTTAATTCAGGCGACGTAGGCCTCGTCGACGCCGTTCTCCGCCACCTGTTCGATCAGCTTGAGGACCTTGGGCGGCGACATCGGCAGCGATCGCGGCCGGGTTCCGATGGCATCGCCGATGGCGTTGGCGATGGTGGCCAGGGTCGGCACCACCGGGACCTCGCCGACACCGCGCAGGCCGTAGGGATGGCGCGGATTGGGAACCTCGATGATGACCGTGTCGATCATCGGCACGTCGGAGCACACCGGCACCCGGTAATCCAGGAAACCGGGGTTTTCCATGCACCCGTTCTTATCGTAAATGTATTCCTCGTTGAGCGCCCAGCCCAATCCCTGGACGGCGCCGCCCTGGAACTGGCCCTCGACCTGCAACGGGTGGATCGCCTTGCCGGCATCCTCCACCACGGTGTAGCGCACGACCTGGACGCCGCCGGTTTCCTTGTCGACCTCCACATCGACGATATGGACGCCGAAGCCCGGCCCCGCGCCCTTGGCGTTGATCTCGGCGTGGCCGGCGATGGCGCCGCCGGTGGTGCCCGCCTTCTTGGCGATATCGGCGATGGACAGCGGCTCGAAATCACCGACATTGGCGCTGGCCGGGCGGACATAGCCGTCTTCGAACACGACATGGTCCTCGGGCACGTCCCACATGATGGCGGCCCTCTGGCACAACACCTTGATCGCCGCCCGGGCCGATTGCACGATGGCCATGCCGGCCGAAAACGTCACCCGGCTGCCCACCGTGGAATGGTTGT
>SMXQ01000101.1 GCA_004356985.1 Alphaproteobacteria bacterium | reverse complement strand
GCATCAAGATCATCTTCATGTCGGGCTATCCCACGGGGGCGGCCTCCGGGCGCGCGCGATTGGCGCCCCATGAGGTGCTGCTGGGCAAGCCCTTCCTGAAGAAAGAGCTCGCCCAAGCGGTGCGCGAGGCGCTGAATTAGGCTTGGCGCGGTGCCGGCGATCGATCCCCGAACGGGGCATCGCTGCGATGATGCCAAGGGCTGCGCCGATGGGGTTCCCGGGCCCGGCGCCGGGCGGAAAAACCAGATCATCGGGGGCAATTTCGCCCAGGTGCTCAAGCGCCTAGGCCGATGAAATTCAATCCGGCCAACGCCGGTGCAGCCAATGCCAATCGGCCGGCCGTTCGCGGATCCATCCTTCCAAGATCTTATTGATGGCGGCGGTGATCTCGGCGACCCCGGGCGCGCCGTTCTCGACCCCGGTGGTATCTATGGGGGGATAGGCGGTAATTTTGAAACGGACTCCCTCCAGCCTTTGGACCCGGATCGGGACGATGGGCAGGCCGTAGCGCAAGGCCAGTTTGGCGGGCGCCGTTTCGGTCTTGGCGTCGTGGCCGAAGAATTCCATCATCGGGCCGCGCCGGGGTTTTTGGTCCACCGCCATGGAGAGCGAGATGTTGTCGCGCAGCGCCGCCACCAATTCCTTCCCCCGGCCCTTGTTGGAGATCAGCCGGGGAGAGATGGCGCCCCGGAATTTCCTGATCTCGCGGTCGATATAGGGTTCGTGGAGGGGATGGTAGATGGCAACCATTTCAAATCCCGCGAGACGGACCATCAGGGGCGCGAGTTCCCAATTGCCCATGTGCCCGCTGATGAAGATGGCGCTGTCATGGTCTTCCCTGAGCCGCTTCAATCGGTCCAGCCCGTCGAAGTCGATCAGGGCGTCCTGACCGCCGGTGAGGCGGGCAAATTCCTCCAAGTGGACATATTCGGCGATGATCCGGCCGAAATTGTCCCACATTTCCATCAACGCGCTTTGCGCCGCGGCCGCGGTCAAGTCGGGGAAGGCTCTTTGCAAATTCTTGCGGGCGATCCGGTGGCGGCCGTGGTGCGGTCCCACCAACCGTGCCAACCGGCCGCCGAGGCTCGACGCCGTGCCGAGGGGCAAACCCTTGAAAATTTTCATGGCCGCGAAGGCGGCGATGCTCACTCCGATGTATCTAAGTTTCATTTACCAAATGACCGCCGGCGTTGACCGAATTCGGCCCCATTATACGCCGGTTTCGCCTGCGGGGCGGCATGTCCCCCGCGGTCCCGCGCCCGCCTTATGCGGGCGCGCCGTATTTCTTTTCCATGGCGTCGAAGAACCCCTCTGCGCGCAAACCATCGCGCACGCCCAAGTCGATGTAATCAAAGGCATCATGGCCGGCGTCGGGCGCCGCCACCGTGGCGATGATGTTTTCCGCCCCGGCAAGGCTGATCTCCGCGTTGACCGGGGTCGCCGCCTTGAAATTCTCAAAGGTGATGTCGATGATTTTGGCATCGGTCAGATCAAGCTCCCGCGCCAGGACGCCCTTGGCCCGCGCCGGGTCGCCGACCGCCAGGTAATTGCCCTCGATGGTGGCCCTCATGAAACGCGCCAGCACCTCGCCATGGCCCGAAAGATAAGCCCGGTCCACCACCAGGCCGCTATAGAGCCAGGGGATGCGGTCGGCGAGAAGGTCGACCATGGCATGAAGGCCCAAAGCCAAGGCCGCGCTGCGCTGGGGCTCGCCCAACATGGTCGCCGCCACGGTGCCGTCGCGGAGGGCGGCCAACCGCTCGACGCCGATCTCCCTAACCAAAACGTCGGCGCGCGCCAGACCGATCTTTGCCAGGGCAAGGGTGGTCGTCGGGTCGCTTTCCGAGCCGATGCTGGAGATGCCCACCACCGCGCCCTTGAGGTCGCTGGCCTGGTTCACCCCCGGCGCCGTGAACAGGGCGGAGCGGATGACGTTGGAGAGCGATCCGATGGTCCTGAGATCGGCGCCCCCGGCGTTGGCGCGCACCACCGAAGACATGCCGATATGCATGAGATGGATATCGCCGGCGGTGAGTGCCGGGCCGCACTGGCTGCCGCCGACCATTTCGACGATTTCCAGGGCCAGCCCCTGGGCGGCGTAAAACCCGGCCGCCTCGGCCATCCAGATGGCGAGAAAAGTATTGGCCGGCGAGGCCTTGCCGACCTTGAAGGGGATGGGTTCTGCCATTTCCTCTAATTATTTTCCCATGTTTCCGGTTGCAGGGCACCCCGGCAGCCAAGCAATGGGCCCATGGCAATTGTCAGGCGAGGCCACTATATGTCTGCCATGACTTCCGAGCACGAACGCTACGTAAATGCATGGCGGGACCGCCGCCGTAGGCTCACGATCACGTGGTCATCGTATATTTCCCTTATCTGTTTCTTTTTGGGTCTCGGTCTCATAAGACCGGTCTCCGAACAGATGGAATGGGATATAGACTTCGCTGTGTTACTTCGCCTGCTGGAGCCATTTGAATATATTATCCTGCTATGGTTCCTTTTGTGTTTGCTATTTCCATTCTATCTCTATCGCTTCCGATGCCCGCGATGTGGTGACCGGTTCTTCGGGCCGATTTGGCGCGCGTTGCCTTTTGGCGGAAAATGCTTGCACTGCGGCACTCCAAAAGGTTGGCTGCCCGGCGACAAAGAATCGATATGGCTTCCGCATTCCGGTCCTAGGCCGGGATGAGTTGGAGGGGCCTCAGGCACCGGCTCCAGGCGCACCAGGGCGCCCGGGTCCTCGTCGGTGAGGATGTAAAGATAGCCGTCCGGGCCGTCGCGCACGTCGCGGATGCGCCTGCCCCAATCGCTTAAAAGACGCTCTTCGCCCACCACCCGGTCGCCGTCAAGGGTAAGCCGGTTGAGATGCTTGAGCACCAGCGCGCCCACGAACAGGTTGCCGGTCCAGCCGGGAAACCTGGCCCCGGTGTAAAAGGCCAGGCCCGAGGGGGCGATGGACGGCACCCAGTATTTGATGGGCTGGGCCATGCCGGGCTTGTGGGTGCCCTCGCCGATGGAGAACCCGGCATAGCTGCGGCCATAGGTGATCGCCGGCCAGCCGTAATTGGCGCCCGGGGCGAGGATATTGATCTCGTCGCCGCCCTTGGGCCCGTGTTCGACCGCCCAGATCCTGCCGGTCGCCGGATGGCGGGCGATCCCCTGGGGGTTGCGGTGCCCAAAGGTGAAGATCTCCGGCCTGGCGCCGGGCCGCCCGGCGAAGGGATTGTCCCGCGGCACCGCCCCGGAATCGGTGATGCGCACGACCTTGCCGGTGTGGGTGGCGAGGGACTGGGCGTCCGCGCTCTCCCCCCGATCGCCCGAGGTGATGTAGAGCAGCCCGTCGCGCCCGAACACCATGCGCGAGCCGAAATGCAGCCCGCCGGCGTTGCGCGGCAGCGCCGCGAAGATCACCCGGAGACCGGTCAGCTTGCCGCCGCTAAGCCGCGCCCGGGCCACGTGGGTGCCGATGCCGCCGGCGCCGCGCGCCGTGTAGGAAAGGTAGATCAGCCGGTTTTCCGCGAACCGGGGATGAAGGATCACGTCCATCAGGCCGCCCTGGCCCTGGGCCGCCACCTTGGGTAGGCCAGCGACCGGGCGGCGTTGCAATTTCCCGGCGCGGACCACGCGAAGGCGGCCGGGGCGCTCGGTCACCAGGATGTCGCCGCCGGGAAGGAAGGCCATGGCCCAGGGGTGCACCAAGCCGCCGGCGATGGTGTTCAGGCGAAAGGCGGCGCGCTGGGAGAGGTATAGCTTGTCCTGGGCCACGGCCGATGGCGCCGCCAGGGACGAACATGCGAGCCCAAGCAGCGCCAAGCCTCTCATTCGCTTGGTCGCCTTCCAAGGCGCGGGGCAAGACATCATCGGCCATGGTCTCCTTCAAACGCCACTCTATCAGCGATGGCGCGCCGAATACCGACCAAATCACCGACCATAAGACAATGGGGAATGCCCGCAATCGGTCGATTCTAGGGGGGCGGCCGGCGCTTTGCCCCCCTGCTGACAAGGGCCAGGGAATTTTGTATGCTAGCATCCGCCAACACCGTCCTTCATATTCCGGAGTGCGGGTCGGAAATTCGAAACCGGCGTGAAGGGCGAAGCGGCATCGGGCGAACCAAGGGCTGATCAAGGGCAAGGCCATGGTCACCAAGGAAGAGAACCAATCGTTGACCCAGGTGGGCCCGGGCACGCCCGGGGGCGAGCTCTTGCGGCGTTACTGGCACCCGGTGGCCGCGGCCGCGGAATTGACCGGGGAAAAACCCATCAAGGCGGTCCGGTTGTTGGGCGAGCGCCTGGTGGTTTACCGCGACACCTCGGGGGCTTACGGATTGGTGGCGGAACAGTGTTCCCATCGGCGCGCCTCGCTCGCCTATGGAAGGGTCGATGATGAGGGAATCCGGTGCCCCTATCATGGCTGGAAGTACGATGCCGCGGGCAAATGCCTGGAGACGCCGGCGGAACCCCCCGGCAGCACCCTCAAGGAGTCCATCCGCCAACCCGCCTACCCGGTGGAGCGCCTGGGCGGGCTGCTGTTCGGCTATCTCGGCCCCCGGCCGGCGCCGGCCTTGCCGCGTTGGGACGTGTTGGCCTGGGAACACGGCGAACGCTGGGTCCAGCGCCATTCGGTCATCCAATGCAACTGGCTGCAATGCATGGAGAATTCGGTCGACCCCTCGCACCTCTATTGGCTGCACGGGGTGACCGCCCATTTGGCCAATGCCATGGACCATTACGAAGAACGCCACGATTTCACGATCTTCGACCACGGCATCATGAAACGCCGCACCTCGGCGGACGGGGAAGGCGAACGCGTCGACCAGCATCCGCTGCTGTTCCCCAACATCCTTCGCCACGTATTGAAGTCGCGCGACAGCGGCAAGCTGGTGCATAATTTGCAAATTCGCGTGCCCCTGGACGATACCCATACCCAGGTCTTCATGGTTCTTTTCGCGCCCGGCCAGGGCGCGCGCACGCCGCCCGACGCCGATACCCCGTTCGAATTCGTCACCATGCGCGACGCCGAAGGGGCCTACCGTCTCGATTTGGTGTTGGCCCAGGACGTCATGGCTTGGGAAACCCAGGGGCCGGTGGCCGACCGTTCGACCGAGCATCTCGGCGCCGCCGACAAGGGCGTCCATATATTTCGTAAATTGGTCGCCGAGCAGATCGAGATCGTCCGCCAGGGCGGCGTGCCGCTGGGCGTGTCGGCCGATGGCGGCGAGGGCGGCATCATCGAGCTTGAGGTCATCAACCAACGGATCGGCCTGGCCCGGCCGCAGACCGAGCTGGTCGCCCAGGCCTGAGACGAACAAGCCCCGGGCGAACCGGGTTCCGCCCTTGGCGGCGAAGCAAACGGAGAAAGCCATGATCCCGCGTGAAGACAACGAAATCCTGACCCGGGTGGGGCCCGGGACCCCCGCCGGAGAACTGCTGCGGCGCTATTGGCAGCCCATCGCCGCGTCGGCCGAACTGACCGAGGAAACGCCGATCCTCAAGGTGCGGCTTCTCGGCGAAGACCTGGTGGCCTACCGGGACTTATCCGGCACCTACGGGCTGGTGGGCGAACAGTGCTCTCATCGGAAGGCTTCTCTCGCCTTTGGGCGTGTGGAAGAGGACGGCATCCGCTGCGCTTATCACGGCTGGAAATACGATTGCACCGGGGCCTGCATCGAGACCCCGGCCGAGCCCGAGGGAAGCACCCTCAAGGATTCGATCCACCACACCGCCTATCCGGTGGAGAAGCTCGGCGGCATGCTGTTCGCCTATCTGGGGCCGGCCCCGGCCCCGGCCTTGCCGCGTTGGGACGTTCTGGCCTGGGAGCATGGCCGGCGCTGGATCAGGAAGTTCGAGCCGCTCAGGTGCAACTGGCTGCAATGCATGGAAAACTCGGTGGACCCGTCCCACCTGTATTGGCTGCACGGCGACCTCGCGCACCTCAAGCCGATGATGGATGGATACGAAGAGACCCACGAATTCTTGGAGTGCGAGCACGGCATCATGAAACGCCGCACCACGCCGCCCCAAAAGCCGGGGGAGGAGCCCCAGGTGGATCAGCATCCGCTGCTGTTCCCCAACACCTTGCGCCACGTGTCCCAAGACCGGGAGACCGGGCGCCATCGCCACAACCTCCAGTTCCGCATGCCCATCGACGACACCCATACCTGTGTCATGGTCGCCAATTTCGAGCCCAACGAGAACGAACACGCGCCGGCGGATGGCGACGCAACCGTGGAACATATCGAATTCCGGACCGGTGAAAATCGCGACGGTTACCGCATGGACATGGTCGCTTTCCAGGACTTCATGGCGTGGGAGACCCAGGGGCCGATCATGGACCGCAGCCAAGAGCATCTCGGCCTGGCCGACAAGGGGCTGGTGATGCTGCGCCGGTTGCTGCGCGAACAGATCGACCTGGTCGCCGCGGGCGGCACGCCCATGGCCGTGGTCGCCGCCGATCGCCAGTCCCCGATCATCGAGCTCGACGTCATCAACGAACGCATGGGCTTGATGAAGCCCGAAAGGCGGGGCGCGGCCTAGGCCACGGCCGCATCAATTTGGAAAACGAATAGTAGTCAATAAGTTAGGGCGGGGGCCCGACGATTCCCGTTCGCCGGCAACTTGGTAACTTTTGATGTCTTGGCCGCTCGGCGGTCCCATGAACCTAATCTCGTCTTAAAAACACAGGGAGCGCCCAATGGCCGAGGAGATAGACCCAAAAAACGAAAAATGGCTGCCCACGCCGCTCGATACCTATGCCGAGTGGCAGGCGAAACAGGACATCCCGGTGATCACCGGGTTCTTTATCCCGGATATCAATGCCGCCGAGCTCTCCTATTGGGATCTCAAGGGCGGGCCCGCCACCTTCGTCATGCTGGAAGGCACCGGCGGCACCAACGACGCCTATATCTGTGAAATCCCGCCGGGCGGCCAGCTCAAGCCCCAACGGCACATGTACGAGGAGATGGTCTACATCACCCAGGGCCACGGCGCGACCACGGTGTGGCAGCGCGACGGCCGCAAGCACAGCTTCGAATGGGGGCCGGGCAGCCTGTTTGCCATGCCGCTCAACGCCGATTACCAGCACTTCAACTCTTCCGGCAGCGAGGCGGTGCGCTACTACGCGGTGACCAATTGCTGTTTCGTCATGAACCTGTTTCACAGCGTCGATTATGTCTTCAACAGCGACTACGCCTTCACCGACCGCTTCGATGCCGAAGGCGACGATTATTTCAGCGGCGACGGGGAGATCTTCGGCCGCCTCTTCATGACCACCAATTTCGTGCCCGATACCCTGACCCTCGGCCTGGCCGATTACTCGGAGCGCGGCAAGGGCAGCACCAACATGAAGTTCGACCTGGCCGGCAACACCATGGGGGCGCACATCTCCGAGTTCCCGGTGGGCACCTACAAGAAGTGCCACCGCCACGGCCCGGGCGCCCATGTGGTGATCCTATCCGGCCAGGGGTATTCCAATCTTTGGCTCGACGGCACCGAGCCCCAGCGGGTGGATTGGAAGCCGGGCAGCGTGCTGGTGCCGCCCGATCGGTGGTTCCACCAGCATTTCAATTCCGGCGCCACGCCCGCGCGTTACCTGGCGCTGCGCTGGAACAACTGGCGCTATCGGTTCATGAAACCCCAAAGCCGCGCCCACGAAACCTTCATTTCCATCAAGGAAGGCGGCAGCCAGGTCGAGTTCGAGGACGAGGATCCCGCCATCCACAAGGATTTCGAGGCGGCCATGAAGAAGGTCGGCGCCAAGTGCGCCATGGGGGACTACCATCCCTTCTGCAGCGAAAAAGAGGCCGCCAAGGCGGGCTAGGGAGATCAAGCCCGTGGGCCTCGCCGGGCCCGTGGGTTTTCTGGGCCCGTGGTGTTCTATGGGGAGGTAAAGACGACGCAACAACGTGTTCTCACCCTCGGCTTCGCCGGTCTCGGCCAGGCGACCAACAAGGTGCTCGAGCGCAAGCACGAGATCGAGACCCTGCCCTACGAAATCATCGCCGCGGCGGACCCGCGCGCCCACGCGCGCGCGGCCTTTGAAGCCGAGTTTGGCGGCGAGACCTACGACGACATCGCCGATCTGTGCGCGCAATCCGCGCTCGACGTGGTCTACATCGCGACGCCCCCCGAATTTCATCGCCGGCACGCGGAAATCGCGGCCCGGTGCGGCAAGCATATGATCGTGGAAAAACCGCTGGCGCTCTGCCTCGACGATTGCCAG
>SMXQ01000100.1 GCA_004356985.1 Alphaproteobacteria bacterium | reverse complement strand
GGGGTTGAACGTTTGCCAAATTTTGCGGACGCCGGCGTCGTTAGGAAGGGAGGGAAAGAACGGCATGGGGTTTCCTTTTCTTTACCCCCTTGCACGGGGGGGCTGTTTCCAACTTTGCAATTTTAGCGCAATTCCTCTCGCGCTTGCGGTCAAACATCGATTCGCGCCAATCGCCAATATGGATGCCGCGCATGGGTTTTCGCAAACCATGAGCCCGCTCTAAGCCGGTTGATCTTCGATAAGGGCGGCGCCGCGGCGCCGCCCTTTTTCTGGATTGGCCGGCGCGAAACCGTTCAGGCGGCGATGGGCGGCGCGCCCACGGTGGCGAAACGGCGCAGCAGACGGCGCTCACCGAGGTCGAAATCGGTGCGCCCGTGGACGGTGATCCGGTTGTCCCAGACCAACAGGTCGCCGGGCCGCCATTTATGGGTGTAGACGAATCGCGCTTCCTCCATATGGTCGAACAGCTTCGCCAACAGGCCATCGGAGCTTTCCTCGTCCATTCCTACCACCGACATGGTCATCAGGCGGCTTGCGAAAAGCGCCTTTCGTCCGGTCTCGGGAATCACCTGCACCAGCGGATGGGTGTAGCTTTGCAGCGGCACGTTGTCCTGGCGCTGGGTGATGCCGTAGTGATAGCCCTGGACCGCGCGCTTTCCCTCGATCAGGGACAAGGTGGCGTCGTCCAGCGCCTCATAGGCCGCGGTGAGCGACGCAAACAGGGTGTCCCCGCCCTGTTTGGGCACCTCGATCCCGTAGAGGATGGTCGCCCGCGAGGGGATCTCGCGGTAGACCAGGTCGGCGTGGAACATCATGTCGCCATCGGGAAGGGAGCCGATGGGCTTGCCGTTCTCGCGGATATTGGTCACCAGCATGGTGTAACCCTCATAGGGATCGGCCTCCGCCTCCGCGCGGTTGCCCTCGTTGCGCGCCTCCACCGGGCGCGAGCGCTCGGCGAGGGTGCCGAACAGCCGGGAGAAGTTCGCCTGCTGGTGGTCCGTCAGGTTTTGGCCGCGCAGGAGGATCACGCCATGGCCGAGCCAGGCATCGATCAGGGCCTTGACCGTGGCCTCGTCGAGTTCCGCCGCGGCATCGACGCCGGAGATTAATGCGCCGACATGGGGGGTAAGTTTTTTAACGGTCAGTGCCATGGCAATATCTTTATCAGAAGGGACGGTCGCCCTTGATGGTGAGACGTTTCATGATCCGCGTTTCGCTGGGCGGGAAGTCGCGCCGGGTGTGGACCAGGCAGCGATTGTCCCAAATTAGGGTGTCTCCCTTGACCCACTTGTGCTCGTAGACGAAATCCGGGTTTTCCAGGTGGTCGTAAAGAAAGGCCAGCAGTTCCCGGCTTTCGTCCTCATCCATGCCGACGATCGCCTGGGTCATGAGCCGGTTGACGTAGAGCGCCTTGCGCCCGGTCACGGGATGGGTTCGGACCACGGGATGAACACAGCGGGACACCTGATCGCTGCCGGTCATCTTGGCTTCGTTGTCGGCGGTCACCAGGCTGTTATAGGTGAACGCGTGGAGCGCCTTCAGCCCATCGATCTTGGCCTTGATGTCGGGCGCGAGAGTCTCATAGGCCAGGGACATGTTGCCATACGCGGTTTCTCCGCCATGGGCGGTGGGCTGCACCGCGTACAGCATGGTCGCGGCGACGGGCTCCTCGGTATAGATGCCGTCGGAATGGAACTGGATCTCGCCCTCCTGCAGGGAGCCGATATATTCGCCGTTCTCCTTGAGGTTGGAGACCAGCATGATGTAGGAGTTCTTGCTCTCGCCCTGGTGGTCGTCGGCAAATTGCGACCAGGGGGCAAGCGCGCCGAATCGCGCGCCGAAGGCCACCTGCTGCTCTTCGGTGATGGATTGGCCCGGCAGGACCACCAGCCCGTATCGATGCCACGCATGGAGGATGTCGCGAAAATCTTCTTTGCCGATGCCGGCGGCGATTTCGGCATTACCGATCTCGGCGCCGAGGGCGGGCGACAGGGGCGTCACGGTAATGGGCATGGCATCGGGCCGCTGTGGTTTGAAACCCTAGGGTTTAACTATACATCCACCGCCCCGGCACCGCTAGGGCCCGCCGGGGGCTTGGCCGGCCCCTTGAACCTAAAGGGATTTCTTGGGATCGCGCATGAGGAACGCCGGAACGTGATCGCCGAGACCGACCACCTTGTCATGGGCGGGTTCCTGCCTCGCCCCGGACCGGCGCCCCCGGCGGCCGCCCTTGTCCGGGGATTCTGTCTCTGTCTTTGTCCCGGCCTCTGTCTCTGTCTTTGTTCCGGCCTCTGTCTTGGTCGTGGTCTTGGTCCTGGCGCCGCCGCGCCGTCCACGGCTCCGCGCCGGCTTGTTTCGGGTCTCCCTCCCCGCCTCCGTACCATCCTTTACCGGCCCCTGGCCGGCCCCGGCGGCGGCGGCGCCATCGAGCATCGGGATGTCTTGGCCGATCAGTTTCTGAATGGCGGCGAGGTATTTTCCATCGGCCCTTGTCGCCAGCATGATGGCGTGTCCCTTGGCGCCGGCCCGGCCGGTGCGGCCGATGCGGTGAATATAGTCTCCGGCGTGGATGGGAACATCGAAGTTGAAAACGTGGGAGAGGCCGACAATGTCGAGCCCGCGGCCGGCCACGTCGGTGGCGACGAGATAAGTGATGGTGCCGGCCTTGAAGGCCGCCAAAGTTTCGGTCCGCGCCGCCTGGACCATATCGCCATGGAGGGCGGCGGCGGAAAATCCATGGCGCTTGAGGGAGCGCGCCAGGGTATCGACGTCGCGTTTGCGGTTGCAGAAGATGAGAGCGTTCTTGACGTCCTCCGATGAAAGAATTCGCCGAAGGGCCTCGCGTTTTTCCGAATCCTTGGACGGTGTGTGCACCAGGAAATGTTCCACCAGCTCGGCCGTCGACACGGTGGGGGAGACGGTGATCTCCTTGGGATTGATCAGGAAGTTGTCCGACAGGCGCCTGACCTCGGGCGGGAAGGTCGCGGAGAAGAACAGGGTTTGGCGGATCTTCGGCAGGAACGAGACGATTCGCTCGACGTCGGGGATGAACCCCATGTCGAGCATGCGGTCGGCTTCGTCGATGACCAAGATCTTGACCCCGTTGAGAAGGATGCGGCCGCGCTCGAAATGATCGATCAGGCGGCCCGGGGTGGCGATCAGGACATCGACCCCGCGGTCGAGCTTCTCCACCTGGGGGCCGAAACTTTCGCCGCCGATCAACAGCGCCATGGTGAGCTTGTGGTATTTACCGTAGATCACGAAATTCTCGGCGATCTGCGCGGCCAGTTCCCGGGTCGGGGTCAGGATCAGCGAACGCGGCATCCGCGCCCGGGCCCGGCCTTGGGCCAGGATGTCGATCATCGGCAGGGTGAAGCTCGCGGTCTTGCCGGTGCCCGTCTGGGCACAGCCGAGAATGTCCCGTCCCATCAGGACGAGAGGAATAGCCTGTTCCTGGATCGGCGTGGGCTGCTCGTAGCCGGCATCGGCGACGGCGTGCAAAACTTCGTCGGAAAGCCCGAGTTCTTCAAATGTCATGAAATCGATTTCAGCGTCAAATAACGTCTCGGCTGGTTTGGCCGGTGTGGCCTAACGGCTGGCGCGACGCAAACATAGTCAATGGAAGGCCCAGTTAAAAGGAATTTGGTTAAAAAAGTGCAATTATTTCCATGCGGGGACGCCGGCGGCTCTCCCCGAGACGATTTTTAGGGCACCGAGGCGGTTCAGTCTTTCCGCTCGTCATCATGGTCCTGGATCAGAATATAGTCCATATGGGTGGGGAACAGGTTCAGCACGGTTTGCTGGATGATCTCCGCGAAACGTTGGTCGCCGACGTCCTGGGCGGGGCTGACGGTCGCGTCGACCATGGAATCCTGGCGATCGGCGAAGCACCAGGCCGCCGTCAGGGCGAGCACGTCCTTGCGCGGCTTGGTCTCGATGGTTTTGCCGTCGCAGAGGTCGTAACCCCCGCTGACGGCGTTGAACGCCATCACCACGCGCAGGTTCTTTTCCACGCTGTTGCCCGGGGTGGTGGTGAAATTGGTGCGCCGGCCCATGTTGGCGCCCTGCATGCGGTCGGTGACCGCCCTGGCGAAGGCGGCGGCGTCCATGTCGAAGGGATTGCCATGGACTTCCACGCGGGTGTCGCGGGCCGCATGGTAAAGCGCAAAGTTGCTGTAGTCGTAAGCGGAGGGGTTGTATTGCGATTGCAAACGGACGGCGGTGCCGCCGCAGGCGCCGAGTACGAGAGCCGCCCCGATGACGGCAACTGCGGATTTGATCGACATCGACGTAGCCTCCCTCGGGAATCGTGAACCTGCGCCATTAGATAATCAACCACGGAGTGAAAGCAAGGTCGGCGCCGGCAAAAACGATCAATTCACCGTGAGGGGCCGGCCGAGGGTGCCGGCCGAATAAATGCTCTAGATATCGAGGTCGGCGGCCTCGCCGGCATGCTCCTGGATGAAGCGCAGGCGAAGCTCGGGCTTGCGGCCCATGAGGTCCTCGACCCGCTGGGCGGTCTCCTCCTCGGCATCCTTGGGGATGGTGATGCGGAGCAGGGTACGGGTCTCCGGCGCCATGGTGGTGGTCTTGAGTTGGGCGGGGGGCATTTCGCCCAACCCCTTGAAGCGGCTGATCTCGATTTTGGCGCGGCCGGTGAGCCGGGTTTTGATCAGCTCGTCCTTATGGGCATCGTCGCGGGCATAGACCACGTCGGCGCCCTGGCTCAGCCGGTACAGCGGCGGCACCGCCAGGTACAGCCGCCCGGCGTGGATCAGGCCTTCCATCTCGCGGTAAAAGAAGGTGATCAGGAGAGAGGCGATATGGGCGCCGTCGACATCGGCGTCGGTCATGATGATGACGCGCTGGTAGCGCAGCTTGTCGATATCGAGCCCGGCTCCGGTGCCGCAACCGAGCGCCTGGATCAGGTCGGTGATTTCCTGGTTGGCGTGCAGTTTTTCCGCCGTCGCCGTCGCCACGTTGAGGATCTTGCCGCGCAGCGGCAGGATCGCCTGGGTGCCGCGGTCTCTAGCCTGCTTGGCCGAGCCGCCCGCGGAATCGCCTTCCACCAGGAATATTTCGGTCCCTTCGGTGGAGGCCGCCGAGCAATCGGCCAGTTTGCCCGGCAGGCGCAGCTTGCGGGTTGCGCTCTTGCGCTTCTGCTCCCGGTCCCGGCGGCGGGCGAGGCGTTCATCGGCGCGCTCGATGATGGCGTCGAGCAGGAGGTTGGCGGTGGATGGATCACCGGACAGCCAGTGATCGAAATGGTCCTTGATGACGGTTTCCATCATCCGTGCAACGCCGGGGTTGGAGATCTTTTCCTTGGTTTGGCCCTGGAACTGGGGATTGCGGATGAACACCGAGAGCGCGCCGAGCGCCCCATCCATGACGTCATCGGCGATGATCTGGGCCGCCTTCCGGTTGCCGGTCAACTCGCCGTAGGCCTTGACGGCGCGCACCAAGCCGGTGCGCAGGCCGCTTTCATGGCTGCCGCCCTGGGGCGTGGGGACCGTGTTGCAGTAGGAATCAATGGCGCCGATGCCGTCGTCGGGCCATGTGAGCGCCCATTCGATATGGCCTTCCTCGTCCGATCCATTGGCGAGTTTCGCCTCGCCGATAAAATGCGCCGGCGTCAGGCTCTTCCTCTCCCCCAGCGCCTCGGCCACCAAATCGGCGAGACCGCCGGGAAAGTGGAGCACGGCATTTTCAGGGGTGTCGCCCGAAGCGCCGATGAGGGCCGCATCGGCCTTCCAGTGTATTTCCACGCCCCGGTAAAGATGGGCCTTGGCCCGCGCCATGCGATAAAGCCGGGCGGCGTCGAAGGCCACCTTTTCGCCGAAAATGTCCGGATCGGGATGGAACCGGATCAGCGTGCCGCGGCGGTTCTTGGCGCCTTCGGTGCTTGTGAGCTTGGTGACCGGCTTGCCGCGTGCGTAGCTCTGCACCCAGAGCCTGCCGTCGCGGGCCACTTCCGCCGTCAATTCATCGGCCAGCGCGTTGACCACCGACAGGCCGACCCCGTGCAGACCGCCCGAGGTCTGATAGGCGTTGGAGGAAAATTTGCCGCCGGAATGAAGGGTCGTCAGGATCACTTCCAACGCCGATTTATTCTTGAACTTGGGATGGGGGTCCACCGGGATGCCGCGCCCGTTGTCGCGCACGGTCACCCAGTTGCCCGCCTCCAGGGTGAGTTCGATGCGTGAGGCTTGGCCCGCCACGGCTTCGTCCATGGCGTTGTCGAGCACCTCCGCCGCCAGGTGATGCATGGCCGAAAGATCGGTGCCGCCGATATACATACCCGGCCTGCGCCGGACCGGCTCAAGCCCTTCGAGAACCTCGATATCCTTGGCTGAATAGCCCGCCTCGGCTTTCCCCCGGGGCTTACGCGCCTTGGCCTGGGAAAAGAGATCCGCCATCTTCTGCCTGTACTCCGAACCCACAAACCCCAAGGCCCACGGGACCCGAAGGAGCGCGCCAGCCAGGTTCTAAGATATAGGAGCCGCCCCGGCTCTCTGCAAGCATCATGTAGGGGCCGGGGGAAACTGCACCCTATATCTAGTGCATTTTCCGACCAAATTGAACCATTTGACCGGGATGATTTTGCCCCAAGGATAGGCGCGTGTCGCATGGCGATGCGGGGCATCGGCAAAGATACGCAACGACGCCTTGGGGCAAAAGCACCCGGCCTGCGGTGGGGCTCATGAGCTCCCAGGGTGCGTTGCGAACCTCGCCCGATGCGAAGCATCGCGCTTCGGCCCGCGCCTACCCTGGAAGCTCATGAGCACCATCAAATTGATTCAATTTGGTTGGAAAGTGCACTAGTGGTTTCGGCGCGAATATTTGCCGGCCGCCCTGGGCTGGGCAGCCGGCTCGAAGTCTTTTGCCGCGCCCGGTCAGACGCTGTAATACATGCTGAACTCGATGGGGTGGGGGGCCTGTTCGAAGTTCAGGACCTCTTCCCAACGAAGTTCGCAATAGCTTTGAATTTGATCCTCGGTAAAGACGTCGCCCTTGAGCAGGAAGTCCTTATCCGCCGAGAGTTCGTCCAGGGCCTCACGCAAGGAGCCGGACACCGTGGGCACGCCGACCAGGTCCTCGGGCGGCAGGTCGTAGAGGTCCTTGTCTATGGCATCGCCCGGGTCGATCTTGTTCTCGATGCCGTCGATGCCGGCCAACAGCATCGCCGCGTAGGCAAGATAAGGGTTGGCCGCCGGATCGGGGAAACGGACCTCGACGCGCTTGCCATTGGGGCTGGTGGCGTGGGGGATGCGGCAGGCCGCCGAGCGGTTCCTGGATGAATAAGCCAACAGCACCGGCGCCTCGAAACCCATCACCAGGCGCTTGTAGCTGTTGGTGGTCGGGTTGGTGAAGGCATTGAGGGCACGGGCGTGCTTGATGATTCCGCCGATGTAATGGAGCGCCGCCTCGGAAAGATCGGCGTAACCCGACCCGGCGAAGACGTTCTTGCCGGCCTTCCAGATCGACTGGTGGACATGCATGCCCGAGCCGTTGTCGTTGTACACCGGCTTGGGCATGAAGGTGGCCGTCTTGCCGTAGGAATGGGCCACCATGTGGACCACGTATTTATAAATCTGCAACTCGTCGGCCGCCGAAAGCAGGCTGTTGAACTTCAGCCCCAGTTCGTTTTGGGAAGGCGCCACCTCGTGATGGTGCTTTTCCATGGAGAGCCCCATCTCCGACATGACGGTCACCATTTCGGCCCGGATGTCGGTCATGGAATCGACCGGCGGCACAGGGAAATAGCCGCCTTTGGGCGCCGGCCTGTGGCCGACATTGCCGTCCTCGAACTGGTCGGCGCTGGCCCACGGCCCTTCCTCGGAATCGATCCGGTAGAAGGTGTGTTGCTGGGCGTTGGCGAAGCGGACGGAGTCGAAGACGAAGAATTCGGCCTCGGCCCCGAAATAGGCGGTGTCGCCAATGCCTGTGGAGGAGAGGTAGGCCTCCGCTTTCTTGGCGGTGGAGCGGGGATCGCGGGAATAAGGCTGGCCCGTAAGCGGCTCGAGAACATCGCAGAACACGATCAGTTGGGGCTGGGCCGTGAACGGGTCCATTCTCGCGGTGGCGGCATCGGGCATCAGGTTCATGTCGGATTCGTTGATGGCCTTCCAACCGGCGATGGATGAACCGTCGAACATGATGCCTTCGGCGAACATCTCTTCGGTCACCGTCTCCACGGTTTGGGCTGTGTGTTGCCACTTGCCCCGGGGGTCGGTGAATCGAAAATCGACGAATTTGACATCGTTGTCCTCGATCATTTTCAGGACCTTCTTAACATCTTCGGGCATGGTCAAAGCTTTCCTTAATGTTGGCCTCGGGTTTGGGGCTCGCTGGCGCGTTCAAAGGGGCACGCCCCGCGTCACGCGGCGGGGGCATGGGTTCCCTCACACCGCATCCGCGCCGGTCTCCCCGGTGCGGATGCGGATTACTTCTTCGATGGTCGAGACGAAGATCTTGCCGTCGCCGATGCGGCCGGTCCGCGCCGCCTGGGTGATGGCTTCGATGGCACGGTCGACGAGGGAATCTTCCAAGACGATTTCGATCTTCACCTTGGGAAGGAAATCGACCACGTATTCCGCCCCGCGATAGAGTTCGGTATGGCCTTTCTGCCGGCCGAAGCCTTTGGCCTCGGTGACGGTCATGCCCTGGAGCCCCACTTCGTGGAGCGCTTCTTTCACTTCGTCGAGTTTGAAGGGCTTTATGATAGCTTCGATCTTCTTCATGTCTTTATGGATCCCTGGTTTCCGGAGGTTGGATCAGGTCTTGCGGGTGGTTGGGTTAGCAGGAGCCGTGCCAACCAGTTTAACTGTTTATTATCAAAATCTTGCCGGGTAAACAACGACATATGAACGGCCCCTTGCACGGCTTGGTGCACAAAATTTATGCAAAACGCTTAATCTCTAGTCAAGGCGGGCAGGCAAGGGCACGCGGTAAGGCGCCGCCGGCCTTGACGCCAAAGCGTCAATTCACTACTTAGTCTGCCTTCCTTGTGGCGGGTGTAGCTCAGTCGGTTAGAGCGCCAGATTGTGGATCTGGAGGCCGTGGGTTCGATCCCCATCACTCGCCCCAATTTCCCCATGGGTTTGCACCCACCCGACCGGTCATGGCCGGTTGTCCGGATCCCGCCGCGTGCCGCCCTCGGCGGGCCGCGGGCTTGCTTCGCCTGGTGCTTCCTCGTGCCCTGTCGCCCCCTTGGGGGGCGCGGCTGGGGTCGCCCCCCAAGGGGGCGCGGCCTGGGGTGTCGCCTGGGCCGGTGGCGCCTGGGCGGGCGGGCCTTGCCCTTGGCCGGCCTGGGACCGGAACAGCCAGCGGAACACCTTTTTGATGCCGCGCCAGATCTTCGGCAGGATCCAGGCCATGAAGAGGATGAACGCCACCAAAAGACCGAGGAAAATCCAGGGATGGGTCAAGGCGGCCCAGACCCCGGCGAACACGGCGATGTCCTCGCCGATGGAGAGCGCCCAGTTGGAAAACGGCTCCGGCGAGGTATTAACCACGGCACGGGTGCCGGCCTTGGTGGCATGGGTGGCGGCGGCCAGCGTGCCGCCCACCAAGAGCGCGGCGAACTGCGCGCCGGCGCCCAGCTCGCCGACGGCGCCCGCCGCCAGCACCGCCCCCGCCGGGATGCGGATGAACGAGTGGATACCGTCCCACAGGGTATCGATGCCGGGAATTTTGTCGGCGCAGAATTCGACCAGGTACATCAGCCCGGCGGCGGCCATCACCAGCGGATCGCCGAGGAACACGAGATCCGGCGGCAGGGTGATCTTGTCGGTATTGTGGAGGAAACCGAGGGTGAAGACGGCGGCGTAAAGATTGATCCCGCTGCCCCAGGCCGCGCCCATGGAAAGGGCGATGGATTCAACGATTCCCATCATTCTTCCCTGGGGGTTTTAGGCATTTCATGGTGGGCCCGGGCCAACCGTCGCGCGGTGGTCAAGCGCGCCGGGCCCATGGACCTAATCTTCGGCCTTGGGTTGCAACCGATGGGTCTTGGCGAACCGCGTGAGCGGGCCCTCGATGAATTCTTGATGGCTGTCTTCGAAGGCGCCGGAGACGCTGGCGAAGCCGAACAGGCGCGGAATCTGGCCCCAATAGAAGATCGCGGCGAGCCCCGCCGCCCACAGCCAAATTGTGCCCAACAGGGCGAAGGAGAATTGCCAGGTCACCAGCAGGATCAGTAATGTGGCGACGGATGCCATGGTCGCCGTGAAGAGGATCGTAATGAGGCTGAGCCGAAACCGCATTTCAGGGGTCAGCGCGTGTTCGCAAAGCTCCGCGGCGGCGGTGGCGAGCACCGGTTCGCTTGTCTTGTCGGTAGATGAATTCATCGGATTAACTCCTCGTCATGGAGGTGTCGGGCGGCGCCGTCCAAGCGCTTTGGCGGTTGTTCCATGCGCGCGCAACGGGCATCATAGGCCTAAATGGCCCGCGTTCGGAATCCGTAAATTAGAGGGGGGCGCACATGCCGATTTTCGAATCCTTCGCCAACCGATCCAAGATCGGCGGTGCCGACAAGTTGGAACCGCAAATAGGGCGGCATTTCGGCCGATTTTCCCGCTCGTTGACGCGCGGTGACGCGCGGTGCGCCGCGCGCCCGGCGCTAGGGGCGCGATGATCACGCTCTATCACGGTTTGGCCTCGACGTGCTCCAAGAAGGTGCGCTTGGCACTCTATGAAAAGGGACTCGAATTCGAGAGCCGGCTGGTCAACCTGCAGGCCTTCGAGCAGCACGACCCCGAATACCTCAAGCTCAACCCCAACGGCGTGGTGCCGACCCTGGTCCATGACGGCCGCGCCGTGGTCGAATCCACCATCATCATCGAATACATCGACGAGGTCTGGTCGGAACCCGCCCTGAGCCCGCCCGACCCCCATGGGCGCGCGGCCATGCGCGTCTGGACCAAATGGTCCGACGAACACGCCTACAAGGCGGTCTACGTGCCCACCTGGGACCGGGTCAGCCGGCCGGTGGCGCGAAAGCTGTCCGACGATGAATTGGCGAAGTGCCTGGCCCGGGTGCCGACCGCCGAGCGGCGCGGGCGTTGGCGGGCGGCCGCGAGGGAAGGATTTTCCGCCGACGAGTTCGCGGCGGCCAGCGCGGAAATGCACCTGACCCTGGGCAAGCTCGACCATGGCTTGGCCGGCGGCGGCCCCTGGCTGCTGGGCGAGATGTATACCCTCGCCGATATCGCCATGGTGCCGTTCGTCGAGCGCATCATCGATCTCGAACCCGGCATGGTGGACGACGGCGCTTACGGCGCCGTCACCGATTGGCTGGCGCGCTATTCCGAGCGGCCCGCCTACCAGGCGGCTTTCTTCTTCGAGGGCAAGGACGCGCGGATCAAAGCCATCCGCGCGGCGCTGGGCATCGGCTGAACGCGGCTGCGCCGCAGTTCCGCTAATGGAGTGCCACCCGGTTTCCGCTCGGGCCAGCCTCTCCATGCCCATGGGCATGTGCGGGATCGATTGGCGATTGCCATGGCTTTCACCCTGGGGGGTATTGGGATCGACGCCCCGGCACGCCAACCGCCGCCGGGTGG
>SMXQ01000099.1 GCA_004356985.1 Alphaproteobacteria bacterium | reverse complement strand
GGTTCCGCCGCGCCGGTATTTATCCAGATGATAGGCGATGTCGGTGGCGAAATAGGTCCAGCTTCCGTCCAACTTGCGGAGCGGCCGGTCGACGTCGTCGCCGAACCGCGTCGACCTGAACAGGGTCTGGGGGCGTTCCTCCCAGTCGTCGGGCTTCATGCCCCTGGGCGGGTCGAGGATTCCCGTGTAGATCAGCCCCTTGCTCTCCAGAAGGGCGAAGGCTTCATCGACGCCGCCGCTCTCGATCAGCGCCTTTTCCGAGGAATACACGTCCTGGGAGATGCCCAGCGCGTGGAGATCATCGCGGATCATCGCCATCATGGCATCGGTGGCGTATTGCCGAAGCTCCGCCAGCCAAACCGCCTCCTCCGCGCCCAGCCATTTCCTGCCCGCGGCCTCGGCAAGCGCACGGCCCAAATCTTTCAAGTAATCCCCCGGATAAAGGCCTTCGGGGATCGGGCCGATATCCTCGCCCAAGGCTTCGCGGTACCGGAGATGGAGCGAACGCGCCAGTTGGTCCACCTGGGCGCCGGCATCGTTGATGTAGTATTCGCGGGTGACTTTGTGGCCCACCTTTTCCAACAGCGCGGCAACCACGTCGCCGACCACGGCGCCGCGCGCATGGCCGATGTGCAAGGGGCCGGTGGGATTGGCGGAAACGTACTCGACGTTGACCGACCACCCCACGCCGAGCTCCGAGCTGCCGTAACCGATCCCCGCTTCCAGGACATCGCGGAGCCGGCCCAGCCAAAACTTCCGCTCGAGGTGCAGGTTGATGAAGCCGGGCCCGGCGACCGCCGCCTTGGTCACCGAGCTGTGCGCCGCCAATCGTTGCGCCAGGAGGTCCGCCAGGTCGCGCGGCTTCATGCCCGCCGGCTTGGCCAGCACCAGGGCCGCGTTGGTGGAAATATCGCCGTGCACGGGCTCCTTGGGCGGGGTGCAGGCGACACGCCCGCAATCGAGCCCCGGGGGGATCAGGCCTTCGGCCTGAAGATCCTCAACTACTTTCAGAACTTCCGATTTAAAGTCATTGAAAACGTTCATGTTAATTCGTGAACCTCAACCGGCCCGATCAGCCGTTCATAGGCCCGCAGGGCATAGCGGTCGGTCATCCCGGCGATGTAGTCGCCGACCATCCTGGCGGTCACCGGGCCGCCCGGCCGGTCCCCGGCGCGCTGCCAATCCTCGGGCAAAAGCCCGGGCTCCGAGAGGAACAGTTCGAACAGTTCGCGGACCACCTTGGATCCCGTCTCGGACATCCGGTTCACCGTGTCGTGGCGGTACATGCGGGCGAACAAAAAGTCTTTCAGCGCGCGGTCGTTTTTCGCCATCGCGCGGGAAAATGCAACCACCGGATGGTCGAGCGCGCGAATATCGTCGGCACTCTCAGGCGCCGCCGCCGCGATGCGGCGCCGCGATTCCTCGATCAGGTCGGTCACCATGGCGTTGATCAGCCGGCGCACGGATTCATGGACCAGCCGGCCCTGCTCGAGATCGGGCCAGCGCGCCGCCACGTCCTCGAAGACCGGCCCCACCAAGGGAACGCCGGCAAGGTCGGCGATGGAGATCAGCCCCGCCCGCAAGCCGTCGTCGATGTCGTGATTGTTGTAGGCGATATCATCGGAAAGCGCGGCGACCTGGGCCTCGCCACCGGCGAAAGAGCTCAGTTCAAGCGGAAAAAGCCGATCGAAATCAACCACCGCCTGGGCGATCGGGCCCCCATCCTTGGCGGCATTGGGTCCGGTCAGGGGGCCGTTGTGCTTGACCACCCCTTCCAGGGTTTCCCAGGTCAGATTCAGGCCGTCGAATTGCGCATAGCGCCGCTCCAAACGGGTCAGGATCACCAAGGTCTGGGCGTTGTGATCGAAGCCGCCGAAATCGGCCATGGCCGCGTCGAGCGCATCCTCGCCGCTATGGCCGAACGGGGTATGGCCGAGATCATGGGCCAGGGCCAGGGCTTCGGCCAGGTCCTCGTTGAGGCCGAGGGTGCGGGAAATGGAACGGGCGATTTGGCTGACCTCGATGGAATGGGTCAGCCGGGTGCGGTAATAATCGCCCACGTGATAGACGAAAACCTGGGTTTTGTGCTTGAGGCGCCGGAATGCGGCCGAATGGATGACCCGGTCCCTATCGCGTTGATATTCGGTCCGGTTGGTGCTCGGCGTTTCCCTAAATTGCCGGCCCCGGCCGTGCCCCGGTTGGCAGGCATAACTGGCCAGTATTTGACCGTAAGCCGTTGGATTTGCTTCCATTGCCGACGCCTTTCGCTCCCGGCGCACTGTCCCATGGCAAGCGCTGTCGCGCAACGGGTGAGTGGCGCGAAATTTGACAAATCGCCAGGAATGCCTAAATAAGAGGTCTGCGAACGGTTCGCAGTTGTTGATCACGGCCCAAGACCGGAATCAGGCCCATGGATGAAGTCGATATCCGCGCCCAACCCGCCCCCGCCCCGGCGTTACTGACGGTGACCGACAGGGCGGCCAAACGCATCGCCGAACTGCTGGCCCAGCCCCAACACGCGGGCTTGACCCTGCGTCTCGCGGTCTCGGGCGGCGGGTGTTCGGGGTTCGCCTACGGGTTTTCCTTCGATGACGAGATTCGGGACGACGACCTGGTGATCGAAAAAGGCGGCATCAAGGTCCTGGTGGACGAGGTGTCGCTCGACTACTTGCGGGGCTCGGAAATCGATTACACCGACGAGATGATCGGCGCCGCCTTCACCGTGCGCAACCCCAACGCGGCCTCGTCCTGCGGCTGCGGCAATTCGTTTTCCGTGGCCTGATCCCGGATAACGTTCTAATTTAGCGGTCCGCCCGGTGGCGGGCCGTTTTTGCTTCTCCCCGTGACAGGCCGGAGCCTCAACCCCGTGGTCAAGATCGCCACCTGGAACGTCAATTCCATCAAGGCCCGCCTCGGCCACGTGCTCGACTGGCTGAAGGCGGCCGCGCCCGACGTGGTGCTCCTGCAGGAATTGAAAGGCGTCGCCGAAAACTTCCCCCTGATGGAGATCGAGGATGCCGGTTATGCGGCGGCCGTCGCCGGCCAAAAGACCTATAACGGCGTCGCCATCCTGTCCCGCACGCCGTTGGAGGACGTCACAATCGGCCTGCCCGGCGACGACAGCGACAGCCAGGCGCGCTACGTCGAGGCGGTGACGAGGCTGGACGGGCGCATGGTCCGCATTGCCTCGATCTATCTCCCCAACGGCAACCCCGTGGACACCGAAAAGTTCACTTACAAGCTGCGCTGGATGGACCGTCTCACGGACCACGCCCGGGCATTGCTGGCATTGGAAGAGCCGGTGGTGCTGGGCGGCGATTACAACGTCATCCCCGAAGACGGCGATGTCTGGGAGCCCGACCTCTGGCGGGACGACGCCCTGTTCCGCATGGAGGTGCGCCGCAAATTCCGGGAAATCCTGAACCTCGGCTACACCGAATCCTACCGCGCGCTTCATTCGGAACTGGGCCGCTATTCGTTTTGGGATTACCAGGGCGGGGCCTGGCAGAAGGACAACGGGCTGCGCATCGACCACCTGCTGCTCTCGCCCCAGGCCGCCGACCTTCTGGTGGCCTGCGGCATCGATAAATCGCCGCGCGACAAGGCCAAGCCGTCCGACCACACCCCGGTGTGGTGCGAGCTTAATTAAGCACCGGCATCCCGGCCGGCCCGTCAGGCATGAAGGCGGTGATAGTCCAGACTGGGCGGTTCAATTCCCGTCTGCGACAACATGTCGTGGATTTGCCCCCGATGGTGGGTCTGGTGATTGAACATGTGGAGCACCAGAACATCGGCCGGATCATTGTGGAATTGGCCGTCGAGGTCCTGCCACCGGAAACGGGTGGCGAGGAAGGCGATGGAAAGGTTTTCGACGAACTCTTCCATGCGTTCGTCTTCCTGGTTGCGCGCCGTCCACAGTCCATCGAATTCATCATGGAGGATGGTATCGCGTTCCATGGGCTCGCCCTCGGTACCGGTGAAACGGTCGAGCCAAACCCGGTCCATGACGAGGATATGATTGAGGGTGGCGATGATGGAGCCGAAAAACGCCTTACGGGGAAGCGCCAGTTGCTTGGTGGGCAGCTTGGCGCAAGCCCCGTAGATCACCCGGTTGGCGCGCCGGTTATAGCGGCTCATGTCCTCCAGGGTCGATAGAAGCGATGCAGACTTAGCGCCTTATCTCCTGCCACTGAGAGTGCCCGCCCAGCCCATCAGATATCCGCGTAGGTATGGGTTTCCGCCGCCGCGCCGGGATGGGTGACGGCGCCCTTGTGGGCCGGGCCCACCTGTTGGGCGTATTTCCACAGGGCGCCCGATTGATAGTCGGTCTTGCGCGGGGTCCAGGCCTTCCGCCGCCGGGCGAGTTCGTCGTCGGACAGCGCGACATCGAGGGTGCCCGCCGTGGCATCCATGCGGATGATGTCGCCGTCGCGCAGCAAGGCGATGGGACCGCCCACCGCCGCCTCGGGACCGACATGGCCAACGCAGAATCCGCGCGTCCCCCCGGAAAATCGGCCATCGGTGATCAGCGCGACCTTGCCGCCCATGCCGCGGCCATAGAGCGCCGCCGTGGTGGACAGCATTTCGCGCATGCCGGGTCCGCCCCTGGGGCCTTCATAGCGGATGACCATGACGTCGCCGTCGGCAATCCGATCGCCGATCACGGCGGCGAAGGCGTCTTCCTCGCAATCGAAGCAGCGCGCCGGGCCTTCGAAAACGGGGCTCTCCATGCCCGCGACCTTGACGATGGCGCCGTCGGGGGCCAGCGAGCCCTTGAGGCCGACGACGCCGCCGGTGGGCGTGATCGGCGCGCTGGCCGGGCGCACCACGTCCTGGTCCTTGGGGAAGACAAGATCGGCGTGGTTCTCGGCCAGTGTCTTGCCGGTGACGGTGAGGCAATCGCCTTCAAGGAGCCCTTCGTCCAGCAGCGTCTTGATGACGATGGGCACGCCGCCCACGTCGAACAGATCCTTGGCGACGTAGCGCCCGGCCGGCTTGAGATCGGCGATATACGGGGTTTCCTTGAAGATACGGGCGACGTCGTCGAGCTGGAATTCGATCCCCGCCTCATGGGCCATGGCGGGAAGGTGCAGGGCGGCATTGGTGGACCCGCCGGTCGCCGCCACCACCTTGGCCGCGTTCTCCAAGGCTTCGCGGGTGACGATGTCGCGCGGCCGGATGTTGCTTTCCAACAGCGCCATCACCGCCTCGCCCGAGGCCTTGGCGTATTCGTCGCGCGATTCATAGGGCGCCGGGGTGCCGGCCGAACCCGGCAGGGCCAGGCCGATGGCTTCGGACACGCAGGCCATGGTATTGGCGGTGAACTGACCGCCGCACGAACCGGAACCCGGGCAGGCCACGCATTCGAGCTCGTGCAGATCCTCGTCGGACATCTTGCCCGCGGCGTGCTGGCCCACCCCTTCGAAGACATCGACCACGGTCACGTCGCGGCCCTTGAACCTGCCCGGCAGGATGGTGCCGCCATACATGAAGACCGATGGCACGTTGAGCCGCAGCATCACCATCATCATGCCCGGCAGCGACTTGTCGCAGCCCGCCAGCCCGACCAGGGCGTCGTAACAATGCCCGCGCATGGTGAGCTCGACCGAATCGGCGATCACTTCGCGGCTGACCAGCGACGACTTCATGCCTTCATGGCCCATGGCGATGCCGTCGGTGACGGTGATGGTGGTGAATTCCCGGGGCGTGCCGCCGCTGGCGCCGACCCCCACCTTGACCGCCTGGGCCTGGCGCGACAGGGCGATGTTGCAAGGCGCCGCTTCGTTCCAACAGGTGGCGACGCCGACGAAGGGCTGGTGGATCTGCTCTTCGGTCAGCCCCATGGCGTAGTAGAACGACCGATGGGGCGCGTGCTCGGGCCCTTCGGTCACGTGGCGCGAGGGCAGCTTGGATTTATCGAATGTCGGACCGGCGGCATCGGCCATGGCGGTTCCCCTGGGTCAAGGCTTGATGGTGCTCGCGCCTAGGATAAACGGAGCTGCGCGGCGCGCAAGGGAGTATGGCGGAAAAGAAAAGGGCCGCGGAATTCCCGCGGCCCGAGGGTCTTGGTTGGGTTTTGGGTTACGACTTCAACGCGGCCTTCACGCGGTCCGGCGTGAACGGCATGTGGTAGAGCCGCTTGCCGGTCAAGGCGTGGAAGCCGTTGGCCACCGCCGCGCCGATCCCGGGATTGCCGATCTCGCCGAGGCCGGTGGGCCTGGTGGGACGGTCGAGGAATTCCACATGGATCTCCTCGGGGGCGTCCGCCATGCGGAGCACGTGATAGTCATGGAAGTTCGACTGTTCCACGGCGCCGCCCTTGATGGTGGCCCGTTCCTTGAGGACGCTGGAAAGGCCGTAATGCACGCCGCTTTCCACGTTGCACCGGGCCGCTTCGGGCTGGACGATAAGGCCGCCGTCGATGGCCGCCCAGACCTTGTGCACCCGGATCTTGCCGGTCTTGCGGTCGACGGAGACTTCCGCGACCTCGGCCCCCAGCGACCCCGAGCGTTCGGTCATGGACAGGCCCAGCGCCCGGCCCGCTGGCCGCTTCGCTTTCCAGTTCGACATCTCGGCGACCTTGGAAAGGACGCGCCGTGCCTTGCCGGTCAACGATACGTTCTTCAGGCGGAACTCCAGCGGGTCCATGCCTTGGGCCGCCGCCATCTCATCGATCAGCGATTCGATGGCGTAGACGTTGAAGACATGGGCGACGGCCCGCCAATGCTTGGTGCGGATGCCGTGCTTGCCGGCCTTTTTCTCGACGATGAGCTGGTTCGCAACCTTGTAGTACTTCTTGATCTTGGCGCCGCCGGACAGCAGGCGGCGGCCATCGCCGATGACGCTGTGCTTCCAACCCACCAGCTTGCCCGAACCGTCGAGCGCGCCTTCGAGGTGCTGGAAGGACTGGGGCCTGAACATGCCGTAATTGATGTCCTCTTCCCGGGTCCAGATCATCTTGACCGGCCGCTTGATCTTTTGGCTGATCAGCGCCGCCTCGATGGTATAATCGGTGCGCGACCGGCGCCCGAACCCGCCACCCATGTACATCTGGTGGTGGATCACCTGGCCGGTCTTGAAGCCGAGCGCCTTGGCGATCATGGAACGCGAGCGGCCCGGGGCCTGGGTCCCTTCCCAGATTTCCATTTGCGTGCCGGCCCCGTTGACCCGGGCGACCGCGTTCAGCGGTTCCATTTGCGCGTGGTAGCCGTAATCGCAACGGTACTCCGCTTGGTAGGTCTTGGCCGCCGAGGCGAACGCCTTGTCGACATCGCCCAAGGCCTCGATCTTCTTGGCCTTGGTCTTGGGGTCGGCGGACATCTTCGGATAGTCCTTTTCCAGGGCCTCGACCGAGTTGTAGCCCGCGGCCTTGGCCTTGGACCATTTCACCTCCAATTCCGTGCGCGCCGCCATGACGTGCTCGAAATTGTCGGCGATCACCGCGACCCCTTGTTTGAGTTTCACGGTCCCGATGAAGCCCTTCAGCTTTTTGAGCTTGGCCTCGTTCCAACTGAGCGGCTTGGCGCCCTGCACCGGCGAATGGACGGTGCTGGCGTAGACCATGCCGGGAAGCATGACGTCGATGGAGAACTTGGCGCTGCCGTCCACCTTGGCCGGGAGATCCCGGCGCGGCAGGGACTTGCCGATAAGCCGGAAGTCGCGCGGTTTCTTGAGCTCGGAAGCCAAAACCTTGGGCAGAATCGCCGGCACCTTGGCGAAACCGGCGATCTCGCCATAGGTCAGGCGCTTGCCGCCCGGCCCGATCACCACGTTGGGCTCGGTCCGGACCTGGGAGACCGGCACGCCCCACTTCTTGGCGGCGTTCTGCATCAGCACCTTACGGACCTGGGCGCCGGCCATGCGCATGGGCTTGTAATACATCATCACGGCGCGGGAGCCGACGATGGCCATGCTGGTAGTCATGCGGCCGCGGCGCTTGCGGGTATAGCCATAAATTTTCGGCTCCGCGGGCGCGAATTCCAGGTGCACCAGGTTCCAGTCGGCATCCATTTCCTCGGCCAGCATCAAGGGGACGGAGGTCATGGAGCCTTGGCCCATTTCCGCACCCGGCGTCAGAATGGTGATGGTGTTGTCGGGAGATATCCGCACCCAGGCGGACATGTCGGTATGCCCGGCAAGCGCCTTGGCCTCCTTGGGGGTGAGGAATTTCACGCCGCCGGCACCCATGGACACGGCGAAAGTCAGGCCGCCGGCGCCCTTCAGGAAGCCGCGGCGCGAGACCTTGTTTCCAAGGGAGGCGAGATTTTCAAGGGAGGTCATCTTCGTCATGGCTTAGCCCTCCTTCGATGCGCGCTGAATGGCGGCGACGATTCGGTTGTAGGTGCCACAGCGGCAAATATTGCCGTTCATGTGGGCGACGATCTGATCACGGCTGGGCTTCGGGTTCTTGGCCAGCAGTTCCGCCGCCTTCATGATCTGGCCCGATTGGCAGTAGCCGCACTGGGGAACCTGTTCGGCGATGAAAGCCTTTTGCAGCGGGTGGGAGCCATCGTTGGACAACCCCTCGATGGTGATGACCCGCGCGCCTTCGACGTCCGACATTTGGGTCTGGCAGGATTTGACCGCCTTGCCGTTGACGTGGACGGTGCAGGCCCCGCAGAGCCCCGCGCCGCAGCCGTATTTGGTGCCCGTCAGCTTGAGATGCTCGCGCACCGCCCAGAGAAGCGGCGTCGAGGGTTCGGTTCTGACCGAGACCCGTCTTCCGTTGAGTGTGAATGCAACCATGAATGAAACCCCCATCTTCCATGAGAAGGTTGATCGGCGGCCGCCCGGGCATCGCGGCCGCGCCGCGCGTCCGGGGAACCGGTTGGTGGTGGAGATTAGGGGGAAACCCGCCTTGGCCTCGGCCGTTGGGGGTGCCGCCTCCCTGTGCTCCCGCCGTGTCCGCGTTCCGCGTTGTCGTTTGGAAAATGCTACTCCCGGCGCGGACAGGTGTCACGCGCAAAATCCGGCCTTTGTTTCGATCAATTCAGGGGGGTCGCGCCGCCGCCGCGACCCAGGCCGATGGTGGGGCCGAAGTAGGCCCCTTGGCTGGACGATGGCCCACATTGGAGGAAACGGAATTTTGTACTAAGTAAATATTTAATACATCACATAATTTAATATTATTAATTTATATTATTAATAAAAAGTGGATTTATTAAGTTATCAATAAACTTATAGATCAGTATTATTTATGAAATAGAGGTGGGATCAAACCCAAAAGTGTTTGAGTTCGGGCTTGGCCCAGGGTGGCGATGACCGGGTTAGGGGCTGATATGGAGGGGTTGAGATGCACGACCGGAAATCCAATTGTCCGCGCCCTTGAACCGCCCGCGCCCCGATGATGGGTCTGGCAGCAGAGGTTTTTCAACAAGGAAACGGGCAGTCGTTTCTAATTAAGAGGAGTGTAACATGAAAACTTTTTCAACTTTGATCGCCGCCGCGACGGTCATGGCGTTTGCTTTCGCCGGGCGGCGATGGCCGACCATAAGGGCTTTTCACATGGTTCCACGCCGGATAATTCGCGGGGTGGAAACAGCGTGGACGTTACCATCATATGTACCTACGATGGAAGTATTGCTGGCGGTACGTTGACCATCGATTCAGCGGTTGTTGACGTGACCGGCGATGGCGGTACGTTTAGCGGCCTTGTCGACGTTACGGTGCAAGCCTGGAAAAAAGCGGACGGCGCCGTAAACTTTAATTTGCACGGCCAAGTATTCCGTGCTGACCAACCTGTCCCCTTTGCCGAGACGGACCTTTTTTCGCCGCTCAGCTTCGGAGGGGAAGACGACCTCACGGGTGTTGTCATTGTGGAGGGAGTGGACGGGAGCCTGAAAGGAAGGACCCTGAGGGCCAGCTGTGACAATGAGCAAATCACCGACGTTACCCCGTAAGTATGAAATAGACGCGCGTGACGCGCGCGTTGTCACGGGCGGGGTCTTCGGGCCCCGCTCTTTTTCGTCTCCAGGTGGATGCCTAGAACACTTCCCGGTCAAATTGAACAATTTGACCGGGAAGTGTTCTAGGCTGCGCTGATCCGCGCCAGCGCCTCCGCCAGCTTGGTTTTCTGCGCTTCCGCGTCGGTGAGGCGTTGGCGGTTCTCGGCGATCACCTGGTCCGGCGCCTTTTCCAGGAAACCCTTGTTGGCCAGTTTCTTCTCTAACTTGCCGATCTCGCCCGCCGCCTTGGCGATCTCCTTTTCCAGGCGCCCGCGTTCCTGGTCGAGGTCGATGATGCCGGCGAGCGGCAGGATCACCGTGGCCTCGTCGATGACGATCTGGATGCTGCCTTGGGGAATGTCCGCCGCCCCGGCGCCTTCGGCCGTGGTCACGGTCACCGATTGCAGGCGCGCGAGGCCCCTGATCTGGGCATCGAAGGCCGCGAGCCACGGTTGCTTGTCCGCCGCCAGGCCGTGAATGGCGAGCTCCAGCCTAGCGCCGGCGGGCACGTTCATTTCCGCCCGCACCGCCCTGATCTCGGAAATCAGCCGCACCACCCAGTCGAGTTCTGCCTCGGCTTCGGGCGCGGCCAGGGCGACGCCGGTATCCGGCCAGGATTCGGCGATCAACATGGAATCACGCCGCGAAGCCATGGCCGACCAAAGTTCTTCGGTGATGAACGGCATGAAGGGATGGAGGAGCCGCAGGATCTGGTCCAGCACCCAGGCGGTGGTGGCCCGGGTTTCGGCCGCCGCGGCGCCATCGCCGTCGGCCAGGATCGGCTTGGTGAATTCCAGGTACCAGTCGCAGAAGGTGCCCCAGGAAAATTGATAGATGGCGCCGGCCGCCTCGTTGAACCTGTAATTATCGAGGGCCGCGGTGACGTCGGCCGCGGCCGTGGCGGTTTGGCTGATGATCCATTTGTTGACGGTAAGCGCGCAACCCTTGGGATCGAATCCCTGGACCGGGGCGCAGCCGTTGATCTGGCAGTAGCGCGCCGCGTTCCAAAGCTTGGTGGCGAAGTTGCGGTAGCCCTCGACGCGGGCCTCGGCGAGCCGCACGTCGCGGCCCTGGGCGGCCAGGGCGGCGAGGGTGAAACGCAAGGAATCGGTGCCGAATTTTTCGACCAGATCCAAGGGGTCGATGACATTGCCCTTGGACTTGGACATTTTCTGCCCTTTCTCATCGCGCACCAGGGCATGAATGTAGACCGTGTGGAACGGCGCCTCGCCCATGAAATGAATCCCCATCATCATCATCCTGGCGACCCAGAAAAAGATGATGTCGAAGCTGGTGACCAGGACGTCGGTGGGGTAATAGCGCGCCAAAACCGGGGTCTGTTCGGGCCAGCCCAAGGTCGAAAAGGGCCACAGCGCCGACGAGAACCAGGTGTCGAGAACGTCGGTTTCCTGGTCGAGAGTGACCGGTTTTCCGTAATGCGCCTCCGCCGCCGCTGCCGCCTCTTCCGCCGTCTCGGCGACGAAGATTTCGCCGTCGGGGCCGTACCAGGCCGGAATCCGGTGGCCCCACCACAGCTGGCGCGAGATGCACCAAGGTTCGATATTGCGCATCCATTCGAAATAGGTGTTTTCCCAATTCTTAGGCACGAAGACCGTCTTGCCGCTTTCCACCGCCGCCACCGCCGGTCCGGCCAGGGTCTTGGCATCGACGTACCACTGGTCCATGAGCCAGGGCTCGATGACGACGCCGGAGCGGTCGCCATAGGGGATGGTCATGACGTTGTCCTCGGCCTTTTCCAACAAACCCAGGCGTTCCATTTCCGCCACCACCATGTCGCGCGCCTCGAAGCGGTCGATGCCCCGGTAGGCGGGGGGCGCGTTTTCGTTCAGTTTGGCGTCCTCGTCGAAGAGGTTGATCATCTCGAGGCCGTGGCGGCGGCCGACCTCGAAATCGTTGAAGTCGTGGCCCGGGGTGACCTTGACGGCGCCCGAGCCTTTCTCGGGATCGGCGTATTCATCGGCGACGATGGGGATCAGGCGGCCGGCGATGGGCAGGCGGCAGTACTGGCCGACGAATTCGCGGTAGCGCGCGTCGTCGGGATGGACGGCGACGGCGGTGTCGCCCAGCATGGTTTCCGGCCGCGTGGTGGCAACGGTGATGAACTTCCCCGCCATCCCCTCGATGGGATAGCGGAAGTACCAGAGCCTGCCCGTGAGCTCGCGCTGTTCGACCTCGAGGTCGGAAATCGCCGTGTGCAGCTGGGGGTCCCAATTGATCAGCCGCTTGTCCTTGTAGATCAGGCCTTTGCGGTAAAGGGCGACGAACACCTTGCGGACCGCCGCCGAGAGGCCTTGGTCCATGGTGAAGCGTTCGCGCGACCAATCGCACGAGGCGCCCAGGCGGCGCAGTTGGTTGACGATGGTGCCGCCCGATTGCTCCTTCCACTTCCATACCCGGGCGACGAAATCGTCGCGGCCGATCAACTGGGTCTTGGAATCGGGCGGCGGAAGCCCACGGTCAAGGGCGATTCCCTCCTCCGCCAATTGCCGTTCGACCACCATTTGCGTGGCGATTCCGGCATGATCCATGCCCGGCTGCCAAAGCACGTCGCGTCCGCGCATCCGTTGCGAACGCACCAAGATATCCTGAAGCGTATTGTTCAGCGCGTGGCCCAGATGCAGGCTGCCGGTCACATTGGGCGGCGGAATGACGATGGTATAGGGAACGCCGCCGGCCTTGCGGCCGCACGCGAAGGCGCCCGACGCTTCCCATTGTGCATAAATTTTTTCCTCGACCTCTTTGGGCCGATAGAACTTTTCCAGCATTGCTGGTCACCATTTCCGTGTCGCAGGCGGCCGCACCCGGACGGGAACGGATTGCATGATCGGCTTAGATATCCTCGGCCCGGCTGACCATCCGCTGAATTTCTTTCCTGACCAAATGCTTTACCAGGGCCGGGAGATTTTGGTCAAGCCACTCTTTGAGCATGGGCCTGAGCATCTCCTTGACCAGGTCCTCAAGGGTATTCCCAGATCCCAGCGCCACATTGCCGACGATCTCCGGTTCCCGGTCCATGGCCTTGGCAAGTTCGGTGAAGGTGCTGCCGGCCGCCGCCGCGGCGGCGGCGGAGATGAGGGATTCATGGCCACCCGGGGACGCGGGCTCGGCCGCGGCGGATGGCTCGCCCGGCTCGGCTTCGTCGGGCTGCTCGTCCGAAGGCGCTGGCTCACCGGCATCTTCGGCAACCGGCTCATCCTCGCCCTCGGAAGCGGTATCTTCGGGTTCGCCTTGGGGTTCAGGTTCACCTTGGGGTTCTTCACCCGGCTCGGGCTCACCATCCCCACCATCGCTGTCTACCGGGTCGTCGACCTTGTCTACCAGCTCGAGGACATCGTCGCCGGAATCCTCTTCCCCTTCCGCTATTTCTTCCTCTTTCTTTTCATCTTCCCCACCGGCGGGGGCCTCGTCGGCATCGGCCTGTTCGCCCGTGCCCGCCCCGGCATTGGCTTCCTCTTGGCTAACGCTTTCGTCGTCGTCGGCAATGATGCGGCGGATGGAGGCAAGAATTTCCTCCATGGTCGGTTCCGGCTGCTGGGCTTTTTCGTCGCTCATGGCTTGGCTCGTTGGCGGGCGCGGTGGGGGCATAAGGCGTCACCGCGCCAAAATTTGGTTAACGCCCCATAGTACATGGATCAAAATGATAAAAGGAACGTAAATATATGGTCTTAGCGGGGATCTCGGGCCCCCGAACCATCACCGCCGAACCAGCGATTCCTGACCCGCCGGTAATAGCGTTCCGGGTCGTAAATATCGACGGGAAGCTTGAGCTCCCGAGCCGTCAGCCCCCCCACCGCCGACTTGAGTTCGAAGCGAGCCACCAGTTCGTCGCGTTCCGAGCGGACCAGGTTGACATTGGCGTCGAGCAGTTCCTGTTC
>SMXQ01000098.1 GCA_004356985.1 Alphaproteobacteria bacterium | reverse complement strand
CGGCCCGGGCCTGGGCGTTCTCCACCTTGGAGCCTTCCAGGTCGCCCTGGATCTGTTCCGCCTGTTGCCGCCCCTTGTGCTGGGCGTCGCGCATGCGGTCGGTCTCCGAGCGTGCCTGCTCGGCCTCGGCCCGTGCCTGGTCCGCTTCCTCCCGGGTGGCGGCCAAGTCCGCAGCCGCCCGCTGGGCTCCTTCCTCGACGCCCGCCAATGCCTCTTGGGCGTGGCCGAGCGCTTTTTGCGAATCTTGCAGCTCTTCGCCCATGGCCGCGGCCTCGGCCCGCGTCTGCTCGGCCTCGCCTTGGGCATCGGTCCTCTGCGCCTCGGCTGTCGACAGCGCTTGGCGCACTTGGCGCAAGTCGTCCTGGATACGCCGTGCCTCATCCTCGGCGACGGTGCCTTTCTCCACGGAAGTGTCCAACTCGGCGCGGAGTTGTTCGGCTTCCTGCTGGGTGCTCGAGCGTTCGGTCTTCAGGCATTGGATGTCCGCCTCGACACGCTCGACCTCTTGGCGCGCCTGTCGAAGATCCTTTTGGGCCTGATCCCGGGAGCCGTCGAGATCGTCCTTAAGCCGTTTCGCTTGCTGCTGTGCTTGGCTCGCGGTCTCCTGGGAGGCCGCCAACTCGGTTTGGGCTTGGTTCAACTCCTGGCGGGTCTGTTGGGCCTCGTCCCGGGCAAGGCGTAGTTCCTTTTGCGTCTTTTGCCGATAGCCGGCGATATCCTCTTGGCTGTGCTGCTTGTCGTTGCGCAGATCGTCGCGCAGACGCTCGGCATCCTGTTTGGCGCGTGCCGCCGTCTCGTTGGAGGCGCCAAGCTCGATATGGGTCTGCTCCAGTTCCTGGCGCACCCGCTGGGTGTCGGTTTGAGCGCGGGACAATTCGTTGTTGGCGCTTTCAAGAGCATCGCGCGCCTGCAGGGCTTCCTGCTCGGCCGCTTCTGCCGCGCTCCGCGCGCTGGCCAGATGCGTTTGGGTCTGCTGGAAATCCTGGAGAATGCGCCGCGCTTCCTCGCGGGCGTCGCCGAGGGCTCCTTGGGCCTGCAGCGCCTCTTTCCGGGCCTGTTCCGACTCCTTGCGGGCGTTGCCAAGGTCCGAATCCGCCTTGTGCTTCCACTCCCCGACCTGTTGGCGGTTCCGCTCCAGGCGCTCACGGTCCTGCGCCAGCCTTATTTGACCTTCCTCGAGGGCTTTGCGTTCCCCCTTGATGCTCTTGAAGTCGGCGTCCAGGCGGCGCATGTCTTCGGCGGTTAAGCCGGGCGTGGGGTCGACGGGGGTTGCCATGCTCCGGGCCGGTTTGCCACTCGATATGTCGGTGAGGCTGGCGATGACCCCACCGCTCGGCAGCGGCATCAGGTCGGCGAGGAGCGCCTTGCCGTCGGAATGATGGAATTCCCTGTGGATGGCGCTTTCCAGGATCGGCTCGTCGGAGCCGGATTCGGGGACCGCCACTTCGCCGCCGAGAGCGAGGATCGCGGTCCCGTCCATTTCAAGGTCGAGAGAGTCTTCGGGCATTTCGGCGAGTTCGGCGAACTTTCGGTTGAAGGCCACCAGTTTGCGGTCCGGATCCATCACGGCGATGCCCTGGTCCATGTTCTCGATGACGATGTTGAGCAGCCGCGAACGCTCCGTCGCATTGCTCTCCGCCTCTTTGCGCCGGTGGATATCGCGCGTGATGCCGATGAAAATTCGGTCTTCCCCAAGCATTATCTCGGCCACGGAAAGTTCCATGGGGAAAGTTGAGCCGTCCTTGTGCCGGCCCGTCATTTCACGGGGGCCCTTGCCGATGAGGCTGCTCTTGCCCGTATTGAAATATTTGTGGAGGTGCCCGTCGTGGAGCCGGGCATCGGCCGTGGTCATCAAAATAGAGACGTTTTCGCCGATGATCTCCTCGGCCTTGTAGCCGAATATTCTCTCCGCCGCGCGGCTGAACGATTCGATCTTGCCCCTATCACTGATGGTAATGATCCCGTCGGCGGCGTGGTCCATGATGCCGCGCACCCGCCGCTCGCTCTGGCTCAGGCTTTTTTTGGTCATGAGCTGGCTGACCCTGAGCTCGCTCAAGAGCTTTTTCACCTGGAGGACGGTGTAGTAGCGCCAGACCACCACCGCGCCGACGATCGGAACCAGAACCGTGGTCAGGGCCCAGCCGATGACCGAGGCGAAGGTCCAGTTGGCCACGGCGTCGCTGGCGGCGTCACCGGCGCCGAATAGCATGACGCCGCCGCTCCCCGACAACGCCCAAAAGGCCGCCAGGATAGCGAGAATGACCAACCACGATCCGATCGCGGCAACGATTTTATTTAGTAAAGAGTCCAATCGCCCGAGCCAAAAATAATCACTGCTCGCGCCAAGTCGCGGAACCGGTGTCGTTTACCATCGGAATCCGCAGATAGCGCGGCTCAGTGACTAATTTATGCCCGAATGTGTGAATAGATGCTTAGCTCTGCGGCGCATTCTAATCAAATGTTAATAGATTTTTCGAATGAATATTAAGTGTTTCTTAAAATTCAGCGCCCTTTCGCCGGCGCCAGGGGCGGCATCCGGTCCCAAAGAGGCCGCGGCGGGCGTTTGCACGAGTTGTCGCCTCTGATACCGTGGCGCCGTGGGAAGCAGCGCCAAGGGAACGGCCGTGAACGGGATCAGCGAAACCGTGCCCAGGTCCGAAAGCGTGTTCGCCGTCTTGATGGCGGGGTTCGTGGTGGTGCTGGTGTTGACCAACATCATCGGCGTGAAATTGTTCCTGGCCTTTCCGCAATCCCTGCCCAACGGCCTGTTCGGCGAGGCGATCACCCTGACCACGGGCCTGATCACCTATCCCATTACCTTCCTCCTCACCGATATCGTGTGCGAGGTCTACGGCCGCAAGCGGGCCAACCTGATGGTCGCGACCGGGTTCGTGATGAGCCTTCTGTCCCTTGTGCTGATCGAGATTTCCTTGGTCCTGCCCGGTTCGCCGGTCTGGCCGTCGGGCAATCCCCTTTACGGCTCGGTGGCGGAAATGCAGCAAGCGTTCGAATCGGTGTTCACCCTGCCGGGCATCCTGATCTTCGGCTCCATGACCGCCTATCTGGTGGCCCAACTCATGGACGTGAGGATGTTCCACTTCTGGAAGGACGTGACCGGGGGGCGCCATCTGTGGCTGCGCAACAACGCGTCCACCATGGTATCCCAACTGGTCGACACCATCATCGTCAATTCCATCTTCCTCGGCTTCGGCCTTGGCCTCGATTGGCGGCTGGTGGCCAAGATCATCGCCGCGAGCTATCTCTTCAAACTGCTGATGGCGGCGGCCGATACGCCTTTGATCTACCTCGGGGTCTGGTGGGTGCGGCGCTATGCGGTTGCCGGCGAGGCGCCGGTGGAGGCCCGCGTCTGAGGATCCCGGCGTTGGGTCGCGGGACCGCGCGTCTTAACCGGGGCGCCAAACCCTGCTAACCTAGCGGCAAGTTCCAACGGCGTTGAACGCCGATAGGGGGAGTGAACATGCCGACGGTCGATGCAGACGCCCATGTCATAGAATCCATGGCGACTTGGGCCCACCTCGAGGGTGAGGACAAACGCTTCCTGCCGGTCATCACCGAACAGATCGCCGGCAAGGAATTAATCAACACTGTGGGCGAGGCGCAGCGGGAATTTTGGATCATCAACGGCCGCGTCCACAGCCGCGACCGCAACCTGGGCCTCAACACGCCCATCGATTCCCGGGAGATGCGTGAGGTCGGCGCCAGGCTGGAGCACATGGACGCGCTCGGCGTCGATGTCCAGGTCCTGTTCCCGACCCTCATGCTGCGGCCCATCGCCGATAATGCGCCCCTGGAACTTGCCCTGGCGCGGTCCTACAACCGCTGGCTCGCCGATATCTGGAAGCAAGGCGCGGGGCGGTTGCGCTGGGCCGCGGTGCCGCCGGTTCTCAGCCTCGGCAAGGCGCGGGACGAGCTGAAATTCGCCAAGGACAACGGCGCCTGCGGTATCTTCATGCGGCCCCTGGAGTGCGAGCGGCCCCTATCCGACGAATATTTTTTCCCGCTCTACGAGATCGCCAGCGAACTCGACCTTGCCATCACCGTGCATCTTGGCAACGGCAGTTTCGCTATCCATGATTTCTATCAGCGCGACTCCACCTTCACCAAGTTCAAGCTGGTGACCGTCGGCTGTTTCCATTCCCTGGTTTTGAACGGCATCCCTTCGCGGTTTCCCGATATTCGCTGGGGCATCATCGAGGCGGGTTCCGATTGGCTGCCCTTCATCCTCAACGACCTGCGCCAGCGCATGGCGCGCTCGGGCAAGCGCCTGGCCGACGACGTGTTGGCGGAAAACCACATCTATGTCGCCTGCGAGGTGGCCGACGACCTGCCCCAGGTGATCGCCGCGGCCGGCGAAGACAATCTGGTGATCGGCACCGATTACGGCCATAGCGATTTTTCCAGCCACATCGATTCCCTAACCATGCTGCGCCAGACCGACGGCATCAGCCCCCAAGTGGCCGACAAGATTCTCTGGGACAACCCGCGGGCGCTCTATGGGTTGGATTGAGCAGGCCATGACAGGCCGGCGCTGGCATTCGCCGTCGCGGGGCTAGGGTAGGTGGCAAACTTCGATTACGTCATCGTCGGTTCCGGTTCGGCGGGCAGCGTGCTCGCCGGACGCCTGGGCGAGGATGCCGGCGTTTCCATCCTGGTGCTCGAGGCCGGCGGCGCCGACCGCGATCCCTTTATCCGCATCCCCATCGGCATCGGCGTCATGCACGAAAGGCGGAGCCACGACTGGGGCTACGATACCGAGCCCGAACCCGGTCTCGGCGGGCGTTCCATCGAAGCCATGCGGGGCAAGGTGGTGGGCGGCTCGTCCACCATCAACAACATCGGTTGGGTCAGGGGCAACCGGGGCGACTACGACCGCTGGGCGGCACGCGGCCTCCCCGGTTGGTCCTATGCCCATGTGCTGCCCTATTTCCGGCGCGCCGAAACCTGGGAGGAGGGCGCCAACACCTACCGCGGCGGCGACGGGCCCTTGCATATCCGGCGCGGGCGGACCGTTGACCCGTTGTTCGATGCCTACATGGAGGCTTCGGCGGCCCAGGGCTACCCCTTCACCACGGATCACAACGGCGCCTCCCAGGAGGGCATCGCCCGGGCCCAGAACAACATCTTGGGCGGGCGCCGCCACAGCCTCGCCGACGCCTATTTGCGCCCGGCCATGGCCCGGGGCAACGTCACCCTGGAAACCGGCGCCCACGCCACCCGCATCATCATGGAGGGCAGCCGGGCCACGGGCATCGAATATGTTCAAGGTGGCCAAACCAAGGTGGCCCACGCGGCCAGCCAGGTCATCCTATCTGCCGGCGTCTTCAACTCGCCCCAGCTCTTGATGTTGTCGGGCATCGGCCCGGCGGACGCGCTCAGGAAGCTTGGCATCACGGCCCTGGTCGACCTGCCCGGGGTCGGGCGCAACCTGCAGGACCACATCGCCGTCATCGTCTACAACAAGCGCCCGGTGCCCGGCCCCTTCGTCGGTGAATTGCGCGCCGACCGGATGATTGTGAACATCATCCGCGCCCACCTGTTCGGCACCGGGCCGGCGACGATTTTCCCCGGCGGCATGCACGGCTATATCAGGACCGAAGACGGCCTCACCGCGCCCAACATCCAACTGATGTTCCGCGGTGTCTCCACCGCGCCGCACCTGTGGTTCCCGGGCATCCGCAAGCCCCAGGCCGACCTTTGCGGGGTGCGCCCGGTGCTGTTGCATCCGCAAAGCCGGGGTTGGCTCGCCCTTGCCTCCTCCGACCCCTTCGACAAGGTGCGAATCCAGCAGAATTTCTTCGCCGAACCGGGCGACATGGACACCTTGCGCAAGGGATTCCAAATTTGCCGGGAGATTATGGCCCAACCCGCCATGGACGACTTCCGGGGCATTGAGACGGCGCCGGGCGCGGACGTCACCGCCACCGCCGATATCGACGCCTGGATTCGGGCGACCGCCGTCACCGCCCATCATCCCTGCGCCACCTGCGTCATGGGGGTGGGCGCCGACGCCGTGGTGGACGGCGAATTCCGGGTGCGCGGGGCGGACAACCTGCGGGTGGTGGATGCCTCGACCATGCCCGACCTGGTGTCGGGCAACATCAATGCCTGCGTCGTCATGATGGCGGAAAAGGCCAGCGACCAAATCCGCGGCCGGTCGCCGCTGCCTGCCGCCGAGGTCTAAGACGGGATCACCGCCCAAACGGCGGCGCGGCCTTCCCCGCCGCCGGTCAATCCCGGAAGCTTGGGTCCTGGGCGTCGAGCATGTCCAGGTGCGACTGCCATTCGGCGGGCGGCGTTAAGTGGTCGCGCGGCCGGTTGGCCTGGTCCGCCGCGTGATCGATGACCTCCTGGGAGGGCAGGGTGAGCTCACTGCCGGTGTTCATGGCCGCCACCTGCACCCGGCAGGCGGATTCCAGGGAATGCATCCAGGAGAACGCCGTCCACATGCTGGGACCGCAGACCAAAAGCCCGTGATTGCGGAGGATCAGCCAGTTTTCGGTGCCGAGATCGGCCACCAGGCGCTCGCGTTCGTCCAGGTCCGTGGCGAAGCCCTCATAGTCGTGATAGGCCATGGAGGCCACGTATTTCATGGATTTCTGGTTGACCGGCAGCAGCCCGCATTTGAGGGCGGAGACCGCCATGCCGGCGGTGGTGTGGGTATGGATGACGCAGTCCACGTCGGGCCGCGCGCCGAGCACCGCCGAATGGATCACGTAACCGGCCCGGATCACCGTATGGGGCGTGTCGCTGAGGATCTCGCCTGCCATGTTGATCTTGATCAGGTCCGATGCCTTCATCTGATGAAACAGCCTGCCCTGGGGGTTGAGAAGGAACTGGTCGTCGGTCCCCGGCACGCGCGCCGAGATATGGGTCGAGGTCTTATCGTCCATGCCGTAATGGGCGGTCAGCCGGTACAGGGCGGCGAGGTTGACCCGGGTCTCGCGCTCTTCCTCGGTGACCAGGCCGTCGGGTTCGTTGCTCCGCGTGATCTCTACGGGTGCTGCGCACATGTCTCTACCTCCCGGTGTTCCCGCGGCATTGCGTGCCGCCGCTTGGATGCCTTGTCTATTGAAGAGCACGAGCTTAGAAGAAACGCCGGGTTTCATCAAACCCATGGGCCGGCAGCGGGGCGGATTGCGATTTCCCCGGCGGTTGCGCGGGCGCCCCAACTGGTCTACCAAAGGTTCCAGGCCGCCCGCCCCGGGGCCGGGAAACTGGGCGGCCTCAAGCCGAGATTCGGTTGAGAATATGAACGGAGGGAGCCCATGACCACCATGATCACCGGCGCCGGGCTGATCGGCACCGCCTTTGCCCAATGCGCGCTGGCGCGCGACGAGCCGGTGGTGTTTTTCGATCCCGAGCCGCGCGCCGATTTCATCGCCGCGAAACTCGGCACCACGGACACGCCCCTGGTCGGCGGCGACGT
>SMXQ01000097.1 GCA_004356985.1 Alphaproteobacteria bacterium | reverse complement strand
TGGGGGATACCGTGCACAGAAGTGAATTTCATAACCTCCCACACAATGCCATTCTGTTTAAAGCGCTGCCCGGGCGGTATGTCGGAGTGTGCATCACGTGCCATGCTGCTAACGGGGACTACTTCTTGGAGTGCACATGCCACTGGGGCAGGGAGCCCATGCGCCACGATGACGAGTGCTTGCATTTGGGGCAGATGCGCTCGCCCGCCCATTCTCTGGTGAACGGACGCAGGCAGGAGAGGCAGTTGCGCACCTTGGGGTCGATATCCATTTCGGGTGCGGGTTTCAACGTAGAGCTCATGACGGACCATTTCTCTACCCGAAGCGGCGTATATCAGGAAGACAACCAAACTAGCAGGGTTGGCAATATTCTCCTAAGTAATTCACGCTGAAAAGCGCCAAATGAACGGGCGGCGCTGCCCTTCACGAAAACGGCTTATGTCCGCTTTGGGTCAAAAGCGGACATGAGGTTAACGACTGTCGTTCGCCGAGGGCTTCCGGCGCGCGCTTAATCGTCGCCCGCCACGGCCACGAAGTGATCGACGATTTCGCTTCCGGTCGCCGCCCACACCCCGTCATGGCCGCGGATATAATCCAGTGCGTTTTCAAGCGCCCCGATCCGGTGCGGCACGCCGATCAGGAAGGGATGAAGGGCGATGGCCATGACCTTGGCCACCCGCTCGCTTTCCCGGTAGAGCACGTCGAACTGGTCGCGGATCATCTGCTCGAACTCGGCGGATGAGCGATAATACCTTTCGAACGCTGGGCGGTCGTTGATTTCGAGCGTATAGGGGATCGACACCAGGCGCCGGTCGCCCAGATACATCATGTAGGGTTGGTCGTCGTTGGCCCAATCGGCGACGTAATCCAACCCGGCATCGCAGAGGTGTTCGAGGGTCCGCCAGGTCTCTTGCAGGCCGGCGCCGAGCCAACCCCTGGGGCGCGCGCCGCTGGCCCGCTCGATGGTCGCGACGACGTTGCTGATGACGGCGGCTTCGTCGTCCTCGGGGATGGTATTCAAGGCCCGGGCGTTGGTTTCGCAATGGCCCATCAGCTCCCAGTCAAGGCGCATGGCCTCGCTGATGATCTGCGGATGGGCCGCGCAAATGTCCGAATTCAGCGCCACCGTGCCCTTGAAGCCGAAGCGCGCCAAGGTATCCATCAGCCGGAAGACGCCGATTCGGTTGCCGTAATCGCGCTTCGACCAGGCGTTGAGATCGGGCACCCCGCGGCCGCCGGGGATCGGCTCGTCGAGGGGGAAAAATTCGATATTGGGGATCACCCAGACGGCGAGCCGGGCATCGCCCGGCCAGCGGAAGGACAGCAGGTCGCGCGCCGTCCGGTAGGGGAAGGGGCCATAGCGTTGCGGTTCCATTGGTCTCTTCTCCGCTTTTTGCTCTCGTTGTCGGCCCCGACCGTCGCGGGCCAGGCCGGGTGAAGGCGCAAGCCGTTCGTCCCTAGGCGATCCCGTAAAAACTGGCCGCGTTGTCCCAGACCAGTTTGCGCACCGCTTCGGCGTCGAGCCCGCCGAGCTGGGCGGCGACGATTTCCTTCGACTTGGGCCAGGTGGACCCGCCGTGGGGGTAGTCGTTGGCCCACATGCAGTTGTCGAGCAGGCCCAGGGCGGCCGCCCCGGCGATCCCCGCCGGATCGTTTTGGAAGGTGAAGTAGACTTGGCGGCGGATGGTTTCGCTGGCCAGGGCGGTCATATGGGGAATGTCGGGATTTTCCTGGCCGAAACGGCGCACGGTGCCGTCCATCCTGGTCATGAAGGGGAGGATCCAAGAGAGTTCGTATTCGGCGAAAACCACGCGCATGCGGGGGTGGCCTTCCAACACCAGGCCGAACAGGAGATCCTTCATCAACCCCGCGGCATCGTACACTTGGCGTTTGACCGCGCGGTTCCCCGCTTGAAGCATCGACTTCTCTTGGCGCCCATAGACCAACCTATCGGCGCTTTGATTGATGTTGATATGGAAATGAACCGGCAGATCCATGTCCTCGGCCACGGTCCAGATGGGCTCGAACGCCGGGTCGGCGTAACTCATGGATTCGGGCAGGCCCGGGGGCAGCATGACGCCCTTGTGACCAAGCCTGGCACACCGTTTCATTTCTTCCACCGACCAGCCGATATCGAGAACCGACAGCATGGAAACCGCGAACAGCCGGCCGGGGACCGCCGCGCAATATTCCACGATCCAGTCGTTATAGGCCCGGATGCCGGCCAGTTGGAGCGGCGTGTCTTGGCCATGGAGGCCGTAAAAATTCCGCGCCATGGAAGGATAGAGAACCTCGATCTCCACCCCGTCGAGGTCCATGTCGCCGATCCGCGCCTTGGGGTCCCAGGGCCCGGGCCACTTGTCCCAGGTGAAGTTCTCGATGGTGTCCTTGACGATATCCGGTTCCCGTCCCGTACCGGCGAGAAAGGTCTGGCCCACGGGATCGGGCTCGTGGCCCTCGAAACAGATGTAGAGCCCCTTCTTGCCGGGCGGGTCCTGGATGAAATGGGGGCCGCGGACGCGCAGGTCCTTGGGGATCGCGTCCCAAACCGCTTCGGGCTCGTTGACGTGGGAATCCGCCGATATGAATCCGTTTGCCGCCATCATGGAACTCCTGTTCGCGGGGCTTCGCCAGAGGGCCGGCGAACCTGCCCACGGCTTGGGGCCGAGACCGGGCTATGGGCCGACCGGCCGCGCCATGTCGAACTTGACCCCGCCTTCCCGCGCCGGCGGGGCGCCGATGGGAATCCGTTTCGCCACCTCGGCCCCCTGGGGAAATCCCGCGATCTGCATGAGCCAGGCCTCCTCGTCGCCCACCGCCTGAAATCCGTAGCGCGAATTCTCCGGCTGCTTGATGCCCTCGAAGGGTCCGTAGACGCCCATGTCTTTTTCGTCGGCACCGCCGAAGAAGCGCACCCGGCCCTTGAGCACCACCCAAATGCCGTCCTGGTTGGGATGATAGTGGTGAGAGGCCTTGTAGCCGTCGCGCAGCACTAAAATTGTCGCGCTGCAGCTATCGGTCTTGGCGAGATAGCAGTTGATGCGCCCGTTGGGGGCCTCCACATCGGGTACCGTGAACGCGAAAGCGTGGACTTCCTCCTCGGCGGCCCTGAAGAAGGCCTCCTTCTTCTCGGCCCCTCTCAGTTCAACACTGTCGATGGTCATATTCGATGTTTCCCTTCGTTTGGACCGTCCCAGGGGCCCGGCATGGTCCCGGACTCGCCCTCACGGCACGGCATTTCCGACCCCGCGTGGCGGTCATCGTGATCGCGATGCGCCGGACGACGGGCCCCATGCAGGGGGCTCGGACCAGGTCCGGCCCCCTTTTTGTTAGGTTCCGATCTTAGACCGCGAATCCCACAATGTCACTTTAACGGGGTGCCGGGAACGCCTCCCGCCGGCACCGGGGGATGGGCGACCATGGCGGCGGGGCGGGCAAGCCTCAGGGATCCATGTAGCTGGCCATGGAGCGGCTCGGGCTCATGGCCCAGGCGCAGGCCAGGGTGATCGCCGCGAATAACGCGGCCCCAACCGCCAGCCAGGTGCCCATGGCCGCCAGTGCCGCCGTGCCGGCCCATGAGATCGAGGAAAGCGCCTCCGCCAATGTCGCCAGGCGGGACGACGTCTGGCGGCTGCGGAACCGGGTTCGCTTGGCCTGGGCCCGGAACCAGATCTGGATCATCGTGGCCGACAGCGCCGAGATGCCGATCCCCAGCGCCGCCACCGCGGCGAGTTTCGGCGCGGCCAGGACAAGCCCGACCAGAAGCGGCGCGAAAACCAGGGCAACGGCGGCGAGCACGGCCTCGATCTTTGCCGCGATGATGGCGCCGACGGAGACCGGCGCCGAGCCGATCAGGTCCGGCGCGTCTTCCCCGGAGATGACCAGCCAGGCGAGGCCGCCGCCGAGCTGTCCCCCGGCCATGACCATGATGGGCACCAGGATCAGAAGCGAACCGATACTTTCGGCGAAGTTCAACCAAAGCAGCAGGGCCGGCGGCAGCAGATAGAGAATCTGCATGAGGGATTCCGACATCAGCCAGGGGTCGCGCCGGAGCGCCATCCATTCCTTGCGGCGAAGCGCCCGCTTTTTTGATCCCGCGCGGAAAGGGCGGCCAGGGCGGCGGTTTTTGAATTCATCGAAAGCGATGCCTGACGCGGCGATCACGTGGCTACCGTAATTCCCCGCCGACATGACGATGACCAGGGCCAGCACGGCACCGCCGCCCACCAGCAATGCCGCCAAGATCGCCGTCTCCCCCATGACCGCGCGCGCCGGCCACCAGATCGGGCTGGCTGCTTCGGGCGCCAGGGCCACCACCGTTTCCGAACCCAGGAAAGACAGCCGCGCGTAGCTGCCGATGGAAAGAATCGCCGCCACTTGCACGCCGATCACGAAGGCCGCGCCGATCACCGCCGACACGATCTGGGAGATGATCCGCGTCAGCTTGGGACCGAGGACGCGGAACAGGCCGATGGTCATGACGATGGCGAGCGCCGTGGAGCCCGCGCCCAGGGCGATGATGGTTGCGTAAGCCCCAAGCCATACCGCGCTATCGAGGACGGCCAAGGCATTGATGAAGGGCCCGGCGATGACCAGTGTCAAAACCATGGTCGCCAACGTGATGGCGAGCATGCGCACGGCGAAGACGCGGTTGGGGGGCGCCGGCGAAGACAGGATGAGATCAAGGTCGCCGCGCGCATAGAAGCTGCGGGTCACCGAATCCATGGCATGGGAAACCATCGTCGTCACGGATAGGAACAGGCCGCCGGTGACGATGAGCAGGGTCTTCTTGTCGGGCACGATTGGCGATTCCGCCAAGGGCGCGATGATGGCATAGGCCAGCAGATGCATGATGCCGAAGAAGACCACGGCGGCGATCACCAGCCCCCTGATGGGTTTGGACCGCCCGGCGCTCAACAAGCCGACCCAGTCGCGCCAGAACAGGCGCATCTCGTGCCGCGCGAACCAGGCATAAGTCCCTGGCGGGTTCACGCCGTGCCGCTTTTTTCGGCGACCAGATGGAGGAAGATATCTTCCAGGCTGTCACCGACCGGACCGGCCTGGCCGCGCAGCTCCTCCAGCGTGCCTTCGGCAATCAGCCGCCCCTTGTTGATGACGCCGATGCGTTCCGCCATGCGTTCGGCGACCTCGAGGATATGGGTGGTCATGATCACCGCGACGCCGCCTTCCCTGCGCTCGGCGAGCACCTCCTTCACCTGCCGGGCCGAACCGGCGTCGAGAGCGGTCAGCGGCTCGTCAAGGATGAGCAGGCGCGGGTCGTGAACCAGCGCCCCGGCCAAGGCCACCTTTTGGCGCATGCCCCTGGAAAAACCCTGGCAACGGTCATGGGCATTGGGCCCCAGACCCAGCCATTCGATGAGCTCGCGGGCGCGCTGCTCGGCGCGCGGCGCATCCATGCCCCACAGGCCGGCGACGAATTCCAGGTACTCCAACGGCGTCAGCTTGTCGTAGATCATCGGCTCGTCGGGGACCCAGGCGATCAATTGCTTGGCCGCGATGGGATCACCGAGGGCGTCGATGCCGAACACCTTCACGGTGCCGGCATTGGGATGCAAGAGTCCGGCGACGATCTTCAGGGTAGTGGTTTTGCCGGCGCCGTTGGGACCAAGAAGCGCGTAAAATTCACCCGCTTCGATCCTGAGGTTGAGCCCCTCGACGGCGGGCTTGTCGAAGACCTTAGTGAGGTTTGTGACCTCGAGGGCGGGCGGCTGAAGGTTCATGGCGTGGCACCGTTCCCAATCTGCATGGGTCTCGGGAATCTCCCTTTTTATACGATGTCTTGGTACAGACAAAAGGTTGCGGAAAGTTAAATTCCGATGCCCGCCGGGGCCGGTCAACACCACCGCCCGGGGGCCCGGCCGGTGAAGCCGCCGAGCGCAAGGTCGGCCCGGAAAGGCCTACGCGGGATGGCCGGTACGCTGGGGTTTGCGCGCACACTGTTCGCGCCAACGAATGAGCCATGATCCCCTGCCGTTGGTATCCTTGGTGGGCGGTGACGGGCTCGAACCGCCGACCCCCTCGGTGTAAACGAGGTGCTCTTCCAACTGAGCTAACCGCCCTCCTCGCACGGGACCTGGCGCCCCCAGGGCCGAAACTAAAAAAGGCCGACTGCCATAAACAGCCGGCCTTTCTGAATTGGAAATCAGGCTAACTATTGACGGACTGCTTCAGGCCCTTTCCGGCCTTGAACTTGGGCTGTCGCGAAGCCGGAATATGGATGGGCTCACCCGTCCGCGGATTACGGCCCATCGATGCCTTGCGGTTGACGACACTGAAGGTGCCAAACCCCACAAGCCGCACGTCTTCCCCTTGCTGAAGCGCCCCACTAACCGTGCTGAACACACCATCCACTGCTTTAGCCGCGTCGGCCTTCGATAGACCCGTATTTAAAGCAACGGCGGCCACGAGATCGTTCTTGTTCACTTGCAATCCCCTCTTCTAATTCTGTTCGCCAATCGCACCTATGCGAGGGGAAGTTTACGCAGAGGCGCGCCGGGCCGTCAACGGAAGATGGCGGGTTATCAACATATTTCTTCGGTTTTCCCCATTATTGCCTACCCCTTACGCGGTGGTGCGGTGGATCGTCTCACCAATAAAGGGGCCGGCGCGCGCCGGCCCCTTTCGGGTCTCGACCTCCTTGGGCGGTCAGTGGGTGACCACGTCCCCTGGGCCGGCATCGTCCTTCGCCGCGGCCGCCACTTCCACCTCGGCGGGCTCGATCCACTCTATGGGCGTCAGCGGATTGAGCAGGGCCTTCTCCAGCACATCGTCCACCGTCTTCACCGGGATGACGGTCATGCCGCGTTTGACATTGTCGGGGATCTCAGCCAGGTCCTTTTCGTTGTCCTGGGGAATCAGCACCGTCTTGATGCCGCCCCTAAGCGCCGCCAAAAGCTTCTCTTTCAGCCCGCCGATGGGCAACACGTGGCCGCGCAGGGAGATTTCGCCGGTCATGGCGAGGTCCTTGTGGACCGGGTTTCCGGTCAACACGGAAACGATCGACGTCACCATGGCCACCCCGGCCGACGGGCCGTCCTTGGGCGTGGCGCCATCGGGCACGTGGACGTGGATCGACTTGTTGTCCAGCACCGTCGGCTTGAGGCCGAAATCGATCAACCGCGAGCGCACATAGGAATCTGCCGCCTGCACCGATTCCTGCATCACGTCGCCGAGCTTGCCGGTGTGCTTGATGGGCCCCTTTCCAGGCACCATCACCGCCTCGATTGACAGCAATTCGCCGCCCGCGTCGGTCCAGGCCAGGCCGGTGGTGAAGCCGATCAGGCTCTCTTCCTCGGCTTCGCCATAGCGGAAACGGCGCACCCCGGCATAGGCCTTGAGGTTACGCCGGGTGATCTTGACCGTCTTGGTGTCGCCCGACACGATGTTCTTTACCGCCTTGCGCTGAAGCGATGCAAGCTCGCGCTCCAGATTGCGGACACCGGCCTCGCGGGTGTAGAACCGAATCAGGTCCAAAAGCGCGCCATCGGAAATACTCCACTCGCCGGCTTTGAGCCCATGGGCCTTGAGCTGCTTGGGGAGCAAGTGCCGCTTGGCGATTTCCTTTTTCTCTTCCTCCGTATAACCCGGGATGCGGATGATCTCCATGCGGTCCATCAACGGCTGGGGCATGCGCAAGGTGTTGGCGGTGGTGATAAACATCACGTCCGACAGGTCGTAATCGACCTCGAGGTAATGATCGTTGAAGGTCGAATTCTGCTCGGGATCCAGCACCTCAAGCAGGGCCGACGAGGGATCGCCCCGGAAATCGGTACCCAGTTTATCGATCTCGTCCAGCAGGAACAGCGGATTGGAGGACTTGGCCTTTTTCATCCCCTGGACCACCTTGCCCGGCATCGAGCCAATATAGGTCCGACGATGGCCGCGGATTTCCGCCTCGTCGCGGATGCCGCCCAAGGACATGCGCACGAAGTTGCGCCCCGTCGCCCGGGCGATGGACTTGCCGAGCGACGTCTTGCCGACGCCGGGCGGGCCCACCAGGCAGAGGATCGGGCCGCTGAGCTTTTGGACGCGCTGCTGCACGGCGAGGTACTCGAGGATGCGCTCCTTGACCTTTTCCAGGCCGTAATGGTCGGCATTCAGGATCTTTTCCGCATGCTTGATATTGCGCTTGACGCGGGTGCGCTTCTTCCAGGGAATGCCCAGAATCCAGTCGAGGTAATTACGGACCACCGTGGCTTCCGCCGACATCGGCCCCATGGAGCGGAGCTTCTTGATCTCCGACGTCACCTTTTCCAGCGCTTCCTTGGAAAGTTTGGTCTTCTTGACGGTCTCTTCCAGCTCGGAAATTTCGTCCTTGCCGTCTTCTCCTTCACCCAGCTCCTTCTGAATCGCCCTGAGCTGTTCGTTCAGGTAGTACTCGCGTTGGGTCTTTTCCATCTGGCGCTTGACCCGGCCACGGATGCGTTTTTCCACCTGCAGGACGCCGATCTCCGATTCCATATAAGAGAGCACCTTGGAAAGCCGCTCGCTGATATCCTCGATCTCGAGGATTCCCTGTTTTTGGGAAATCTTCAGCGCCAGGTGGGAAGCCACCGTGTCGGCCAGCTTGCCAGGATCTTCGATCTGGTTGAGGGAAACGATCACCTCGGGCGGGATCTTCTTGTTGAGCTTGATATATCGCTCGAACTGGTTGGTCACGGCGCGTGACAACGCCTCCATCTCCTGGGACTCGCCTTCGCGTTCTTCGATGGTCACCGCGTGGGCCTGGAAGAAGGAAACATTTTTCTCGTAGGATATAATGCGCGCCCGGCTTCCACCCTCGACCAGGACCTTGACGGTCCCGTCGGGCAGCTTGAGGAGCTGCAGCACCGTCCCCACGGTGCCGACATCGTGAATGTCATCGGTTCCGGGGTCGTCCAGGGCGGCATCCTTCTGGGCCACCAGAAGGATTTGCTTGTCTTCCTTCATGACGCTTTCCAGTGCCTGCACCGACTTATCGCGGCCGACGAAAAGCGGCACGATCATGTGGGGGAACACCACGATATCGCGCAGCGGAAGAACGGGATAAAGAGTACTTTCGGAGGGATCAGTCATTGTCAGCCTCGGCAGCACGGACCGCTTTTGAACCAAGGGAGGAAGAGCGCGTGGCCTCACCACCCAAATTAAACTCTACACCACCCCCCTAAGAGAAGGGTTAATGAAATTCAACTAATGCCGCTGCAATCATGCGGAAACAAGCGGCACGCCACCATATGTGGCCCGCAAAGAATTGTTTTCAAGGGGAACACCTCAGGCGCTGGTGCCCGTGTCTTCGCGGCGGTCGGCATAGATATAGAGCGGCTTGGCCCGGCCTTCCACCACTTCGCCGCTGATCATGATCTCTTCGACGCTCTCGAGGCTGGGCAGTTCGTACATGGATTCAAGCAAGATATTTTCCATGATCGAACGCAGGCCCCGGGCGCCGGTCTTGCGCTTGATGGCCTTGCGGGCGATGGCACGAAGCGCATCGTCGGAAAATTCAAGGTCCACCGATTCCATCTCGTAGAGGAGCTGGTACTGCTTGACCAAGGCGTTTTTAGGCTCGGTCAGGATGCTAATCAGCGAGTCCACATCGAGATCGGTAAGAGTCGCCACCACCGGCAGGCGGCCGACGAATTCGGGGATCAAGCCGAATTTAAGCAGGTCTTCGGGCTCCACCTCCTGCAGCACTTCGCCGGTTTTACGATCCTCGGGCGCGCTCACATCGGCACCGAAGCCGATGGACGCGGTCTTCCCGCGGGCGGAAATGATCTTTTCCAGACCCGAAAACGCGCCGCCGCAGATGAACAGAATATTGGTGGTGTCCACCTGCAGGAATTCCTGCTGGGGATGCTTGCGCCCGCCCTGGGGCGGTACCGAGGCGATGGTCCCTTCCATGATTTTCAAAAGCGCCTGCTGGACGCCTTCGCCGGAAACGTCCCGGGTGATCGACGGGTTGTCCGACTTGCGGCTGATCTTGTCGACTTCGTCGATATAGACGATGCCGCGCTGGGCGCGTTCGACATTGTAATCGGCCGCCTGCAGCAGCTTGAGGATGATGTTTTCCACGTCCTCGCCGACGTAACCCGCCTCGGTCAGTGTGGTGGCGTCGGCCATGGTGAAGGGGACGTCAAGGATGCGGGCCAGGGTCTGGGCCAGCAGGGTCTTGCCGCAGCCGGTGGGGCCGAGCAGCAGGATGTTGGACTTGGCCAGTTCCACATCGCTCGTCTGGGAGGCATGGGCAAGACGCTTGTAGTGATTGTGGACCGCCACCGAAAGCACGCGCTTGGCATGTTCCTGTCCGATGACGTAATCGTCCAACACCGAACAAATATCCTTCGGGGTCGGCACGCCGTCCTGGGAACGAATCAGGGTCGATTTATGCTCCTCCCGGATGATGTCCATGCAGAGTTCGACACACTCATCGCAGATGAACACGGTGGGTCCGGCAATGAGCTTGCGCACTTCGTGCTGGCTCTTGCCGCAAAAAGAGCAATACAAGGTATTTTTAGAATCACCATTGGAGGACTTGCTCATGGATACTCCGATTTTTCCGCCGGGCCGACGAATGGGGGCTCAAAATCCGCATACCGTCCACTGCCGGTTCTCGTGCCGGCCCCTAAACGACTAATCTTTGCCACAGGCCATGGGCAGACTTCAAACAAATTCTCTCAAATTTATCCACAGGTCTATGGAACAAAAAGGGAATATTAAAGGAACACAACATGAATTCCTTTCGACCGTTGCCATTATGCAACGCCTTGCCCTGGAATCTTAGAAGAGATGGATCAAGATTCGGTTAAACGCGGCGCCCCTCGTCAGGACCCGTCGTCGCCGATCGGCGGCCGGGAGGTGACCACCTCGTCGATCAGGCCGAATTCCTTGGCCTCATCGGGGGACATGAAATAGTCGCGTTCCACGGCATTGGCGATGACCTCGACCTCCTGTCCGGTATGCTTGGCGTAGATCTCGTTGAGCCGGGAGCGCAGCAGCAGGATTTCGCGGGCCTGGATTTCGATGTCGGTGGCCTGGCCCTGGACGCCGCCGGACGGCTGGTGGATCATGACCCGGGAGTTGGGAAGGCAATAGCGTTTGCCCTTGGCGCCCGCGGCCAGCAACAGCGACCCCATGGATGCCGCCTGACCGATGCAGACCGTGGAGATGTCGGGGCTGATGTATTGCATGGTATCGTAAATGGCGAGCCCCGAGGTCACCACGCCGCCCGGAGAATTGACGTAGATCGAGATGTCCTTGGAGGGGTTTTCCGCTTCCAGGTACAGAAGCTGCGCCGAGATCACGCTGGCCACGGCGTCGTCGAGCGGTCCGATCAGAAAGATGATTCGCTCCTTCAGAAGCCGGGAATAAATATCGTAGGCCCGTTCGCCCCGGTTGGTCTGCTCGACCACCATGGGAATCAGGCCTTGCATCGTGATTGGGGTGTTTTCACTCATCGGTTCTGACCTTCGCTCAATGGGGCGTGCCCGGGGGGCGCCCGTCTCACCTTTACTTTTTCTTCGCCGCCGGCTTTTTCTTCGCCGCCGGCTTTTGCTTCACCGTCTCTTCCATGGATGCAGCTTGTTTTTGTTCGTCCTCGCCGGCCCCGGCCTCGTTATCGTCGTCGGGGTCGGCCAACAGCTCGTCGCCGGTGACCGTCTGATCGGTGATCTTGGCCAGTTCCAAAATGAAGTCGACCACCTTGTCCTCGAACAGGGGCGCGCGCAGTTGCTCGCGGGCGGCGGCGTCCTTTTGGTAAAATTCGAGCACTTGGCGTTCCTGGCCCGGGAAGCGCCGCGCCTCATTGGCGACGGCACGATTGAGTTCCTCATCGGCAACGGAAATGTTGTTGCCGCGGCCGGTCTCCGTAAGCAGCAACCCCAACCGCACCCGGCGGTCGGCGATGACCCGATATTCATCCTTGATCTCATCCTCGGACTTGCCCGACTCCTCGAGGAATTGTTTGAAACGTGCCTGCACAACGGGATCGGGGCGGGCCTCTTCGTGGTCCCCGTGGTCATGACCGCCCGCGTCATGGTCGTGGTCATGGATCGGCACGCCGGTCAAATTCTGCCAGATCTGGGTGAACTCGTTTTCCACCATGCCTTCGGGAACATCGAAGGTCGATAGTTCGGCGAGCTTGTCCAGGAGGCCGCGCTTGAGGCGCATCCGCGAGATCGATGCGTACTCGGAGGTGAGCCGCTCCTTGACCGCGGCTTTCATGGCGTCAAGCGACTCGAGCCCCGCCGCCTTGGCGAGATCGTCGTTCACCTCCAGCGGCTTGGACACCCGCAACTCCTTCACCACGACCTCGAATTGGGCTTCCTTACCGGCCAGATCCTCGGCCGCGTAATCGTCGGGGAAGGTCACCGTTATGGTCCGCGTCTCACCCGCCTTGGCGCCGATCATCTGCTCCACGAAACCGGGAATGAAGCTCTGGGCATTCAGTTCGATAACGAAATCCTTGGCGGCGCCGCCGGCAAATTCATCGCCGTCGACCCTGCCGGTGAAATCCACCAACAGGGCATCGTCTTCCGTGGAAGCCCGATCCTCGTCGGTGGCCTCAAAGGCGCGCTGCTCTTCCGCCATGCGCGTGATCGCCTCGCCCACCACCACATCGTTCACATCGACCACCAGGCGTTCCAGCTCGATGGCGCCGAAGTCCGGCGCTTCGATATTGGGCATGATTTCCACCGCCATGGTGAATTTCAGGTCCTTGCCTTCGTCGAACTCGGTGATGTGGATTTTCGGCTTCATGGCCGGACGCAGGTTCTTCTCGCGCAGGGTTTCCGCCGTGGTGTCGGAGATGGCGCGCTCCAGCACCTCGCCGATGACCGACGGGCCATACTGCTTGCGCAGCAAAGGTATGGGCACCTTGCCGGGACGGAACCCGGGCATCTTGACGGTGGCGGCGATCTCCGTGAGGCGGGCCGAAACCCGTCCCTCGATATCGTCTCCCGGGATGGTGATGGAGAATTCGCGGCTCAGGCCTTCGTTCTTGGTTTCTTCGACCTGCATGGGATTCTCTCAATTCTCACTGTTCTTGCATCCACAACCGGCAAACACGCCGCGGTTCGTGAACCAATTTACCCACCATTGCGCCGCGCCGCCGCCGGCCAAGCCCGGGGCTGGTGTTATCAGACTTCACCGCCCCTGACCAGACCGGGCACGGCCGCCATGCCCTTAGGACCCCGATGGTGCGGGCGGAGGGACTCGAACCCCCACGACTTGCGTCACTGGCACCTAAAGCCAGCGCGTCTACCAGTTCCGCCACGCCCGCCAACGGTCCCGAAGACGCATGGAAGCCTCTGCCGGCATGATGCAGTCTATAACACAGATTGAGCGGAATAGAAGAAGGGGCAGGCACACGGGAGAGGCCTGCAGTGAACTAACTTCCCCCGCGGCCCCGCTGAGAATTTCAGCGGAGGGGGAATAAAATCAAATACCTCAGGACCCGAGCGCTAAATTGTAATGCTCGGCAAAGCAGCTCAGCGCCAGCACCCTGGGGCCCTTTTCGAACACGTGATTGTCGGACCGGCCGATGCTGACTTGATAGCGCACATGGGGGATACCGAACGAATCGTCATCGACAGCCAAGACCGTTGCGGTTTCCACCAGGTTGCCTCCGCACGCGACGCGATAGACGCCGCCCGTACGCACCGATTCCGTGCTCGAACCTTTCCTTGCTTTCATGTTCCACATTCTCCCTTTCTCCCTATAAAGGCTGAGAGACCGAGACCATAATTATCACTCATGATTTAAAAAGACGTTAAAAGATAGTTCCGAAAAGCCTCAATTTTTCAATTCATTTCAGGATAAATCGAACATTCGGCACGAAGATGGGGCCGTCCCGCCCGACCATGTCGGCAGGAGCAACGCGTGGGGGCTTCAGAAGGCGCGGCGGCGCAATTCCCGGAGCACCCCGGGGAGGCGATCGGGGAGGTCCTCGGCGATCAACCCGGGACCGAAATCTGCGGCCGCGCGGCCATGAATCCAGGCGGCCATGGCGGCCGCCTCGAACGGCGCCACCCCCTGGACCAAGAGGCCGGCGATGAACCCGGCGAGCACGTCGCCGGAACCACCCGTCGCCAGATCGGGCGGCGCATTGGCATTGATCACGGCGCGCCCGTCGGGCGCGGCGATTACCGTATCGCTCCCCTTGATCAGCACCGTGGCGTTGCTTTCCACCGCCGCCGCCCGGGCGCGGGCGAGCTTGCCGGGCTCGGAAATCCGCGGAAACAGGCGGGCGAATTCGCCCTCGTGGGGGGTCAACACGGTGCCGCCCCCGGCATCGGCATTGGCCCCGATCGCGGCAAACAACTCATCGGCTCGGCCCGCGAACACCGTCAGGGCATCGGCATCGAGGCACACGAGCTTGCCCAGGGCGAGCGCCGTCAAGGCATGGGCATGGGTCTTGCGGTCGACGCCGTAGCCCGGCCCCAGCAACACCGCCCGGCGCCTAGGGTCGTCCAGATAGGCGGCGAAATCCCCCGCCCGCTCAATGGGCGCGGTCAATATCGCGGGCATGAAAGACGCGTAGACGGGCATCGCCTCGGGGGCACAGGCGATGGTCACCAGGCCGGCGCCGATCCGCAATCCCGCCCGCGCCGCAAGCCGCGCCGCGCCGGTCATCGCGGCGCCGCCGCCAACCACAAGGTGGCCGCGGCTGTATTTATGAGCGGTGGCATCCGGCCAGGGAAAATCATCGGCCCAGCGCCCCGGCGCGTTTTCGAACGTGGCGGGGCGGATTCGATCCAGCACCGCGGAAGGGATGCCGATGTCGATCACCACGACTTCGCCGGCCAACGCCTTACCCGGCAGCAAGAGATGACCGGGTTTCTTGCGGAAGAAAGTGACCGTAAGCGCCGCCGCCGCCGCCGCGCCCAAGACCATGCCGCTGTCGCCGTCGACACCGCTCGGCATATCCACCGCGACCACCACCTGGCCCGAGGCCGCCGCGGCCTCGACGACCTTCCGCGCGACGCCGCCGAGGGGCCGGGTGAGGCCGGCCCCGAACAGGGCATCGACGATGATCCCGGCACCGCCGAGCGCCCCCACCGACAACGGCGCGACGGCGCCCGACATTCCCCGCCAGCGCCGGGCGGCGAGCGCCGCATCGCCGCCAAGGGCGGCCTCTTCGCCCAACAGGGCGACGCCGACCCGCCAGCCGGCCTCGGCCAGGTGACGGGCGATGACGAAACCGTCGCCGCCGTTATTGCCAGGGCCGCAAAGCACCGCGACCGGCCTCGGTCGGAACCGCTCCATGATGGCCTGGGCGGCGCCGCGGCCCGCCGATTCCATCAGGTCGGCGCCGGGCGTGCCCCCTTCCATCGCCATCCGGTCGGCGGCGCCCATCTCTTGGACCGTGAGCAGCTCCCAACCGGCCTCCCCGGCGCCGCCAGGCGGGCGCGGCCCGGGCGCCGCGGCGAAGAAATCCGCGGGACCGAGCGCCAGGCCTTCGGCCTTGGCGGCGGCCAACACGTCGCCCTGGCGGGCGGCGGGAATGATGCCCCGTTGGAGCCAACCCTGGACCGTGGTGGGCGGGACCCGGCGGCCGGTGGCGCCGGTCAGAATCCGCGCCATGGGACGAATCCCGCCGAACAGTTGGATGATTTTGGCGACCGGTTCCATACGTGACCGGTTGTACGTGTGGCACGTGCAGGGGTCAAGGCCGCCCCCAACCCAACCTGCCCCCCGGGCCGGGCCGGCGACCGAGAAAGCTTGAGCCCCACCGCAGGCCGGGTGCTTTTCCCCCAAGGCGTCGTTGCGTATCTTTGCCGATGCCCCGCATCGTCGTGCGGATGCACGCTTCGCATGTCGTGCGGATGCACGCCTAGCCTTGGGGTAAAATCATCCCGGTCAAATGGTTCAATTTGGTTGGAAAATGCTCTAGCTTCTCGGCATCATTTGATCAGTTGGGAAAATTCGCCGTGAAGATCGCCGTGCTCGGCGCCGGGGTTATCGGTGTCACCACCGCCTATTATTTGTTGCGCGACGGCCATAAGGTCACCCTCATCGACCGCCAGCCCGGCCCCGGTTTGGAGACCAGCTTCGCCAACGGCGGCCAGGTTTCCGCCTCCCACGCGACACCCTGGTCGAACCCCTCGGCGCCGCTGCAGTTTCTGTCCTGGCTGGGCCGCGCCAATGCGCCGCTCGCCATCCATTACAGCACCGACCCCGCGTTGTGGCGCTTCCTTTTCCGCTTCCTCGCCAATTGCCGGGCGGGACCGAGCAAGGCCAATGCCGCCATCGTGCTTCGCCTCGCGCTCTATAACCGGGGGCTACTCGCCGATATCCGCAGCCAAACCGGTGTCGAATTCGCCGCCGAGGAGCGCGGCGTCCTTCACCTCTACCGGAGCGAGCGGGAAATGCGGCGCGCGCTGGCCGCCGCCGACCATCTGCGCCGCCTGGGCCTCGAACTCGAGGACCTCAACGCCGCCGCCTGCACCGCCCTTGAACCGGCGCTTGAATCCCGGCGCGGCACCCTTGCCGGCGGTCTCTTCAGCCCCGCCGATCTTTCCGGCGACGCCTACGCCTTCACCCATGGGCTGGCCCAATACTGTGCCGACGCGGGCGTCCAATTCGAGCTGGATAATGCCATCGCCCGACTGGTCCATTCGGGGAACAGGATCACCGGGATCATGACCGAACGCGGGGTGATCACCGCCGACCGTTATGTGTTGGCGCTGGGCAGCTACTCTCCGGTGTTGTTGGAACCCTTGGGCATCCGCATCCCGATCTACCCCACCAAGGGATACTCGGCGACGGTGCCCGTCACCAACGCCGACGCGGCCCCCCGGATCAGCATCACCGATGACCACAACAAGATCGTGATCAGCCGCCTGGGCGACAAGCTGCGCATCGCCGGCACCGCCGAATTCAACGGCTACAACACCGATCTCGATCCCCGGCGCGCCCACGCCGCGCTCGATGCCGGCGCCGCCCTTTTTCCCGATGCCATGGACTTAGATGCCGCCGAATTCTGGGCCGGGTTGCGCCCGCTCACGCCCGACGGCGTGCCGGTCATCGGCCGCACCCCCTTTACCAACCTGATCCTCAACACCGGCCACGGCACCCTGGGCTGGACCCTGGCCTGCGCGTCGGGCCGCATCGCCGCCGACCTCGCCACCGGCAGGGAACCCGAACACGACATTTCCGGGCTGGGCATGGAGCGGTTCTAGCCGCGCCCGAAGCCTCCTAGACCTTGGGGTCGCCGGCGACGTAGGCGGCGACGATATCGTCGGCGGTGGTGCACCAGGCGCCGTCAAAGGCGCGGATGTGCTCCAGCGCGGCCTCCAGGGCGCCGATCCTATGGGGCACGCCGATCACGAAGGGATGAATCGGGATCGCCATCACCCGGCCCGAGCCCGCGCCCTCGCGATAAAGGGTGTCGAAGGCACGCACCAGCATGTCGGTGTAATCAATGGGGGTGGCGCCGCGCCGGTTGAAGGCGCCCTTGTCGTGCAGCTCGCCGCCGAACGGCAGCGCCACCATGCGCCCGCCGCCCAAGGTCTCGGTATTCATCAGGAAAGGCTGATCGTCGTTGAGCCAGTCGGCGGTGTATTGGATGCCCTCCGCCGCCAAGTGCCCCGGGTGTCCCAGGTTTCCGCCATGGATGCCCCGAGCCAGCCCGTGGGCCGCTGGCCGGTGGATTTTTCGATGATGGCCAGGGTCTCGGCGATGACCCGGCGCTCCTGGTCGGCCGGCACCTTGTTCAGCGGCCGGGAATTGCTCTGGCAATGGCCGATCACGCCCCAGCCGAGCTCCTGGACCCGGGTCACGATCTCGGGATGATGATGGCAGATTTCGGCATTCAGCGCCGCCGTTCCGGGCACCCCCAGGCGATCCATCACCTCCATGACGCGGAAGATGCCGACCCGATTGCCGTAGTCCGTGCGCGACCAGCCGGGGATGTCCGGCACGTGGCCCGCGGTTTGGGGCACCGCCTCATCGAGCGGGAAGAATTCGAGATTGACGCAGACCCAGACCGCCACCCGGGCGCCGCCGGGCCAGGTCAACTTGGGCCGATCGGTGATCGGCACATATGGAAACGGGCCATAAGGCGCGGGCTTCATCGCGGGATGACGGATTTTGGCCATGAACCTGTTCTTCCTTGCGGGGGATAAAACCGGCGGGCGGTGACGATCAGTTCCAGGGGCCGAGCAGCGCTTCCCCGGTGTAGCTGTCGGGCAGCGCGTCCAGGGTCTCGGGCCAGTTCCCCTGGGCCACCGCGCGGCGTTGGGAGGCGGCGCGCGGCCGGCCGTCCCAACCCACCTGCTCCATGTGGAAATAAAGCTGCAGCGCCTGGCCGTCGGGATCGAAGGCGAAGATGTTGTGATCCATGCCGGGGCTCATTTCTGGCGGCAATTCGCGCAAGGTGAAGCCCTTGCCCTTGAGAAATTCAATGGCGTCGCGCAATTGGCGGTAATTGGCCAGCTGCAGCCCGAAGGTGAGCGTCGTGGTGTGGTCCGACAGGCCCAGCTTGGCCCGCAATTCAATGGGGGCGAGCACCAGGGAGTGGTGTTCGGTGTTGTTGCGCAGGAAGGCGACGCGTACGCCCTCGCAGACCGTCTCCTCGGTCATGATGAAGCCGAGCCGGCGGCGATAGAAGTCGATGGAAGCGTCGAAATCCTGGACGAACAGGCCCACCGGGCCGATCTTGACAATCTTGAAGGGCCGCGGCATCAGGATGCCGTCCACATCATGGGTAAAGGACAGATGATCCTCGTCGTAGCGGTACCCGCCCAGCAGATCGATACCCTTTTCCTTGGCCTCTTCGACCTCTTGGGTTTCGCCCATCTGCGGCAGCTCCGGACTGTCGTGGAAGGCGCGGTAGAACATGTCGTGGGGCTTCGAATGTCCGGTCCAGCCGACCTGCTCGATGCCGTAATAAAGCTCGTTGACATGGCCGTCGGGGTCCTTCAGGTAGGTATGCCAGTTGGAGCCGGGCATGTCGCGGCCCGTGCGCACCATGTCGCAGCCCTCTGATTCCAGCCATTTGTGGCCGTCCACCACTTCGCGCAGGCTGCCCACCTGCCAAGTGATCTGGTTGATGGTGTTGCCCGGCCAGAAGCGCTTGCCCTCCTTGTCGCCGGCCATGCGGAAGCGGTGGTTGTAGAAGACCAGGGCGTGATGGTCCGACGCATAGCGCGTGAAATACGCCTTGCAATCCCCCATATCGGCGAATTCGGGCGGTGTTGAGACGCCTTTGAAGGGATCGCGGAGATCGACGATCTTGAACCCCAGAAGGTCGGTGTAAAAGGCGATCATCGCCGCCTGGTCCTGGGTGTTCATGCCGAAATGGCCGAGGCGTCTGATCTTGAAGGGGTGGTCCATCTGCACGCCACCCAGGTCGAACTTGCCGTTGCCGGCTTGCGCCATGGTGCCCTCCCGTATCCAATCAAGCAGGCCGGCCGCACCCCGACCGGCATCGCCCGCGGCCCCCGCGGCCCTATTCCTGAATCACATTGCCGCCAAGATCGGTGATGCGCTCCACCATGATGAGCACGGCGGCACCCTTCCTGTCCGGGTCCTTGTCCCGTTCCGCGGGGACGATGCGTTCAAAGACCTGGTCGCGTTGCTCCCCCTCGGTCAGGACCGTGGCGCGGCCGTAAAAACGCCAGACCGCGCCGCGCGGGAATCGTTCGGTCTTGGCCGAGTTGCGGTAATAGACCACCACCCGCGGATTGGCCCGAAGGTTTTCAAGGGCGGTGCGGGCCGAGCGCTCCCAATAGGCCAGCCGCCCGCCATCGAACACCATCATCGACCCCTTGGGGCTGATCTGGGGCGCGCCGTCGGCACTGGCGGTTCCCAACAGGCAAACGACACCGTCGGCCTGGGCACTATCGATCACCGTCATCGCCCCGGTCATGTCTATGGCCATGGCCGCGCTCCCATCTTATGAATCCGCGACGCGCCTATTGGGCCGCCGAGCGCGCGCCCTGGGGCTGATAGATCTTGCGCAGTTGCTGCCATTTCTCGGCCCGCGCCTTCTGGCTTTTGTCCACCTCTTCGGGGACGTTGACGAAGGGCGGACGCAAGGGGCCGGGATCGCAATAGCCGGCATAGCGGATGCCGATCTTCGACGCCGTCTCGCGCCAGGACATGTTGGGCTTGCGGTCCACCATGACTGGCGAGATCGCGAACATGATCTCCTTGGCCCGCGCGATATCGCCGCCGACCACCGCCTCGTGAAGCGCCAAAAACGGCTCCGGTCCCATCCAGGCGTCGATCGACCAGAACCCGGCGGCGCCGAGCTCAAAGAAGGGGTGGAACTGGAACTGGTTGCAGAACACGGAAATGTGGCCCTTGATGATTTCCTGCAGCTTCATGAACTGCATGGTGTCGCGGTGGCTGTCCTTCATGGCGATCAAATTGGGGCACTTGACCAATTCCTCGAAACACGGCACCGGCAGGGTCACGTTGTGAAGCGTCGGATTGTGATAGATCATGATGCCGAGCTTGGGGAAACGTTCGGAGATATCCTTGAAGAACTGCACCGCGTTCTCCACCGAGGCCGGGAAGTAGAACGGCACGCCCACCAGCACGCCATAGGCGCCGACTTCCTCGGCAAAGGCCATGCGTTTGACCACCTCGCGGGAATTCAGCGCGGTGCAGCCGACGAAAATCGGCACCCGTTTGGCGGCGATTTCCACCGCGGCCCGGTTGATGGTCTGGAATTCCTCCCACAAAAGGGTGTGGAACTCGCCGAAACTGCCGCAGGTGGATATCACCCCGGCGCCGTCGGCGATCATCCGGTTGAGCCCGTCTTCCATCCGTTCCACGGAAATCGTGTCGGTGGCATCGATGGACCCGCCGTCATCGGTGGTGAACGCCGGCATCATTGCCATTATGCCGGAAAGATCAGAGCAACTGACCATTGGGAGCCTCCTTTTCGCCTCTCATTTGTCGTATCGATGGTGGTTCTTTTCAAAGGCCGCGGACCTGGTGCCCAGACCAAAACACTATTCGCAATCGATTTTTGATTTTACACCAATTCACGCCCGGCGCCAAACCGCCGCGCGGCGGTCCCGGGCGGCGCATTCATGGCGTTGGATCGCCGGGCGCCGGCGCCGCGCCGTCCCCCTCCATGACCATCTGGCCCCAGGTCGTTGCCGCCACGTCCCAGACCATCCCATGATGGGCCACGGCACCAAGCAGGTTGCGGTATTGGCGCTCCAGAGAGTTCCCGGAGAAAAGCGCCCGTCCTCCCGCGGCATTGAAGACCCGAGTGCCGGCCTTGAGTGAAAGCTTGCAGGCAAAAGCCGAGTTACGCCGGGCGGTCGCAACTTGCATGGCGGTGAGTTTTCCGCCCGCCTCCAGAATCTTCTGGGCATCCCGGAGGGTGCTCATATAAAGCGCCTCCGCCGCGTCCACTTCCGCCGCGGACCGGGCGGCGATGATCTGGGTGCTCTGCTTGTCGGCGATGGGGATACCGCGGGATTTGCGCGGGCGGGTATAGGCGATCCAGTCTTCGACCACCCCTTTAGCCATGCCCACGGCGAGGGCGGCAAAACCGTTGGATGTGATCCCGCCGCGCGGCGTACGGTAGACGGCGGCCTTGTTGACCCGGGAACCCGGGTTTTCACCGCGCCGCGCCTTGGGTCCGTCGAGGAACCGGTGGGACGGCACGAAGGCGTCCTTGACCTCGAAGCTCTTGGAGCCGGTCCCGGCCAGGCCCATGACGAACCAATCGTCGATCACGGTGATGTCGGCCTTGGGCACCAGGAAAAAATGTGGCCCGTCGAGATCGTCGCCATCGGCGATGAAACCGCCGCAGATGTGCCAATCGCAATGGTCGATGCCGCTGGAGAAGCCATGGCGACCGGAAAATATCCAGCCGCCCTCGACGGCCCGCGCCCGGCCCGTGGGATCGAAGGCGGCGGAGACCAAAACGTCGTGGTCGTCGCCCCAGACGTCGTCCTGGGCTTGCGCCGGGAAGGTCGAGACCATCTGCGCGTGATCGGCGCAAATGCGCTGAATCCAGGCCTGGGAGCCACAGGCCGCGGCGAGGATCTGGGAGACCTCGCACAAGATGTCCCAGCCCATCTCATATCCCGAATAGCGCCGGGGCATGGACATCCGGATCAACCCCGCGGCGCGGTAATCGGCGATGGTCTCAGCGGGGACCATGCGGGCGCTGTCGCAGGCCGCGGCGCGGGCGCGCAGGGCCGGGACCAGCGCCCTGGCCCTGTCCAGAAACTCTTCGCGCGTGGGGATGCCCGCTGGGGCCTTAAGCGTTGCCATCTGTCTCCAATCCGGAATGCTAGGGTGAATCCTCGGACGCGAGGATGATCTTTCCATAACTGGCGGCCAATGTCTCCCAATTGACGCCGTGGTGGGAGGCGGCGCCGATCAGGTTGCGGTATTGGCGTTCCATGGACTGGCCCTCGAACAGGGCGCGCCCGCCCGCGGCATTGAACAGCCGGGTGCCCGCCTCGAGCGCCAGCTTGCAGGCGAAGCCGACATTGCGCCGCGCCGTCCCGAGCTCAAGCTCCGAGAAGCTTTCGCCGGCTTCCAGCTTGCGCTGGGCGTTGCATATGATGGAGAAATAGAGCAGGTGCGCGGCCTCGATCTCGGCGCTCGCCTGGGCCGCCAGCACCTGCACGCTCTCCTTGGCGGCGATGGGGATGCCGCGGGATTTGCGCGGCCGCGTGTAATCCAGCCAATCGGCGAGCACGCCCCGGGCCATGCCCACGGTCAGCGCCGCGAACCCCGTGGTGGTGATGCCGCCGCGCGGCGTGCGGTAGACCGGCGCGGTGTTGACCACGGTGCCGGGGCCCCGGCCGTCGCGGGCCTTGCGGACATCCAAGGTGCGATGGGCCGGCACGAAGGCGTCCTTGACCACGAAGCTCTTGGACCCGGTGCCGCGCAACGCCATGGTGTACCAATCGTCGATGATCTCGATATCGCGCCTCGGCACCAGGAAGAAGAAGGGCCCGTCGAGGGCGTCCCCCTCCTCGACGAAGCCGCCGCAGATGTGCCAGTCGCAATGGTCGATGCCGCTGGAAAAGCCGTGACGCCCGGAAAAGATATACCCCCCATCGACCGCCCGGGCGCGGCCCACGGGGTCGAAGGCGGCGGAGATCAGGACATCGTGGTCGTTGCCCCAGACGTCCTCTTGGGCTTCGGGCGGGAAGGTCGCCAGGATCTGCGCGTGGCCGGTGCAGATCCTCTGGATCCAGGCCTGCGAACCGCAGGCCGCGGCAAGGATTTCGGTGATCTCGCACAGCACGTCCCAGCCCATTTCCTGGCCGCCGTAGCGTTTCGGCTGGATCATGCGGATCAGCCCGGTCTGCCGGTAATCGTCGATGGTGGCGAGGGGGACGCAACGCGCCTCCTCCGCCTGGGGGGCGCGTTGGCGCAAGCGCGGCGCGATCTCCCGGGCGCGGGCGATGACCTCCGCGCGCGTGACCTCCGCGCGCGTGACCTCGGGCCCGGCGCTGCTCTCGGCGGGTTCGGCGGTCATGGCGCGCGCCGCTTAAATCCCCGGCACGGTCGGAGGAATTCCGTGCGATATGGTTTGCTTAGTGTGTTCAAGGTCATTGCCCATTTTGAGACATCCTCCATTTTTTTTGATTTTAGGCGCGCCGAAGCGAAAAGTGAACCGGTTCGGCAAAAGGATCAGTCCTTGGGCGCCAGGGTCCAGGTCCTATCGTCCAGGCTCAGCTCCCCTTCGGCGAAAGAGATGGAAAGGCGCAAACACCCTTCGTTGCGCTGCCAAGGGGTCACCGTCATCACCCTTTGGCGGGCCTTGGTGTAGGGCTCGGCATTGGCGATACGCTTGGCCGCCCGTGTGCTGGAGGCGCGGATAATCAGCATGCCGACGCCCACCCGCTTGCCGTGTTCGTCCATGAAGGGGCCGGCGCCGAAAAGGATGCCCCTGCGTTCCAGATCGACCAGGTAATCGTGGTGTTCCTTGCGCATGCGGGCGGCCGACTTGCGCAGCCTGGGCGGATTTTCGGGCGCCGACATCCAGCACACGTAGCACTGTTCGCGCGCGAGCTTGATGCCGAAGCTCGGCCGGTTGAGCGCGCGCCGGGGCTTCCGTTTTGCCGCCGCCTTGGCCATGACTTCTCCCCTGTTACCGACCCCCGAGGCGTGCCCCCTGCCGTGGGCGCCTTGTTTTAGCCGCCGGTGGTGAACGCGAATGTCGGGAGCGCCCGAGCGCCCGGGCGGCGGCGGCCGGGCGCAGGCCCGGCCGCCGTTTACACGTTATCCATCAACGCGGTTTACCCATCAATCGCAAATGATCGACTTGGCGCGGGTCCGGCTGCCTTGATGGGTGATCTTGCAGCTCATGCCCGCCTTCACCGCCGACCGCTTGGCCTTGGCGCCGCCGATGGTGATCTTGGTCTTGGATTTGGAAACCTTCACGGTGACCTTTTTCCCCTTGAGCTTGAAGCTGACCCTGCGCCCCTTGCGCTTGACGGCGGTGACCTTGACCTTCTGGGTCTGCCACGGGATCTTGACCTTGACCAGCTTGACCTTGTCGGACTTGGTGGTCACCGCGAGGAACTCCTCGATCAACGGCTTCGGCGTCTTGAAGAGATTGGTGATGAGCGACTTGAGCTTCTCACCGGTTACCGGATTGATGTCGATGCGCTGCTTGGCCGCGTCCTTGAGGAATTCCTTGTCCTTGAGCGTCGCCATGAAGCTGGTGCGCAGGAGCTGCAGCCGATCCTTGGGCAGGCCCGGAGGCCCCACGTAAGGCCGGCCCACCGACTGGGGAGTCAGGATCAGTTTCAAGAGTTGGCGCTGCTTGTCGTTCTTGGCGTAGCTCATGATCAGCGGCACCTTGCCCTTGAGCTGGGGGTGCGAGGTGAGCGACAGCTGCACCAGGATATTGACCATCTCGCCGTCGAACCAGGTGGGCTTCATGGCCTTCATGGAGGAAACCGACCAGCCGCATCGGGCATCGACCTCACCGCGTTCCAGCGCCAGCACGATGTAAGTGCCGGCGGGATAGCCGTGGTACACCTCGAATTTGGTGCCGAACATGTTGTTCATGAAATAGGCCGAGGAATAGCCCAGCGAGCGGTGATGGGTGGCGCCGAGCTTCACCGGCGTCTTCATCGCGTCTTCAAGGGACTTGATGTTGACCCGCTTGGCGGCGATGCACACACCGAACCCCTGATCGGCAGAGCCGATATACGCCAGCGTCGCCGGATCGAAACGGACCCCCCCCTTGATGGTGAGGGGTGTCGTCGTCACCGCCTCGCGGTAGGAGGCCAGGATCTCGGTGCCGTCGCGCTTGGCCTTGTTGGCGAGGTAGCTCACCGCGACCAAACCCTGGGCGCCCATCTTGTGCTTGACGATGAAGCGGGGGTTGCCGGGAAGATAGCGGGCCCAATGCCTGGCGATTGCACGGGCATAAGTGGCATAGCCGCCGCCGGGGCTGGCCGCCACGTAAAGAATGACGCGTTTGCCTTTGTAGAATTCCGCCGCCGACGCGGCCCCCGCGGCCATCATCAGGGCCGCGACTACGGCCCCGGCGAAGCCGGTAAGCATTTTCCTCTCCATGATTCTCTCCCTGTTGGTTCTCGACTGACTTTTTAAGTTTTATTCGGTGGATAAGGTGCCCTGCGGGGAGCCTCAGGGCAACCCTTAATATGACCGCTAGCGGTGAGTTTATCCTGCCGCGCCGGACCTTACACCGCCCGCCGGATGGGGACCGGCACCCGGCCGGCGCCGGCACGGACGGCCAGCGCGGCGATGGCGGCACCCAGCCGCGCCGCGCCGTCGACGATGACCCGGGCCAAGGGGTCCATGTCTTCGCGATCCGCGCGTTGCTCGGGAATCGCCAGGGTCAGGCTGGCCAGGATATTGCCGTCGCCGTCGAACACCGGGGCCGACAGGGCGAAGACCCCTCGATCGACCTGGGCGCGGCTGGAGAGATAAGGTTGCTCGCGAATTTCCCACATGTTCACGCGGAACGCGTCCCATTCGCTGCCGAGACCGGCCTCGCGGATTTCACGGCGGTGATAGAGGAAGAGTTTCATCGCCCTACGTTCGGGCAAATGGGCGAGGATGACTCGCGAGGCGGAGCCCCGGAACAACGGCATCGGCCGTCCGCGGCTGTAGCTGATGTTGAGGCTGTTGGGGTTCTCCCGGCGGTAGACCGAGATCACGTTGTCGCCCACCAGGCCGCAGATGAAAATGATCCCCTCTCCCACCTGGGGAAGAATATCGCTCACCAGGTCCCGGCCGAGGGTCAGCATGGGGTCGCAATGGCGGATCTGGCGGTCGAGTTCGATGATGCGGGGGCCGAGGATATAACCGCCGCCGCCGACCGGAGCGAGGAACCCGGCCTCGCAGAGTTCCTTGACGTAGCGGTAGGTGGTGGACCGCGAGGTGCCCAACCCCTCGACCAACCGATCCACGGTCCAGACCGGCGCTTCCTCGGAAAATGCGTCGATGACCTTCAACATCTTCTCGAGACTGGACATCGGCGGCACTCCATGGCGCGTTGCCGCGAATTGGGGCGCGCAGGCCGGGAACGGGCGGATCGGCCTGGCAACGCGGCAAAAAAATGATTTACCAAAAAATCTCATAAATTGATATAGTCTTACAAATCCTATATAGTGGGATTTTAGAATTTGCCGAGCGCTTGCGGAGACCTAATTTAAGAACCGGCACCGAGGGACTCATCGGCCATGACAGATCCATCACCGCTCTGGCCCGCGCGTTTGCATCATATCGAGATCACCTCGGATCAGCCGCCGGTCCTGCTCGATTTCTACCGCCGCCTGTTTGAATGCGATGCCCAGGAACTCGCCGATGGGCGGTGGCTTCTCGCCGGCGGCGAACGGAACATCGTGGTCGGCCGGGGCGCCCGAAACGGTCTCGGATATTCGGCCTTCGCCATGGATGATCGCGCCCGGGTGGCGGCGCTTCGCGACTTTGTCACGGCCCAGGGGATCAAAATCCAGCCCTCGCCGAGCCCGCTGTTCGGCGAAGAAGCCTTTGCCGTCAGCGACCGTGACGGCAACATTTTGGTGTTCGGCACGCCCCTCGACGGGGCGCCGGCCAAAGCCGATCGCTTGCCGGCGCGGCTCCAGCATTCGGTGGTGGGGTCTCCCAACATGGACGACCTCATCGACTTCCGCCTCAGGCTCGGCTTCGTGCTCTCCGACCAGGTCAAGGACGACGACGGCAACCTGACGGCGGCCTTCCTGCGGTCGGACCGCGAACACCATTCCCAGGCGATGTTCCACACCAGGGTCCCTAAATTCGACCATTTTTCCATGGAAACCACGTCGTGGAACGACATCCGCGACTGGGCCGATCACTTGGGCGGCCTGCGCATTTCGCTCAGCTGGGGGCCGGGGCGTCACGGGCCGGGAAACAACCTGTTCTTCATGGTCTGCGATGCCGATGGCAACATGGTGGAATTTTCCGCCGAGATGGAGTTGATGGACCGGGACACGGCAGTGCGGCAATGGAAACACGAACCCCATACGCTCAACCTGTGGGGCATCGCCTGGATGCGGGATTGAACCGCCGCCTCATGCCTGGGGCGGGCCGCGTCACGGAGCGATCGCCACGGGGCTGGCGCCACGGGGCGGTCGCCACCTGCCGAAATTGAATTCAAAACGAGGGAAACCTAGGACATGAAACTGGTCAGCTACACCGCCGACGGCAAGCAAGCCTACGGCATCGCCCGCGACGACGGCATCGTCGACCTGACGGCGCGGATCGGCGACAGCTACCCCGACCTCAAGTCATTGATCGCCGGCGACGGGTTTAGGGCCGCCCAGGCCGCCGCCGATGGTGAGAAGGCGGACCACGGCCTGGACGGGATCACCTACCGGCCGGTCATCGGAAACCCCGACAAGATCATCTGCGTCGGCCTCAACTACAAGGCCCACCGGGAAGAGACCGGCCGCGCGCCGACCGACAACCCGGCGCTGTTCCTGCGCTTCGCCGACACCCAGGCGGGCCACAACCAACCCATGATCAAGCCCGCCAATTCCGACATGTTCGATTACGAAGGCGAACTGGCGGTGATCATCGGCAAGGGCGGGCGCCACGTGAAGGCGGCGGACTACGCGTCGGTCATCGCCGGGTATTCCATATACAATGACGGCTCGGTGCGCGATTTCCAGAGCCACACCATCCAGTGGACGGCGGGCAAGAACTTCCCCAAGACCGGCGGTTTCGGGCCCTGGATGGTGACCGCCGACGAACTCGGCGATCCCAGCCGGCTCGAGCTGACCACCCGGCTCAACGGCGAGGTCCTGCAGAACGCCACCACCGACCTGCTGATCTTCGACATCCCGACCCTGATCGAATACATCACCTCGTTCACCGAACTGCGCGCCGGCGACGTCATTTCCACCGGCACCCCGGGCGGCGTCGGCAACAAGCGCGACCCGCAAATCTTCATGAAGGACGGCGACACGGTGGAAGTGGAAATTTCCAAGATCGGTACCCTGGTCAATCCCATCGTCAATGAGTAGCCCGAACCGGGATTTCCAGGCGAGGCCCCATGGGCGGGCCTAAGGGAGCAATGCCATGAAGTTTTCCCGTTTTTCCCTGATCCTGTTGGGCCTCAAGGTGCTGCTGCGTTATTGCGCCTGGCGCTACCCGGCGTTTGCCAAACGCTTCACCGAGGTCGACTTCACCGCCCAGATGCAGACCGCCGACGGCACCGAGGGCCGTTGGTTCCGGTTCGCCGACGGACGCATGGAATCGGCCGCCGGGGTGGACCCGGAGGCGGAAGTCAAGCTGTCGTTCAAGGACGCGCGGATCGCCGCCGAACTGTTGATGCCGCCCATCGACCAGCAGGCGCAGATCGACGCCCTCAAGGATTTCAAGCTGAAGATGGAGGGCCCCGACGAGCTCACCACCTGGTTCACCCGCACCCTGCTGCTGACCCAGACCATCGGCTGGAAGTACGGCATCCCCCAGGCCGACGGCGGCGTGCGCTATACCTCCATGACCAATGGCGGCCCGGTCCTGGTCTATGTCAAGGACGGCAAGATCCAGCGCCTCACGCCGATCACCTTCGACGAGACCGACGCCGCGCCCTGGACGATAACGGCGCGGGGACGCGAATACACGCCGCCGCGCAAGACCACCCTGGCGCCCCACGGCCAGAATTACAAATCGATCATCTATTCGCCCGACCGCTGCCTTTATCCCATGAAGCGGGTGGACTTCGACCCCGACGGCGAACGCAATCCCCAGAACCGCGGGGTGTCGGGCTACGAGCGCATAACCTGGGACCAGGCGCTGGATATCGTCGCCGGCGAGATCAAGCGCATGAAGCGCGACCATGGCCCCGGCGCCATCGCCTCGTCCCACGGTTCCCACCATACCTGGGGCAATATCGGCTATTACCTTTCCGCCAATTTCCGCTTCATGAACGCCATCGGCCATACCGAAGTCCACCACAACCCGGACTCTTGGGAGGGCTGGTATTGGGGGGCCTCGCACCACTGGGGCCACAGCTTGCGCGTCGGCCAGTGCGAGAGTTACGGCACCGTGGAAGACTGCCTGCAGAATTGTGAAATGATGGTCTTCTGGTCGGCCAATCCGGAAGCGACCTCGGGCGCCTATGGCGCCTTCGAGGGCACCGTGCGCCGCCAGTGGCTGAAGGACAGCGGCATCGAGATCGTCCATATCGATCCCTACTTCAACGACACCGCGCAGTTCCTGGGCGGCAAGTGGCTCGCCCCCAAGCCCACCACCTCGCCGGCCCTGGGCATTGCCCTGGCCTATGTCTGGATCACCGAAGACCTCTACGACAAGGAATTCGTCGCCACCCGCACCAAGGGGTTCGAGAAATGGCGGGCCTATATCCTCGGCGATGACGACGGCACGCCGAAGACGCCGGAATGGGCCGCCGAGGAAACCGGAGTCCCGGCCCGGGACATCCGCGCCCTGGCCCGGCAATGGGGCACCAAGCGCACCTATCTCGGCGCCGGCGGCTGGGGCACCGGCCATGGCGGGGCGTGCCGCAACGCCACCGGCATCCAATGGGCCCGGGTCTGCGTCTGCCTGATGGCCATGCAGGGGCTCGGCAAGCCCGGCATCAACTTCGGCAACCTGCAATGGGGCACGCCGGTCGATGTCAATTTCTATTTCCCGGGCTACGCCGAAGGCGGCATGTCGGGCGACATAGAACACACCGCCATGGCGGTGGAACTGTTCCAGCGCATGCCGCAACTGCCGACCATGAACACGGTGAGCCAGAAGATCCCGCGCCTGTTCTTCCCCGAGGCGATCCTCGAGGGCAAGGCCGAGGGCTATATGTGGGACGGCAAGACCATCGAGGCCCAGTTCACCAAGTTTGTCTACCCCAAGCCGGGCCAGGCGCTGGTCAGGATGCTTTACAAATACGGCGGTTCGGCCATCGCCACCATGCCCGACACCAACCGCTGGATCGCGGCCTACCGTTCGGCCAACCTTGAATTCGTCGTCAACCAGTCGATCTGGATGGAAGGGGAAGCCAAGTTCGCCGACGTGATCCTCCCCGCCTGCACCAATTTCGAACGCCCCGACATCTCCGAATGGGCCGGGCTCGGCGGTTACGCCCACCACGGGCAGACCCAGCTCAACCACCGGGTCATCGTCTTCCAGCACAAATGCATCGAGCCCATGGGCGAATCGCATTCCGATTACGAGATCTTCAACGACCTCTCCAAGCGGCTGGGCCTGTCGGCCTATTTCTCGGAAGGCATGACCGAGCTGGACTGGGTCAAACGCCAATTCGACGCCACCGAATTGTCCAAGTTCATCTCCTGGCCGGAATTCATCCGCAAGGGCTATTACGTGGTGCCGGCGGAACGCGAGGAGTTGCGCCCGCCGACCTCCTTCCGGTGGTTCGCCGAGGGCCGCAAGAAGGACGTGCCGGAACCCCACCCGCTGCCGGGCGACTATTCCGAGGAATACCTCAAGGGCCTGCAAACCCAGTCGGGCCTGCTGGAATTCGATTGCGAGAGCCTCAAGCGGTTCGATGCCGAGGACCCCGAACGCCCGCCGGTGGTGCGCTATTCCCCGGCCTTGGAAGGCCCCCGCGATGCCGAGCGTTTCGCCAAGTACCCGCTACACCTGTTGACGCCGCACCCGCGCTTTTCCTTCCACACCCAGGGCGACGGCAAGGACAGCTTCATCAATGACATCCCCGACCACCGCGTGCTGATCGACGGCCATTACTATTGGATCATCCGCCTCAATGCCGAAGATGCCGCCGCCAGGCGCATCGAGACCGGCGACCTAGCGAAGGTCTACAACGACCGCGGCGCCGTCATCTGCGCCGCCCAGGTCACCAATCGCCTGGCCGCCGGGGTCGTCCACGGCTACGAATCCTCAGCCAATTACCAGCCCCTGGGAGAGCCCGGGCGGAGCGTCGATATCGGCGGCTGCCTCAACCTGCTGTCGCCCAAGCGCTCGCAGATCAAGCAGGCCCATTCCATGTCGTCCTCCGCCGCCCTGGTGGAGATCGAGCCCTGGGACGGCAACCCCGATTTCGTTTCGGAAACCTACGAGGCGGCGCGCGCCAGCGAAGTGCCCCTGGCGGCCAAAGGACCGACCCCATGAAAAAGTGGAACCTCATCATCGACGTTGCCGAGTGCACCAACTGCAACCTTTGCACCCTCGCCACCCAGGACGAATACGTCGGCAACCAATGGCCGGGAATCGCCGCCGAAATGCCCAAGCACGGGCATCGCTGGATCGATATTAAGCGCAAGGAACGGGGCCAGCCGCCGCTGGTGGACGTCGCCTATTTGCCGGTCATGTGCCAGCACTGCGACGACGCGCCCTGCATCAAGGCGGCGGAGAACGGGGCGGTCACCAAACGCGACGACGGCATCGTCATCATCGACCCGGAAAAATCGGTCGGCCAGAAGCAGATCATGGAAGCCTGCCCCTATGGCGTGGTCTTCTGGAACGAGGAATTGAACATCCCCCAGGCCTGGCCCTTCGATGCCCATCTCCTGGATGCCGGCTGGGATGAACCGCGCGCGGCGACCGCCTGCCCCACCGGCGCCTTCCGCGCGCTCAAGGTCGAGGATTCCGAAATGCGGCGCATCCGCGCCGAGGAAGGGCTGCAGGAATTGCAGCCAGAGGCGGCCACCAAGCCCCGGGTGTTTTATAAAAACCTGCACAGGTTCACCAAATGCGTGGTCGCCGGATCGGTCGCCGGCGAGATCTCGGGGGTCGAGGAATGCCTCCATGGGGCCACCGTCACCCTTCTCAAGGACGACGACGTGGTGGCCCGGTGTGAGACCGACGCCTTCGGCGATTTCCGCATCGACCGCCTCGATCCCGCCAGCGGCGGCTATACCGTCAAGGTGGCCCATGACGGATTCCATGGCCACACCATGGAATTCGAGCTTGACGATTCTATCACCCTGGGCACCATCCGCCTGTCGCCCGGCTGACCCTTCCAGCGCGCCAATCGGGGCGCATGGGCAGCGCTTCCGGGGCTTGCCGGAACGGCCGCCGCTGCTATGATCCGCGCACTTTCGCGCGCCGTCGCTGCTATGATCCGCGCACTTTCGCGCGGAAGCGCGCAACCAGAATGTCTTCAGGGAGAGAAACCATGGCGAGAGCCACACGCAGGCGGAGCACAACCTCCAAACCTTCCAATGCCACGGCGGCGCTCGACCGTCCCGTCAAGCTGGGCAACCCCCGCATGGGCTGGGCGTCGGACGCCATCGCCGAGGTGACCCGAAGGCTCAACTTCAAATACATGGCCCTGGTTCCCGGCGCCAGCTATCGCGGCTTTCACGATTCCATCGTCAACTACCTCGGCAATACCAACCCGCAGATGCTGATCTGCCTCCACGAAGAACACTCGGTCGCCATCGCCGACGGCTATGCCCGGGTTTCCGACCAACCCATGGCGGTGGCCATTCATACCAATGTCGGCCTGATGCACGCCTCCATGGCCATCTTCTGCGCCTTCGAGGGGCGCGCGCCCATGGTGATGTTCGGCGCCAACGGCCCCATCGACGCCAACAACCGGCGGCCCTGGATCGACTGGATCCATACCACCAAGGACCATGGCGCGCTGATCCGCAACTTCATCAAATGGGACGACGAGCCCCAGTCGGCCGAGGCGGCCATCGAATCGGTGCTGCGTGGCTACCAAATCGCCTGCTCCAAGCCCCGAGGCCCGGTCTATATCTGTCTCGACGCCGGATTGCAGGAACAGACCATCAAGAACGACGTCAAGATTCCCGATCCCGACCGCTACCGGCCGGCGCCGCCGCCGGCGGCGACCCGCGCCACCGTGCGCAAGGCGATCGCGGCCATCAAGAAGGCTAAGCTGCCGTTGATGCTGGTCGGGCGCGGAGACCGCAGCCAGGCGGCCTGGGACAATCGCGTCAAGCTCGCCGAGACGCTGGGATTCGCGGTGCTTTCCAACCTGCGCGCCGGGTCCGTGTTCCCCACCGAACATCCCTCCCACGTGGTCGCGCCCTGCGTCCGCCCGCCGGAAGAGAACAAGGCTTTGGTCAACCGGGCCGACCTGATCCTGAACCTGGGATGGCTCGACTTCGCCGGCTTCCTGCGTCTTTGCACCGGCAACGCCCAGACCCAGACGCCGATCGGCGCCGAAGTGATCAACGTGTCGCTGGAACAATACCTGCACAACGGCTGGAACATGGATTACCAGGCCCTGGCCGCGGTGGACATCAACGTGCTGGCCGATCCCGACACCTTCGTCCAGCAAATGCTCGACGAGCTCGGCGTCAAGGGCAAGCCGACCGGCAAGCCGCGGCTCAAGCCCGCCGTCAAGCGCATGCGGCACTGGACGCAGAGCGCCGCCGCCAAGGTCAAGCCCAAGACCAGCGGGCCGATGGACCCCCAGGACTTCCACCTCACCATGTCCAACTTCGTCTGCGGCGACGCCAAGCTTTCGCTGTGTCATTTCTCGACCGGATTCCCCGGCACCGCCGCACGCTGGCGCTCGCCGCTTGATTTCGCGGGCAACGACACCGGCGGCGGCGTCGGCTCCGGTCCGGGCCAGTCGGTGGGCTGCGCGCTGGCCTATCGCGACCTTGGCCGGATCCCGGTGACCATGCTGGGCGACGGCGACCACGCCATGGGCGTCAACGCGCTGTGGACCGCCTCGCGGATGCGGATTCCGCTGTTGGCGGTGGTGATGAACAACCACTCGTACTTCAACGACGAGGCCCATCAGCACCACGTCGCCGAAGTGCGCGGCCGGGCGCCGGAAAACCGCTGGATCGGCTTGCGCATCGACGACCCGGCGCCCGACGTCACCCTGTTGGCCCGCGCCCAGGGCTTCGACGCCGAGGGCCCGGTCAGGACGGCCAAGGAGCTGGCCGCGGCGCTGGCCCGCGGGCGCAAGGTGGTGGCCGCCGGCGGACGCTACATGATCGACGCCTGGGTCGCGCCCGACGACCCCGCCGAGCGCCGGCGCTCCGACGGCGGCCGGGGCGAAAAGAAGTAATCAAGGATGCGCCCGGCCCTCATCCGGGCCGGGCGCATCCTTTTCACACGAACGCCGATATATGCTAGCTTTTCACGGTCTACGCAACCCGCCGGCGCGGCGGGGGAATTTTGGCACAGGGAGAATGACATGAAAGCTACTTCAGCACTCGGCGCGGTGGCCGCGGTTGGCCTTGCGGTCTCTTTACAGGCCGCGCCCACACATGCCGACGCCATTTCCGATTTCTACAGAGGCAAGCGGATGACCATGCTGATCGGCGTTTCGGTGGGCGGCGGGTATGACCGCTATGCACGACTGACAGCCCGCTATATTGCGAAATACCTTCCCGGCAATCCGCGAATCATCGGCAAAAACATGACCGGCGCCGGGTCCCTGGTGATGGCCAATTACGTTTACAACGTGGCCAAGCAGGATGGCACCATCATCGGCGCGCCGCTGCGCAGCGTGCCGGTGGATTTGATCGTGACCGGCAAGACGTCCAAGTTGAAGATGGATCCCTTGAAGGCGCAGTGGCTGGGCTCGCTCAACCGCGAAACCAGCCTGGCCATCGCCTGGGCCGGGCATGGGATCAAGACCGCCGAAGATCTTTACACGAAACAATTCATCGTCGGCGGCACCGGCGTCATTTCCGATTCGGTCACCGCCGCGCACATGATGCGCAACCTGCTCGGCATGAAGTTCAAGGTGATCGCGGGCTACCCGGGCGGGAGCGAGATCAACCTCGCGGCGGACCGGGGCGAGGTCATGGGCCGCTCGACCCATTCCTGGTCGGCCCTGTTGAGCGGACCGAATTCCAAGAGGTTAAAGGCAGGAAAGCTCCATCTCCTTTACCAGATGGGGGCCAAGAAGAACCCCGACCCCCGGCTGAAGGACGTCCCCTGGGCGGTCGATTTCGCCAAGGATGAACGCACCCGCAAGATCCTGTACCTGAAGTTCGCCATGAACGAATTCGGTTATCCCTACTTTATGGGGCCGAAGGTGCCCAAGGCACGCTTTCAGGCGGTACTCGAAGCGTTCAAGAAAGCGAGCAGGGATCCCCAACTGAAAGCCGACATGAAGAGGAGCCGGATGGGCCACAACCCGATCTACGGCGAGGAAATGTTGGCCCTGCTGAAGGACATGTACGCCACCCCGCCGGATCTCATCGAAGCGCTGCAGAAGGCCTCCCAGGCGCCGGGCAAGGTCGCCATAGTCAAGCTGCCGGTGATCACCGCCACCGGAAAGCTGACCCGGGTCCAAGCTAACGGCAAGAAGCTGCGCTTCAAGGGCAAGTCGACCAAGGGCGAAATGGTCAAGGCGCGGCTCAAGGTCAAGAAGACCAAGATCACCGTCGGTGGTAAGAAGGCCAAGGCCGCTGCCCTGAAAAAAGGCATGACCTGCACGGTCACCTACAAGGGCCGCAAACTAAGGGTCATCGCCTGCATGTAACGCCGGCCATGGGACACCACGGCAAACCCCCGGGCCTCGCGTCCCGGGGGTTTTTTTATGACGGGCAGGGCGGACCGGTAATCCCGCCGGCGAACCTTGGTCTCGACGTCCCGGTATTCCTAGAGCATTTTCCAACCAAATTGAACCATTTGACCGGGATGATTTTCCCCCAAGGTTAGGCGCGTGTCGCATGGCGATGCGGGGCATCGGCAAAGATACGCAACGACGCCTTGGGGCAAAAGCACCCGGCCTGCGGTGGGGCTCATCATGCGCAGCGTGTGTCCACACGACGACTTCCAGGGTGCGTTGCGGCCGTCGTGCGGATGCACGCTGCGCATGACGCCCGATGCACCGCATCGCGCTTCGAACCGCGCCTACCCTGGAAGCCGTCGTGCGTGCACGCTTCGCATGATGAGCCCCATCAAATCGATTCAATTTGGTCGGAAAGTGCTCTAGATATCCATCAGTTCACGGATGTTTTCACAAGTGATCAACTGCTTTTGGCGGTCGGTCAGGTCCGTACGCTCTTTGAATTCCTGCACCACCATGGGGAACCCCGCATCCCAATGGGGATAGTCCGACGCCATCACCAGATTGGCTTCGCCGATCTCTTCGATGGCCTGGGGCAGGTTCGGTTCATTGGATTCGCAACTCAACAGGCAATTTCTCCGCACGTAATCCGACGGCTTCATGGTGAGATAGGGCGCATAATCGTCTTTCAGGACTTCATAGGTCGCATCCATGCGGTGCATCCAATAGAGCATCCATTCGGTGTTGCATTCGAAAAAGGCCACCCTGAGCTTGGGGAATTTTTCGAATACCCCGCCAAGCACCAGCCCCAACAGCGCCGCCGTGCAGTTGGTCGGCCGGGCGATGGTGTGCATGATGTAAAAATTCTTGAACCGGTTGGTCATTTCACCACGGGAATTGGGATGCACGAACAGTGGCACCCCCAGTTCCTCCGCCCTGGCGTAACAGGGGTCGAAGACATCTTCGTCGAGGGTATGATCCAGTGAATAGGCTCCAAGCACGGCCGCCTTGAACCCGAGTTCCCTCACCACGCGTGTCAGTTCATCGGCCATGGACTCGGGGCTGCCCAAGGGCAACAACCCGACCGGGTAAAGCGTGGATTCATTGCCTTTGACAACGCCCGCCACCCAATCGTTATAAAGCCGGCACAGCGTCGCCCCGAGTTCCCCCCGATTCAAGACCGGCACGTCCATGTTGGTCCCAAACAGGATCTGCTTGTCGATGCCGGCGTCGTGAAAGGCCTCCATGCGTTTTTCCATATCCATGGATTCCACCTGCATTCGGGCGATACGCCCATCCCAACGGCCGGGGTCGTACAGGCTCTTGTGCGAATGGCTTTTCTCCGCTTTTGCCGGCCAGGGGCTGAGCTGGTGTTGGTAGCGCGTCTGGTGATAGGCGCCGTCATTCACCAACCTTGGCCTCAGGTCGGCGAATTTCCCCTCCAACGGATAGACCGCATCGAGATTAAAGTCTTCTCTCAGGTGAGTATCGGCATCGATCATCATGGGCTTATCCCCTCTTGTTTTCTGCTTTTATGATCCGTGATCCGTTCTTTAAGAAATGTCCAGCCATCGGCAATGGGTTAATGTTACTCCCAATGCTAACTGAGCTCAAAACCAAGTCCATTTCCCAAAGCCCAAAATCAAAGGCCCGGAACCAAGGGAAAGGCATAAAATTCATCGTCACCTATAAGGGCCGCAAGCCAGGCTCCATCGCCTGCATGTAACACGGCGCGAAACCGATGCCACCAACCTTCGGGTTTCGGCCCGGGGGTTTGTTATTGCGTTGGGGATCGTTCGCAAAGCACCACAGACACTTCATCGCTGTGGTAATCTAGCCGCCATAAACAACTTGAACACACAGGGTGGAATCGATCATGGCACGCGCCGCCAAAAGAAAAACCACGGCGAAGACCAAAGCCAAGCGCCCGTCGCGAGCACCTAAAAAAACAGCCGCCCAAGGGGTCGAGATTCCGGTCAAGACGCGCCAGCACAACCGCCCGGAATACGGTTCCGACGCGGTCGCCGAGCTGTTAAGCCGCTATGGTTTCGCCTACGCCTTCCTCAACCCGGGATCGAGCTTTCGCGGGCTGCAGGATTCGCTCGTCAATTACAACGCCAACAAGACCCCCAAGGTGATCCTCGGCCTCCATGAGGACAACGTCGCCGCCATGGCCCAGGGTTATGCCACCGCCTCGGGCCGCCCGGCGTTCTGCATCCTGCACGACATGGTCGGCCTGATGCACGGCTCCATGGGGGTTTTCAACATCTACTGCGCGGGCATGCCGGTGTTGATCCTGGGCGGCTCGGGCCCGTCGGATCATGCCATGCGCGGGCCGGTGGACTACCTCCATTCCGCCAATACCCAGGGCGAGCTGGTGCGGCCTTTCGTCAAGTGGGACGACGAGGCCACCACCGTCGACGGGGTGCTCGATTCCATCGCCCGGGGCTACAAGATCGCCAATACCGGGCCCAAGGGGCCGGTCTACATCGCCTTCGACGTCGGCCTCCAGGAACAAGAACTCACCAGCCCGATCACCGTCCACGACATCGACCAGAGCTGTTTCCAGGCCCCGCCGCCGCCGGCGGCGAGCGCCGAGGCAATCGAAAAGACCGTCGAACTACTGGTTCGTGCGCGCTTCCCGCTGATCGTCGGCGGCCGGGTCGGCTACCTGCCGGCGGCCACCCAGCCGATCCAGGAATTGGTGGAGCTGTTGGGGGCCGCCTACCGCGACGACCGCACCTTCGTCTGCATGCCGACCAGCCATCCCCAGAACCTGACCGGATCGCGCGAGGTTCTGGCCAAGGCCGACGTGGTGCTGGCCATCGACTGCGCCGACGTGCGTTGGGCACTCGGCGGCTACGGCAAGAACCGCCATGCCTACAAGGCCAAGGACGCCAAGCGCCAGCGGGTCATCGACCTGTCCCAGAACGAACACGCGTCGCACACCTGGAACCGGGTGGGCGGCGCCATCGCCGACACCGAGCTTCAGCTGCTGGCCGATCCCCTGACCGGCCTTGG
>SMXQ01000096.1 GCA_004356985.1 Alphaproteobacteria bacterium | reverse complement strand
GTGTCGCGTGTCATGCGAAGCGTGCATCCGCACGACGATGCGGGGCATCGGCAAAGATACGCAAAACGACGCCTTGGGGGAAAAGCACCCGGCCTGCGGTGGGGCTCGTCATGCGCAGCGTGTATCCTACACGACGGCCCCCAGGGTGCGTTGCGGCCGTCGTGCGAATGCACGCTGCGCATGACGCCCGATGCACCACATCGCGCTTCGAACCGCGCCTACCCTGGAAGCCGTCGTGCGACTGCACGCTGCGCATGACGAGCCCCATCAAATTGATCCAATTTGACTGGAAAGTGCTCTAGAGGCGCCGGGGCACGCTTGGGCGGCGCCATAATATATGCGGGAAGATGCCGTCCCTGCGGGTCTAGGGCCTTGCACAGGCGGCACTATTGGGACGGCGTCTGGGCCTCGAAACGGTCGGTCGCCCGGCGCAGGACGGCGATCAATCCCTGGACTCCCCTGCGGTTGCGGTTGATCACCGAAGAAAACTGCTTGCGGTGGGTGAGCGGCATGCTCAGCCCTTCGATCTTGAGATCCAGCGCCTTGTATCCCGATTCGTTCTTGTGGATCCGCATTTCCATGGCGATGGGCGGGCCGGAAGCCCGGTTGATGCGCCCGAACACCAGGGTCGTGTTGCCGCCGGATGGCTGTTCGCGCAACACCTCGATGGTTTCGCCGCTGTATTTCTTGAACAGGCCGGCGTAATTGTGGGCGACGTAGATCTCGTAAAGCTTGAGGAATTCCTTGAATTGAGCCTCGCTGGTCCGTCGCCAATGGACGCCGAGGACGAATTTTCCCACCACCGGAATATCGAAATACTTCACCAGCAGCCGGCGCAGGCGCTTGACCCGGTCGGAATCGGAAATATCGCTTGACGCCAGCTCCGTCAAGACCGTCGTGGTCAGCTCCTTGACGAACGCCTTGGGGCTGTTCGCCTTCTGGGCCAGGGCGGGGGAGGCCAGCAGAACAGCAAGCGCCGCGACGGCGGCAAAGTGGCGGATCCTGGTGTTGAGAACGACGGGAATCGTCATGGCGGCGCCGGGTTTATTCCGCGCGGGCGGATTTCGAATCCGTGGCGTTGTTTTTCTGATTGGGCTCGAAGGTGATCCCGGGCGCGGGCTGATCCGATGTTCCCTTGCCGTTGTCGATGACGTTGATGCGGCGCTGCCGATAGAGGCTGCGGATGGCGACGTAGTAATCGAGGGACGTCCGCTCGAGCTCGTCGATGGTCTCCAGGTTGCGGGCGCGGAAATCGACTCCCGTGACCAACGCCCGCACCAGGATCAATTCCCGGACGTCTTGATGCCGGGCCCAGATATTGAATGGATCAACGAAGAATTCCGTCACCAAACCCAAGGCGTCGCGTGGATTGGACGGCCCCAGGAACGGCAGCACGATATAGAATCCCTCGCCGGCGCCCCAGACCGCGAAGGTCTGGCCGAAGTCTTCCGAATGCCCTTCGATTCCCATATAGGCGGCGGCATCCCAGACGCCGAGTATGCCGACGGTGGTGTTGATGACGAACCGTCCGGCGGTATTCCCCGCGCGGTCCATTTCGCCCTGCAAGACATCGTTGGCGAAGACCACCGGCGCGCGCAGGTTGGACAGGAAGTTGTGGATGCCGTCCTGAACCGGCTCCGGCAGAACTTCCCTGTACATCACCGCGGCGGGACGAAGGAACATCCCGTCCATCTGTTTGTTGAACGCGAACATGGCCCTGTTGAAGGGCTCGATGGGATCGTTGTCGGCCTCGAACTCGGCCCGCGCGGCGGCATCCTTCGGCGCAGTGGCGCAACCCGGCAGTCCCGCCATGGTGATCGTCAAAAGAGCCAACAGGCTGAACCGGAATAAAACCCTGCAACGAGACGTCTTGGTCATTTTAATCTACCGTCCACTTAACGTTAGATCGGACAAGTTCACCGTCCGATCTGCCCCACTTATTTATTTTTCCCCCCTCTGGGCGGGCCGGGTGCCGAAGTTCCCGGGGGATCATTACCCTGGCGGGTAAAATCTTCATTAATTTTGACTCTTTACACCGTCCCGACGGCATCGAAATGTCATGAGACTGAGTACCATAGCCGTGGAAAAATTACCAGATGCCAAATCGGTCTTGGCAACGCCCGCCCTCCCGTATCCCATCCTCTTCACCGTTTGTTAAAACATAATAATATATTTATGTCTTGATGATGTTTGTCTATGGTGTTTCTTTCGCGGCCTGCCCGGGCGTGGGCGCGGCCGCGGCCGAGGAGTCCAACGGGGAACGACATGACGGAGCTTGACCAGCTGCTGACAGTATTGCGCACGGTCGCGGAACCGACCCGGATCCGGCTGCTGGCGCTTTGCGCCGAAGGCGAACTGACGGTCACCCAACTGACCCAGATCCTGGGCCAGAGCCAGCCCCGGGTGTCCCGCCACCTCAAGCTCATGGTGGACGCGGGCCTCCTGGAGCGGTTCCGGGAAGGGACCTGGGCCTTCTACCGGCTCGCCCGCCGGGGTTCGTCCACCGATATCGCGGCCCGGATTCTGGAAATGGTGCCCGCCGACGACCCCGCCACCTCCCGGGATCGGCAGCGGCTGGCCGAGGTCAAGGCCGAACGGGACCGCATCGCCGCTGCCTATTTCCGCAAGAACGCCAAGCAATGGGACGAAATAAGGCGGCTGCACGCCGATGACGACGAGGTGGAAAAGGCGCTCATGGCGCTTCTCGGCGAGGCCGCCCTGGGCCGTGTGCTCGACATCGGAACCGGGACCGGGCGCATGCTGGAGCTTTTGGGGCCGCGCGCGCGGCACGGCATCGGCATCGATCTTTCCCGCGAAATGCTCAACGTGGCGCGCGCCAACCTGGAGCGCGCCGGCCTCGATCATTGCCAGGTCCGGCTCGGCGACATGTATGGGTTGTCCGCTGCCGGCGATCGCTTCGATCTGGTGACCATTCACCAGGTGCTGCACTACGCGGATCAGCCGGGGCTGGTCATCGCCGAGGCGGCGCGCGTGCTAGCGCCGGGCGGACGTTTGGTGGTGGTGGATTTCGTGCGCCACGACGTGGAGGTCTTGCGGACCGACCACGCCCATCGGCGTCTTGGCTTCGAAGATGAAGAAATCGCCGCCTGGTGCCGGGAGGCGGCGCTGTCCCCGGCCGCCCCGGTCGCCATCCCGGGCGATCCCCTGACGGTCAAGATCTGGATGGCGGTGCGCCATGGTGAGCCCGCCGCCACCGGCCAACAAGCGGATTAGGCCCATGGCGCGGCAAGCGAAATCAGGCCAGGACCGGCCCCAGGTATCCTTCGAGTTCTTCCCGCCCCGGACGGAAAAGATGGAAGAGACGCTATGGACCGCGATCCGCCGTTTAGCGCCGCTGGCGCCCCGCTTCGTCTCGGTGACCTATGGCGCGGGCGGCAGCACCCGCGAACGCACCCATGCCACCGTGGTGCGGATCCTCAAGGAAACCGATCTTACCCCCGCCGCCCACCTCACCTGTGTCGGCGCCTCGCGCGTCGAAGTCCTGGAGGTGGCCCGCGAATACTGGGACGCCGGCATCCGTCATATCGTCGCCCTGCGCGGCGATGCGCCGGAGGGAGAGAGCCCCTACCGGCCCCATGCCGAGGGTTTCGCCTATGCCTCCGACCTGGTGGCGGGGTTGATGTCGGTGGGCGATTTCGAGATTTCCGTGGCCGCCTATCCCGAAACCCACCCCGAGGCGGCCGGCCCCGAGGCCGATCTCGATAATCTCAAGCGCAAGATCGATGCCGGGGCAAGCCGCGCCATCACCCAGTTTTTCTTCGACGTGGATCACTATTTCCGGTTTTTGGACCGGGCCCGCGCGGGGGGGATCACCGTGCCCATCGTCCCCGGAATCCTGCCGGTCACCAATTTCAAACAGGTCCGGAAATTCTCCGCCCTTTGCGGCACCGAGGTGCCCGACTGGTTGGCCGATCTCTTCCAAGGCCTCGACGACGACGCGGAGACACGCCAGCTCGTCGCGGCGTCGGTGGTGGCCGACCAGTGCCGCCTTTTGGCTGCCGGTGGGGTCGACGAGTTCCACTTCTACACCCTGAACCGGGCCGACCTGACCTACGCCATATCCCATATCCTGGGCCTCAGGCCCAACCGCCCGCCGAGCCCCGCACCGGGCGCGGGCGCCGGCTGAGCGGGCCCCGCCATGGCCGAGTGCGGAAAACGGATCGCCACCCTGCTGGCCCAGCGCATCTTAGTGCTGGACGGGGCCATGGGCACGATGATCCAGTGCCACGACCTCGACGAGGCCGAATTCCGGGGCGCGCGGTTCGCCGATTGGGACCGGGACCTCAAGGGCAACAACGATCTTCTCACCCTGACCCGGCCCGAAATCATCACCGAAATTCACCGCGAATTCCTCGCCGCCGGCGCCGATGTGATCGAGACCAACACCTTCAATTCGACCACCATTTCCCAGGCCGATTACGGGATGGAGGGTTTGGCCCGCGAGTTGAACGAGGAGGGGGCCAGGCTGGCCCGCGCCGCGGCCGACGCGTTCTCGGCGGCAACGCCCGAAAAGCCCCGCTTCGTCGCCGGCGTATTGGGCCCCACCAACCGCACCGCGACCATGTCGCCCGATGTCAACGACCCGGGTTTCCGCAACATCACTTTCGACCAATTGGTCACGGCTTACGGGGAGGCCGTCGACGGGCTGCTTGCCGGCGGCGTCGATCTTCTGATGATCGAGACTTCGTTCGATACCTTGAACGCCAAGGCGGCGATCTACGCCATGCTGGCCAAGTTCGACGAATTGGGCCGGGCCCTGCCGATCATGGTGTCGGGCACCATCACCGATGCCTCGGGCCGCACGCTGTCGGGGCAGACGGCGGAGGCCTTCTGGATCTCCATCGCCCATGCCCGGCCGCTGGCCGTGGGATTCAACTGCGCGTTCGGCGCCGAGGGACTGCGCGCCCATATTCAGGCGTTGGCGGGCGTCGCCTCCACCCATGTTTCGGTCCATCCCAACGCGGGCCTGCCCAACGCCTTCGGCGAATACGACGAAACCCCGGAGAAAATGGCCGCCGATATCGGCGCCTTCGCCCGTGAGGGCATCGTCAATATCGTCGGCGGGTGCTGCGGCACCACCCCGGAACACGTCGCCGCCATGGCCGAGGCGGTCGCCGGCCTGACCCCCAGGGCGATCCCCGAAACCGCATCCGCGTGCCGCCTTTCCGGGCTTGAGCCGCTGGTCAGCGGCGGTCCCGCCGGCTTCATCAATATCGGCGAGCGCACCAACGTCGCCGGTTCGGCGCGCTTCGCCAAGTTCATCCGCGAGGGCGATTTCGACGCCTCCCTCGAGGTCGCCCGCCAGCAGGTGGAGAACGGCGCCCAGGTGATCGACGTCAACATGGACGACGCCATGCTCGATGGCGAGGCATCCATGACCCGCTTCCTGCTGCTGGCGGCGGCGGAGCCGGATATCGCCCGGGTGCCGGTGATGGTCGATTCCTCACAATGGCCGGTCATCGTTGCCGGGCTCAAATGTCTCCAGGGCAAGGGCGTGGTGAACTCCATCAGCCTCAAGGAGGGGGAAGAGCCGTTCATCGCCCAGGCCCGGGAAATCCTTCGATTCGGCGCCGCCGTGGTGGTCATGGCGTTCGACGAGGCGGGCCAGGCCGACAGCTTGGCGCGCAAGATGGAAATCTGCCGCCGCGCCTACGCGATCCTGACCGAAACCGTGGGCTTTCCCGCCGAGGACATCATCTTCGATCCCAATGTCTTCGCCGTCGCCACGGGCATCGAGGAGCACGCTAATTACGGCGTCGACTTCATCGAGGCGGCGCGTGCCATCAAGGCGGAACTGCCGGGCGCCCACGTGTCGGGCGGGGTGTCGAACCTGTCGTTTTCGTTCCGCGGCAACGATCCCCTGCGCCAGGCCATGAACGCGGTCTTTCTCACTCACGCCGTCGCGGCGGGGATGGATTTCGGCATCGTCAACGCCGGCCAGTTGGCGGTCTACACCGAGATCCCCGCCGACATCCGCGAACGGGTCGAGGACGTGGTGTTGAACCGGCGCACGGATGCCACCGAGCGGTTGCTGGAGGTGGCCGACCGGCTTAAGGGCAACAACAGCGCGCGGGTCGAGGATCTCTCCTGGCGCGAAGGCACGGCGGGAGAGCGCTTGGCCCACGGCCTGGTCAAGGGGATCACCGATTTCATCGTCGCGGATACCGAAGAGGCGCGCCTGGAAGTCGACCATGCCATAGAGGTCATCGAGGGCCCCTTGATGGACGGCATGAACATCGTCGGCGACCTGTTCGGAGCGGGCCAGATGTTCCTGCCCCAGGTGGTGAAATCGGCGCGGGTCATGAAGCAGGCGGTGGCCCACCTGATCCCCTTCATCGAGGCCGAAAAAGCGCGGGCGGGCGGTGGTGGTCCCAAGGGCCGGGTGGTGATGGCCACGGTCAAGGGCGACGTCCACGACATCGGCAAGAACATCGTCGGCGTCATCCTGCAATGCAACAATTTCGAGGTCATCGATCTCGGGGTCATGGTCCCCTATGGGCGGATCCTGGAGGCCGCCGAAGAGCACCACGCCGACTTCATCGGCCTGTCGGGCCTGATCACGCCGTCGCTGTTGGAAATGGCGTCGGTGGCGGCGGAGATGGAGCGGGTGGGCCTGACGCTGCCGCTGTTGATCGGCGGCGCCACCACCTCCAAGGTGCACACGGCGGTGAAGATCGCGCCCAATTATTCGGGTCCGGTGATCCACGTGCTCGATGCGTCGCGCGCCGTCGGCGTCGTCCAGAACCTGGTCTCGGACACGCGCAAAGCCGAATTCGTCGCCGGGGTGGCGGCGGAATACGCGACCATTCGCGAAGACTACGAGGCCGGCGACCGGGAAGGGCGGTTGTTGACCTTGGCCAAGGCGCGCGCCAACGGGGCCGGGATCGACTGGCAGGCCTACGCCCCGGCGGTGCCCACCTTCACCGGGATCAGGGCGTTCGCCGACTACGACCTGGCGGAGCTCGCCCCATCCATCGACTGGACGCCCTTCTTCCAGACCTGGGAATTGAAGGGCCGCTATCCCGCCATCCTCGATGATGCCAAGCAGGGCGAGGCGGCGCGGTCGCTGTTCGCCGACGCCCAAGAGATGCTGGCGAGGATCATCGACGAGGGCTGGCTCACCGCGCGCGGCGTCATCGGCTTGTGGCCGGCCAATGCGATCGGCGACGATGTCGAGCTCTATGGCGATGAAAGCCGGACCAAGGTCATGGAAACCGTCCATTTCCTGCGCCAGCAGATGAACAAGACCAAGGGGGCCAATCTGTGCCTGGCCGATTTCGTCGCCCCCAAGGAAGGCGGCCCCGATGATTTCATGGGCGCCTTCGCGGTGACCGCGGGCCATGGCTGCACCGCGCGCGCGGCCGCATTCGCCGACGCCAACGACGACTACAATTCGATTCTGCTCAAGGCGCTGGCCGACCGTCTGGCCGAGGCCATGGCCGAGCGCCTCCATGAACGGGTGCGCACGGAATTCTGGGGCTACGGGGCGGGGGAGGCGCTGTCCAAGGACGATCTCATCGCCGAGAAATATGCCGGCATCCGCCCGGCGCCGGGCTATCCCGCCTGTCCCGATCATTCGGAGAAGCCGGCGCTGTTCCAACTCCTGGCGGCGCACCAGAATACCGGCATGACGCTGACCGAGTCCTTCGCCATGCTGCCCGCCGCCAGCGTCTCGGGCTATTACATCGGCCACCC
>SMXQ01000095.1 GCA_004356985.1 Alphaproteobacteria bacterium | reverse complement strand
TTGGCGGGCGTCGAGGAAGAGGCCGAGCGGGCGGCTGCGGACTTGGCCGCCACCCGGGAGGAAGCGGACCAGGCACGGGCCGAGGCCGAGCAGGCACGCTCGGAGACCGACCGCATGCGCGACGCCCAGCACAAGAGGCGGCAACGGGCGGAACAGATCCAGGGCGACCTGGAAGGCTCCAAGGTGGAGAACGCCCAGGCCCGGGCCGAGGCCGAGCAAGCGCGGGGCGAGGCCGAGCAGGCGCGGGGCGAGGCGGCGCGCATGGGCGAAGAGCTGCAAGATTCGCAAAAAGCGCTCGGCAGCGCCCAAGAGCAATTGGCGGGCGTCGAGGAAGAGGCCGGGCGGGCGCGGGCCGCGGCCACGCGTGCCGGCGAGGAATTGCTGGAGGCCCGAGCCGAACTGCAGCGCTTGGATGAACGGCGGGCCGGCGCCCAGGTGCAAACCGATCAAGCGGCGAAAGAACTGGTGCGTATCCGCGGCGAGCAGGAAAGCAATCAGCGGAATGCGGAACGGGCAAAGGAAGACGCCAGCCGGGAAATCGGCGACGCCAAGGTGGAAGCGGACCGGGTCCGCGAGGACATGGGACGCGTTCAGGATGAATTATGGCGCGCGCAGAACGGCCTTGAGAAGGCCCAGAACGAAGTGGGGCAGTCTGGGAAGGAGCTGATGCAGGCCCAGAAGGATCTATTGACCGCCCAAAAGGAAGCGCACCAGGCCCGCGAAGAACTGCTGCGCGCCCAAGAAGAGCGCATACGCACCCAGCAGGAGGCCCAGCAGGTCCTCGACGAAAAGGGCAATTCCCAACGCACGCTCGATCAGGCCCACGAAGAGTTGCAACGCAGCCAGCAGGAAGAAAAGGGTGCCCGAAAGGAAGCCTTTGAGGCGCGCGAAGAACTGCTGCAGGTCCAGCAACAACTCATGGAAGCCAGGCAGCAAGCGCGGCGGCCCGCCTCCGAAACGGCAGGGGAACCGCCGGAGCCAGCCCAACCCGCCGGGGAGGCCACGGCGGCAACCGGGGAAGAACCGGCGCAAGCCGTGGAAGCCGAAGAGGAACCGGCGCAGGCCGTGGAAGCCGAAGAGGAGCCGGCGCAGGCCGTGGAAGGCGAGGAGGAACTGGCGCAAGCCGTGGAAGCCGAAGTGGAACCGGCGCAAGCCGTGGAAGGCGAGGAGGAACCGGCGCAAGCCGTGGAAGGCGAGGAGGAACCGGCGCAAGCCGTGGAAGCCGAAGAGGAGCCGTCGCGGGCCGTGGAAGCCGAAGAGGAGCCGGCGCAAGCCGTGGCAGCCGAAGAAGATCCGGCGCGGGCCGTGGAAGGCGAAGAAGAGGACGCGCCCGACCAAGTCGCGCGGGCCGAACAAGCGATCGAAAGCGCCCAACAGGAAGTCGTCCAAATACGCGAGGTGCTGGCCAAGCCAAAGAAAGGTATTTGGCGCGCCTTCAAGAAAAACAAGCCCACCGAGGAAGACCTGGCGATCGCCGAGGACACCCTCACGCGGGCATGGGACGCCCTGGTCGTGGCGCAGAAGGACCGGGTGCGCGCCGAGGAAGAAAGAGCAAGGGACCGCGAATTCCAAGAGATGGCGCGGCGCGCCCAACGCCGCATGGGCGGCGTCAAGTTGGGCGTCAACGGCGCCCGTGCCGGGGCCCAGAACGGCGCCATTGGCGGACCCACCGGCCCCAGGATTCTCCTCGTGGAGGAAGACCCCGAAATCCGCGAGACCACCGCCGCGATTTTGTTCGATGCGGACTACGATGTGGTCGCGGTGGCAAACCAGGACGAGGCGATCAAGGCCATGCAGGCCGAGGACCCGGAATCGATCAAATTGTTGATGACCGATATCGTCGTCAACGGCGCCGTCAACGGTATCGAACTGGAAGCGGCCGCCGAACTCATGACCCGGCATCCGCACCTCAAGACCCTGTTCATCTCCGGCCAACCCGACCTTCGTGCCCTGATCGGCAAAAGCAAGGTCAAGGATGCGGGGTTCCTGCAAAGACCGTTCCTCGGCACGGACCTGGTGAAATCGGCACACGACATACTGGCCAAGAACGTCGCCTAGTCCCCGCGTGTGATGCCTTGGACCGGCATTGCGCCGCCGGGGTTCCTGTATCCAACTTTTGCGGATGAATTCGCAGGACGCCGGGCCGATCCATGGCAAAAGCACCGGGAGCGGTTCCCCTGGGTCTTGGGGACTGATAGCATCCGATCTGCTTAGGGAGTGCTATCGGCCCATGCCCGACGGATCGGACGCAATAGAAATCAAGCTCTTGGCCTCCATGGCGGAAGCCGACAAGGAGCAATGGGACGCCCTCGTGCGCACACGGGATGCCAGCGGCAACCCCTTCCTCAGCCATGATTTCCTCACCGCCCTGGAGGTTTCCGGCTGCACCGCGCGCGACGCCGGATGGCTGCCCCGGCACATCACCGTAAGCGATCCGGCGGGCCGCCTGAAGGCGGCGGCGCCCATGTACCTCAAGGGCCATTCCTACGGCGAATACGTGTTTGACTGGGCCTGGGCCGACGCGTTCGAGCGCGCCGGCGGCCGGTACTACCCCAAACTGCTGGTCGCTGCGCCCTTCTCGCCGGTGACGGGGCCCCGGCTGTTGTGCCCCGAAACCGCCGATGAGCATCTCGCCAAGACGCTGCTTGGGGGCATGGTGGAAGCCGCCAAGCGGCTCGAGGTGTCCTCTCTCCACATCATCTTCCCGACCCGGGTGGAATGGGAATTGGCCGGCCGCTGCGGCTTCCTCCTGCGCGAGGGCAAACAGTTCCATTGGCAAAATCAGGACTACCGAACCTTCGATGACTTCCTCGCCGCGCTCACCTCGCGCAAGCGCAAGACCATCCGCAAGGAACGCGCCCGCGCCCTGGCCGACGATATCGAGGTGCGCCGGCTCACCGGCGCCGATATCGAACCCGCCCACTGGGACGCGTTCTACCAGTTTTACATGGACACGGCGTCGCGCAAATGGGGCCACCCTTACCTCAACCGCGCCTTTTTCGAGGAAATCGGCGCGCGCCTCGCCGACCGCATCCTTCTGGTCATGGCCTTCCGCGGCGGGCGCCCCATAGCCGGCGCGCTCAACCTGTTTTCCGATGACGCGCTGTTCGGGCGCAATTGGGGCTGCCTCGAGGATCACCCCTTCCTTCATTTCGAATGCTGTTATTACCAGGCCATGGATTTCGCCATCGAACGCGGCTTGCAACGCGTCGAGGCGGGCGCCGGCGGGCGCCACAAGGTGACCCGCGGTTACATGCCCGCCGCCACCTATTCGGCCCATTGGATCGCCGATGAAAATTTCCGCGACGCCGTCGCCGGGTTCCTCCGCCAGGAACGCCAAGAGGTGGAATGGGAACGCAAGGCCATGGAACTGAGGGCCCCCTTCCGCAAGGACGAGGGCGCCGGCCCACCGCCGCGCGCGCCCCGCGGCGCGCCGCGCTCCGAGCAGGACGAGGAAGGCTTTTAGCGCGCGCGCCGGCCCAATGGATGCATTTGCCGGGAAAAATCTTTAGGCGCGCCGAGCCGGGCGGCGGGCGGTGCGGAAGGCTACCGCCTGGCGCCGCGCTCGGCTAAGGATCGGCCGGTACCGGCTCAGGCCGCGGCGGAATCGCCTAAGGCCGGGGTGTCAACCTTGGGCGCCCGGCCGACCAGTTCGTAAAGCTCGTCGCGGCAAGTTTCGAGCCGGTTGACGGACATTCTGTCCTGGGTGTCGAAGACCTCGATGCAACTGAGCTTGATCTCGACCAGGTCGATCAATTCTTCCACCAATTTTTGTGTAAGGGCCATGGAATCCCCCTCTCCATAGGTGACCAGTGAAAACCGGCCCACATGGTTGACCAATTAAGCTTAACGAATGGTAAACGCCGCGCCGCGCCTGGCGCGGCCCGATAATTTTAGCGGTGCGGCAATGCCGGAAGCCGCCAGGGATGGCCCGGACGCCGCCGTCAGACCTCCAGCGCCGCGCTCATGGCCGACTGGCGCTTTCGGCCCCAAAGCCAGACAAACAAACAAAGCGCCGCGCTCGTGGCCATCGGCCAGTGCCAACCGAAAACTTCCGAAAGCGCGCCAAGGGCCAGGGCGCCCACGGCGGGGGCGGCGCGGAAGATGACCGCGTAGATGCTGATCACGCGGCCGCGCAACTCCCCCTTGACCGAATTTTGCACCAGAGACTGGCAGGAAATTCCGGTGATGGTGATGGAATAACTGGCGACCGCTATGACCGGGACGGCAATCCAGAACACCGGGGCAAAGGAGAAGACGATGAGAGCCCCCCCGGACAGCATGATGTGGTTCACCGCCAACCGGGTCAGACCCACCATATGTCCGCGCTGGGCGATGGTGAAAGCGCCGATGGTCGACCCCAACCCCATGGCCGAGGTCAACCAGGCGAGGCCGGTCGGGCCGGCATCGAACACCGCGCCGGCAAACCCTGGCAATAGATCGCTCACCGGGCGCACCAGAATCGCCGAGAACAACAAAAGCAGCATCAAGGGCCCTATGCCCGGATGCCCCACCACGTAGGAATAACCTTCGCTCAACTGGTCGAACAGCGACTGCCGCTTTCTCTTTAGGACCTCGGCATAGGGGACCTGCAGGCGCAACAGCACCAGAAGAAAGACCATGAAGGACGCGGTGTTGAGCAAGAACGCATGACCCACACCCCATTGGGCGATCACCACGCCCGCCACCGCCGGCCCGACAAACCGCGCCGTGTTGAACAGCACCGAATTCAGGGCGATGGCCGGCGCCAGATTTTCCTTGGGCACGAGGCTGGGGACCATGGCCTGGCGGGCCGGGTGGCTCCAGGCGTTGAGGCAGCCCCGGGCGCAGGTCAATACCAAGAGACTCCAAATGTCGATCCAACCGCCCAAGGTCAGGGCCGTCAGGGCCGCGGCTTGGACCATCAGCCCGAACAGGGTGGCGATCGATATTTTCAGCCGGTCGGCCTTGTCGGCGAAGGCGCCGCCGAGCGGCGCGAACAGGATCGACGGCGCCAACTCCGCGACGGCGAGAATACCCAGCCAGGTCCCCGATTCCGTCAGCTGCCACACCAGCCAACCGACCGCCACCCGCTGCACCCAATTGCCGATCAACGAGACCAGATCCCCCGCCGCAAAGCGCCGAAATTGAGTGTGCCGCAGGGCCTGCGCTATTCCCCCGCCCTTCAGGTTCTCAAGCATTCCGGTCCATCGGTCTCACTTTGGTCACGGGGTGGCAAATCTCGGGTGGCAAGATCCAAAATGCACCATCTTTCGGTATTGCATTCGCGAATTATTAACCCGCCGGCTGGTATGGAGTAAGGGCCATGGCCGGGCTCATCGAGAGGGCGGAAAGGGTGTCTGAGACAAGGGGTGAGTATACATGACCTTTGGTGTTTTTCTGGCCTCCGCCGGCGCCTTGCTCGTCATTACCGGCTTGGCCGGCCGAATCGTGGTCTGGGTGATCGAGCGCCTGCCCGAGTAATCGAACGCGCGCACCCATCATCGGTTGCCGCCGGCCGAGGTCATCAACCGGCGAAAATTCCGGCTTCCATTCCGCCGCCGCGAAAACCGAAAAGACGCCTGGCACGGAGTTCCCTAACAAGAGATCATCCGCCTACAGGCCGCGACCTGGCCCGGCAATAGGCCGCGCTCGCGGAACAGGTGCTCGGGGTCGGCCGCTTGGTGGCGGCAGGAGAGCGCCCGGGCGATCAGCGCCACGTTGAGGCCATGGGGCGCGTTTTCCGAAAGATAGGCGACCGCGGTATCGTTGGACGCGACATCGCCCGTCATCCAGCTGAAGACCAAGCGCGCGGGATAGAGATGGGCGCGCAAATAGGGCTTGTGATCCGCCGCCGCCAGGAGATCGAGGGTGGCGAAACGCGCCGCCCGTTGGGCCCAAACCTCAAACGGCCGGCCTTGAAGATAGGCGCGCACCTCATCCAGCGTCGGCCGGTCGGGCCGCACCGCTTCGCGCTCCACCAACACCACCGCGTGTTCCAGGTAATCGATGCGGTCGAGCGGCGGGAAGCGTCCCTTGGTGAACCCCCGGTCGCTCCAGAACAGCGAAAGCTTGGGCGCGAGGCCGGGCGCGATGGCCGCGGCATGGGCACCCATGTCCTCGATCATGGCGTCGGTCAGGCCGTTTTCGGAGACCAAGGCCACGTCGATATCGCTGTAGCGCCGGTTGAATCCGTCATGGGCGAGGCTGCCGACAAGGTAAAATCCCAGCAGTTCCCCGCCTAGTGCCGCCTGCCAATAGGCGGCCATGGCGCGGGCGAATTCAAGCGCGGCCGAACGCGCGTCTTCATCCGTGTCGGGCATCCATCTTCCCCTATGGTCACGGTGTCGGCGTTTTACCGCGACTAGATTCCCCCTGCCGGGAGACGCCGCGGCCGTGCCGTGGGTGGTCTTGGCGCCGGCGTGTCGGCCCTGTCCCACGGTGCCTCCGGCGATGATCGAACACTATAATCGATCCTCTCACACTCCGGGACTAAACACCTCGGGTCGTGGGGGAGCCGATTTTTTGACGAAAAGGGTATCGGGCGTCAGTTACTGCTTGTAGGTTTGCGTGAAAGAACCCACCGGTGCTTGGGCCGGTGGCCAAAAACCGGGGAGCAAACCGTTCAATTTTGAAAATCGCAACCGGCCAAGGGTCGGATTGGATGTCACCACGCAGAATAAAAGGGAGACCAACATGCAAAAACTTCTTGTCCTCGTCATAGCAGGGGCCGCCGTCGCTGTCTCCAACCAGGCGGTCGCGAAATGCGACCCCGGTGAAATTGTCATCAAGTTCAGCCACGTCACCAACACCGACCGGCACCCCAAGGGCATCGCGGCGACGCTTCTCGCCAAGCGGGTGAATGCCGAGATGAACGGCACGGCCTGTATGAAGGTCTATCCGAACTCGAGCCTCTATAACGACAACAAGGTGTTGGAGGCATTGCTGCAGGGCGACGTGCAGTTGGCGGCGCCGTCATTGTCGAAATTCGAAAAGTTCACCAAGAAGTTTCGGCTCTTCGATCTGCCCTTCATGTTCCAGGACATCAACGCGGTGGACCGCTTCCAAAACTCCAAGGCCGGCCAGGCGCTCAAGAAATCGATGGTCCGCCGCGGCCTCTTGGGCCTCGCCTTCTGGCATAACGGCATGAAGCAGATGTCGGCGAATCGTCCCCTGATCAAGCCGTCGGACGCCAAGGGCCTCAAGTTCCGTGTCCAGCAGTCCGACGTGCTGGTCGCCCAGTTCATGCAGCTTGGCGCCAACCCGCAGAAAATGGCGTTCAAGGAGGTCTACGGCGCGCTTCAGACCAAGGTGGTCGACGGTCAGGAAAACACCTGGTCGAACATCTACGGCAAGAAATTCTTCGAGGTCCAGGACGGCACCACCGAGACCAACCACGGCATCATCGATTACCTCGTGGTCACTTCCGTGGAATGGTGGAACGGCCTGCCCAAGGGAATGCGCAAGCAGTTCGGCACGATCATCAAAGAGGTCACCGAGCTCCGCAACAAGGAAGCCTACGGGGTGAACCAGCTCAACAGGAAGAAGATCCTGCAAGCGGGCGGCAAGATCCGGACCCTGACCCCGGCGCAACGCGAGGCCTGGGTCAAGGCGTTGAAGCCGGTGTGGAAGAAGTTCGAACGTGACGTAGGAAAAGACATGATCAAGGCCGCCCAAGCGGCGAATGCCGGCAGCTGACCGGGCAACGCTTCGGCGAAGGTTGCTTGAGTTCGTGCGGCCGGCCCACCCCGGCCGCACGAACCCCCCACCGATTTAAGCCGGGACCAACGGCAACGCCAACTTAGGGGGTTTTCAAGGGAAGGGCTTGTTATGGCCGGGAATGGGGGGGGCGCCTTCGGGCGCCTCATGGACCAGATCGAGGAAACGCTGATCGCGGTCTTTCTGGGTCTGATGACGGTGATCACTTTCGCCAATGTCGTCGCCAGATACGTCTTTAACGACAATATTCTTTGGGCGCTGGAGGCGACGGTATTCCTGTTCGCCTGGCTGGTGCTGCTGGGCATGTCCTATGGGGTGAAAAAATCGCTCCATCTGGGCATCGACCTGCTGATCGCCGCAGTGTCCCCCAAAACCCGGAGAATTATTGGCCTTTTCGCGGTAGCGGCCTGTCTCGCCTTCAGCCTTTTGCTTCTCAAGGGGTCTTGGGATTACTGGTATCCCTTCGCCACCAAGCGCGCCTTCCTGGAAGTCAACGACATCCCCATGCCCGATTTCCTGCAATTCCTGTCGACTTGGTTCAACCAGGGCGAACGCTACGAAAAGATCCCGCGATTCATTCCCTATGCGGTTCTTCCGGTGGGCTTGACCCTGCTCACCTACCGTTTTCTCCAGGCCGGTTGGCGCATCTTCAAGGGCCAGCAGGACAGGGTCATCGCCTCCCACGAGGTGGACGACCTTATCCACGATGCCGACAGCCCGACGACGGAGCAGCGCTGAACCATGAAAGTCGCCGTACTTTTCGCCCTGGTCATCGGGCTCATGGCCTTTGGCGTGCCGGTAGCGGTATCGCTGGGGCTGGCCAGCATACTTTTTCTGCTGGTTTATTCCGATGGTTCCCTCGTCTCCATGGCCCAGACCTTGTTCTCCGCCTTCGACGGCCATTACACGTTGTTGGCCATTCCATTTTTCATCCTCGCCTCCTCCTTCATGTCCACCGGTGGCGTGGCGCGGCGCATCATTCGTTTCGCCATCGCCGTGGTCGGCCATGTCAAGGGCGGGCTCGCCATCGCATCGGTTCTCGCCTGCATGATGTTCGCCGCCCTTTCCGGCTCGTCGCCGGCCACCGTGATCGCCATCGGCACCATCGTCATCGCCGGCATGCGCGAGGTCGGCTATTCGAAGGAATTCGCGGCCGGGGTGATTTGTAATGCCGGGACGCTCGGGATTCTCATCCCGCCGTCCATCGTCATGGTGGTCTATGCCGCGGCCACGGACGTATCCGTAGGGCGCATGTTCCTGGCCGGAATCCTGCCGGGCCTGATCGCCGGGGGGATGTTGATGATCGGCATTTATATCGTCGCTCGGGTGCGCGGCCTGCCCACCCAACCCTGGGCGGGTTGGGGTGAATTGCTGCAATCCGCCCGCGACGCGGGTTGGGGATTGCTGCTCATCGTTATTATCCTGGGCGGCATTTATGGCGGCGTGTTCACCCCCACCGAGGCGGCGGCGGTGGCCGCGGTCTACGCCTTTTTAATCGCTAATTTCGTTTATTGCGACATGGGGCCGTTTGCCACGCCGGGCCGCCGCGGCCCCTGGGTGGTGCTCCGCGCCTTGTCGGTGTTCTGGCATCCCGACACCAAGAAGACCCTGTTGGAAGCCGGCAAGCTGACCATCATGCTGATGTTCATCATCGCCAATGCGTTGATCCTGAAACAGGTGCTGACCGAAGAGCGCATCCCCCAGGAAATCACGGAAATCATGCTGGCGGCCGGATTCGGTCCGATCATGTTCCTGGTCATGGTCAACCTGCTGCTTTTGGTGGGCGGCCAGTTCATGGAACCCTCGGGCCTTTTGATCATCATCGCACCCTTGGTTTTTCCCATCGCCATGGAGTTGGGCATCGACCCCATCCATCTCGGCATCATCATGGTGGTGAACATGGAAATCGGCATGATCACGCCACCGGTGGGACTCAATCTTTTCGTGACCGCGGGGGTGGCGTCGATGTCGGTCATGGACGTGGTGAAGGCCGCCCTGCCCTGGGTCGGCATCCTGTTCGTGTTCCTGATCCTGGTGACCTATATTCCCTGGATTTCCACGGTGATCCCCAATGCCCTGATGGGCCCGGAACTGATTATCAAATAGGCGATATTGGTTTACGGGCCGCCTACCGGAGGCGGTTGACGCCGTCGAACGCCGCCGTCTTGTAGCATTCGGCCAGGGTCGGATAGTTGAACACCGTATCGACGAAATAATCGATCCCGCCCTCATGGGCGAGCACCGCCTGGCCGATATGGATAAGGTCCGCCGCGCCCTCCCCCAGGATCGCCACGCCCAGGAGCTTGCGGTTGTCGCGGTGGAACATCAGCTTCAGCATGCCCGTCGAATCGCCGATGATCTGGCCACGGGCGATCTCGCGGTAAAACGCCTTGCCCACCTCGTAAGGCACGCCGTCGCGGGTCAGGTCTTCTTCGTTGCGCCCGACCACGGAGATCTCGGGAATGGTGTAGATGCCGTAAGGGAACAGCGCGGCCAGGCTGCTTGCCTCCTTGGCGAAGGCGTCGCAGGCGGCGAGGCGGCCTTGCTCCATGGAGGTGGAGGCGAGCGATGGGAAGCCGATGACGTCGCCCACGGCATAGATATGGGGCGTCTCGGTCCGGTAATTCTGATCGACGCTCAACAGGCCGCGGGGATCGGCGGTGAGCCCCGCGGCGTCCAGGTTGAGGTCCGCCGTCGCCCCTTGGCGGCCGATACAATAGAGCGCCTTTTCGGTGTTCACCCGCTTGCCCGAGGCCAGGGTGATGCGGACCCGTTGGTCGCCGTCGAGCCGCTCGATTTCCGCCACTTCCTCGCCCAGCCGCATGGTCACGCGGTGCTGGCGCATGTGGTAGACCAGGGCGTCGATGATCTCGTGGTCGACGAAGGGCAGCAGACGGTCGCGCTTGTCGATCAAGGTGACCCGGACACCCAGGGCGGCGAACATGGTCGCGTATTCAAGGCCGATGACCCCGGCGCCGACCACGGCGATGGTCCGGGGCAGGTCCTTCAATTGCAGCACGTCGTCGCTGGTGAAGATGCACTGGCCGTCCACCGGGACCGAGGGGTCGCAGAAGACGTCCGTGCCGACGGCGATGACGATGTTTCGGGCCGTCACGTCGCGCACGGAAGACCCGTCGAAGAATTCAAGGCGCACCTTGTGGTCGCCGATGAACGACGCCTTCGCCGACAGCACGTTGATGCCGTTACGCCTGAGCTGATGGCTGGTGACGTCGATCTCGTTGCGGATCACGTGATCGGCCCGGAACAGCAGATCCGACATGGATATATCGGATTTGACCGTGTACGACGCGCCGTAGATGTTCTTTTCCCGGTACCCCGACAGGTACAGCACCGCTTCGCGCAGCGTCTTCGACGGGATCGTGCCGGTGTTGATGCAGACGCCGCCGATCACCGCCCGCCTCTCCACCACGGCGGTGCGTTTGCCGAGCTTGGCGGCCTGGATGGCGGCGCGCTGGCCCGCCGGGCCCGAGCCCAGCACCAGCATGTCGAAATCGAAGGCGTCGCGCGCCGGGCGGGCGCCTTGTGCCGTGGCTTGGTCGATCAATTCGAGGACGGCGGGGTCGGACACGGTGTTCCCCAATCAGTTGGTCATCGGTGCCCTAATTTCCCCCCTGTGGATTAAGATTTCGTGACCCGGGGGCCTCATTCGCCCTGCCTAGGGCACACTCCGGCCAAATCGACCCGTCGGGCCGGGATCGGTGGACATGGTCGTTAACCTAATGCCCGCTTTTAGGCGAAAGCGGATGGGGTGGCCTACAGCCTGAGCAGCCGGGCCGCGGTGCCGCCGGTGATGCGGCGGCGGTCGGCGGGTTTGAGTCCGGGCACCTTTTTCACGAAAGCGACCGGGTCGGGCTCCTTCAGGAAGACCGGATAATCCGAGCCCATGACGATCCGCCCTACCCCCACCTTGGCCGCCAAAAACTGCACCATGTCGGCGTTATAGACGCAGGTGTCGTAGTAGAATTTGCGCATGTAAGCGCTCGGCTTGCGGTCGATATTGGCGCGCGTCTCCGGCCTGATTTCGAATGCCCGGTCGACCCGCCCGGCGTAGTAGGGCAGGAAACCGCCGCCATGGGCCATGACGATCTTGAGCCGGGGATAGCGGTCCAAAAGCCCAGAATAGATGATCGAGGCCATGGCCATGGCCTCTTCCAACGGCTGGGCGATGGAATTCCACAGGAAATATTCGCCCATGCGTTCGGTACTGGTGAAACCGTGGGGATGGACATAGACCGGCAGGCCCATGGCCTCCGCCGCCTCCCAAAAGGGCTCGAGGGCGGGGTCGCCGAGCTCCTTGTCCTCGGTGCGCGTCGATATCTGGACGCCGCGGTGGCCGAGGCCGACCGCCCGCTCATATTCGCGCACGGCCAGCTTGGGCGCCTGCAGGGGCACATTGGCCAAGCAGACGAAACGGCCGGGATGGGCGGCGGCGATCTCGGCGGCACGGTCGTTGAAGATCTTGGCCACCTCCAGCCCCTTGCGCGCCGGCGCCCAGTAACAGTAATGGGTGAGATGGGCGCTGATCACCTGGATGTCGATGCCCGCCCGGTCCATGTCGCGGATGCGCGCCCGCATGTCGGTGGAGCGCGATTGCACGATCTTGTCCTGGCGTTTCTGGAAGGCGGCCGAGGACCGGCTCACCCGCGGCCTGGGTTTGCTGGGCCCCTTGGCGTTGGCCCTGATCCAGGCCTGCACCTCGGGCAAGTTGATGTGGGTGTGAAAATCGATCACCGGCGCGATGCCGCGCGCCTTGGGCGCCTTGGGCGTCTTGGATGTCTTGGCCATTTAGGGGTCCTCCCTGCTGTCAGGCTCTGGTTACCTTGCCGGGGCCATCATAGCGCAGGATGAACAACCCCCGCTGCTTGTCGCTGATCGGGATGATGCCCCGCGCGGCCACCGCCGCCTGGCCCCGGCCAAGGCCGGGCTTGGCCGGGGGATCGCGCCCACGATATGATATAGTCCTCGCACCCGGCGGGGACAGCCCGGGAACCATAGGGAAGGATGGGCCCAGTGAGTGAAGATCTAACGACCGAAGCCGCCCCGGCGGGTGATTTGGGTGATGTCGATTGGGTGGCGCGGGCGCTTGCCCTGGTTCCCCAGATCGAGGCGGCCGCCGACGATATAGAGAAAGGCCGGCAGGTGACCGACGCGGTCATGGCGGCGCTCCACGACCAAGCCATGTTCAAGATGCTGCTGCCTAGGTCGATCGGCGGCGGCGAGGCGACGCCCATGGAATACACCAAGGTCATGGATGTCCTCGGCGGCGCCGACGCCAGCACCGCCTGGTGCCTGGGCCAGGCGCTCGGCTGTTCCATGGCCTCGGCATATGTCGACCGGGACGTGGCTCTCGACGTGTTCGGGCCCAAGGATGCGGTGCTGGCCTGGGGCCCGGCGCGCGGCGGCGCCAAGGCGATCGCCGTGGACGGCGGCTACCAAGCCTCGGGCCTGTGGATGTTCGCAAGCGGCCTGCCCCACGCCACCTGGGTGGGCGGGCATTCCATCGTCTGTGACAAAGACGGCGAACCCAGCCTCGACAAGGACGGCAAGCCGGTCAACCGCACCATGCTCATGCCGATCTCCGTGGCCGAGACCATCGACGTCTGGCATGTGCTCGGCCTGCGCGGCACCGGCTCCAACAATTACCAGGTCAAGGACGTCTTCGTTGCCGAGGCCTACACCATGTGGCGGGACAATACGCACGAGATCCGCGAACCCGGCGCGCTTTACCGCATTCCCATCCTGACCGCCTATGGCATCGGCTTTACCGGGATTGCGCTCGGCATCGCCCGGGTGATGCTGGACGAATTCATGAAACTGGCGCTGCAAAAGAAGGCCGGGGGCTTTAGCACGACGCTCAGCGAGAACGCCGTCATCCAGTCCGAGGTTTCGCAGTGCTTCGGCCGTCTCAGCGCCGCGCGCGGCTATCTCTTTGAAATGATCGAAAGCTATTGGCAAACGCTGTCGGCCGGGGACGCGCCGTCCCTCAAGCTCCGCGCGCTTCTCCGCACGGCCATTTCGACCGCCATGCTGACCTCGCGGGACGTGGCCGACTTCGCCTATCACGCCTCTGGAACCAATGCCATTTTCGAAGGGAGCCCGTTCGAGCGACGCTTCCGCGACATCCACACCCTGACCCAGCAAGGCCAGGCGCACCTGTCCAACTTCCAGTTCGCGGGCCAGGCGCTGATGGGGATGGTCCCCCCGCGGCGGCTCTAGGTTGGGCGGCGCGAGGCGATCGGGCGCCATGGGCCGCGGGTGTTGCCCGAAAGCGCCGGACTGCTACAATCAAAACCAGCCAATGGCCGGGGTCGGCGAAACGCCGCGCCCCACGAACAAGCGAACCGCTTGGCAACGCGTTCAAAGCGACGGCCATATTTCGAGGAGAGGCACACCATGAATAAAAAATCTATCGGATTTCTTTCGGCGGCCCTGGGCGCAATCGCGCTGATCGGCGCGCCGGCGGAAAGTTACGGCGCCAGCGACATCGCAAATTTTTACAAGGTCAAGGGCTTGCGCATGGTGGTCGGCTCCGGCGCCGGCGGCGGCTACGACACCTATACCCGGACCTTCACCCGCCATTTCACCCGCCACATTCCCGGCCAGCCGCGCATCATCGTCCAGAACATGCCCGGCGCCAGCGGCATCCGCGCCACCAATTTTGGCTACAACAAGGCGCCCCGGGACGGGTCGTGGATGATGGCGACATATCAGTCGCTGATCGACGAGAACCTTCTCGGCAACCGCAAGGTCAAGTTCGACGTCAAGAAATTCAACTGGATCGGCTCCATCGGCAAGACCCACCATCTTTGCGTCACCTGGAAGGGCCGTTCCAAGATCCTCAACCTCAAGCAGGCCATCGGGACACCGCTCACGGTATCGGCCACCGGCCGGGCCGGCAACTCGGCCACGGTGCCGTTGCTGCTGAACCAGACCGTGGGCACCAAGTTCAAGGTGATCGCCGGCTATTCCACCACCGGCGCCCGCCTGGCGCTGGAGCGCGGCGAGGTCGATGCCATTTGCGGGCTGGGCTATTCGACCCTGATGTCGTCGAACCCCGATTGGTTCCTGAAGGACAGGATCAACGTCTTCGCCCAGATCGCCCTGAAGAGGCATAAAGACTTCCCCAACGTGCCCAGCGCCATCGAACTGGTCAGCAAGCAGGACCGCAAGGTCTATGAATTCTTCGGCGTGGCCCAGCAGATGGGCCGCCCCTACGTGGCGCCGCCGAAGGTCCCGGCCGACAAGATCAAGGCGCTGCGCGACGCCTTCAACGCCACCGTGGTGGACAAGGCGTTCCTCAAGGACATGAAGAGGCTGCGGCTTTCGACCGATCCCTTGACCGGCCAGGAAATGGAGAAGCTGATCGACAAGCTCTACCGCTACGACCAAGCGGTCCTCAACCGCGTCGGCGAGCTGTTCGGCATCGCCAAGTCGGAACGCACCTATGCCTGCAAGAAGTTCGCCAAGGACCCCAAGGTCTGCAAGAAAAAGAA
>SMXQ01000094.1 GCA_004356985.1 Alphaproteobacteria bacterium | reverse complement strand
CCTTCTTGGCGGCAGGCCACCTACAGCCTTCCCACCGATTGGACCGCGGCCAAAATAATGGATAGCTTTTCGCCACCGGAAACGCTGTCGTTTTGGCACCTGCCTGGGTTCATCGACCTTCTCGACAAGGCCGGGTTCACCGCCACGCGCCATCGGGTCTATTGGTATTCCTTGTTGGCGATACCGATTATGCTGGGGGCCATGGTGCTTATCGCGGCGAGCTTTTCCTTGCGCCTGGCACGGCGCGGCGGCGTCGCCATCCTGATCGGGAGCGGCGTTCTCTTCAGCTTCTTTATTCTGTTCCTGTCCAATGTGGTGCAGGCAATGGGCCTTGCCGGCACCATTCCGGCCCTGCTTGCGGCTTGGGCCCCGGCGGCGGTGACCTTGTTGATCGGGTTGTCCATACTCCTCTACATCGAGGAAGGGTAAGCGATGAAGCCGCCGCGTTTGACGGTGAGGGTCCTGGTTTTCACGGGCCGGCTGACGCTGGCGGCGATTGCCGCGCTCGCCGTCGCCTGGGGGTCGCCGGCGGCGGCCCAAGGCACCAAGGCCGACGGAGTGAAGCCGGGCGCGGCGGCGGGCAAGATCCTTCCCTACCTCATCCTGCGCGCCGATGAGGTGACCTTCGACCAAAAATCCGGCATCGCGACGGCAACAGGCAACGTCGAAATCGCCCAAGGATTACGCTTGCTGCGCGCCGACAAGGTCACCTATTGGGAGAAAACCGACACCTTCACCGCGATCGGAAATATCGCTATCGTGGAGCCCAACGGCGACGTCATATTCGGCGACCAGGGGGAGTTTACCAATCAGTTCAAAGACGGTTTCATCAAGGGTTTCCGGATGCTGTTCAAGGACAACTCGCGCCTTGCGGCGACCGGCGGACGGCGGGTGGGCGGCGTCGTCACCACCCTTTCCAAAGGGGTATTCTCGCCCTGCGATCTTTGCAAGAACGACCCCAGCCATGCGCCTTTATGGCGGATCAGGGCGGTCCGGATCATCCATGACAACGTCCGCAAGGAAATCGAATACGAGGATGCGGTGCTTGAGATGTTCGGCATTCCCGTTGCGTATTTTCCCTACATGTCTCATGCGGGGCCGTCGGTCAAACGCCGCTCGGGGCTGCTGATCCCGTCTTATGGTTCCGACAGCGAGTTCGGATTTACGGTTGAAATACCCTATTTCTGGGCCATCAACCCGTCCGAAGACCTCACCCTCACCCCCGTCGTCTACAGCGCAGAAGCGCCGATACTGGCGGCCGTCTACCGCAAGCGATTCGCGCACGGAAAAGTCGAGGCCGAAGGCAGCATCACCCAGCCCGACCGCGTCGACGGCGGCAGCGGCACGGAGACCCGCGGTCACCTCTTGCTGAAGGGGGAACACGACATCGATCCCGTCTGGCGCGCCAAGTACCAGTTGCAGATTTCCAGCGACGATACCTACCTCCGCCGCTACGGCTTCAACGAGCCGGATAACCAGACCCTGACCACCAGCTTCAATCTGGAGGGATTTAAGGGGTACAATTATGCCCAACTGTCGGGATACCATTTTCGCGGCCTCCGCGAGGACGACGACCCCGGCGAAACACCCCTTGTCGTTCCCTTCGCGGAACTTCACTACGTATCGACACCGGGTCCCGGGGGCTCTTACTTGACGGCCGAAAGCAGCTTTTTGGCCCTGCACCGGAACGAAGGGACCGATAGCCGCCGTATTTCCCTGAAGGGCGGCTGGCATCTCCCCTACACGGCGCGAACCGGCGAGGTTTACGAGCTTTCCGCCAGCCTGCAAGGCGACCTTTATTCGGTCAGCGACGTCATCACAGGGAGCAAAAGCGAGAGTGGATTGACCGGGCGGCTCTTCCCCCAGCTTATCGCCAAGTGGCGCTACCCCTTCGTCCGCAAGGAGAAGAGAGGCAGCCAGTTGATCGAGCCCATAGCCGCCCTGGTTCTTGCACCCAATGGCGGCAATCCATCGAAAATTCCCAACGAAGACAGTCAAGACGTGGAATTCGACGATACCAACCTGTTTTCTCCCAGCCGCTTTACGGGCGTGGACAGGGTCGACGGTGGGCAGAGGTTCATCTATGGGGTTAATTGGGGGTTATACAGCGACCAGGGCGGCGCCATCGAGGCCTTCATCGGTCAGAGCTATCGCCTTCGATCCAAATCCGAGTTTCCCGAGGTAGCCGCCCTGCGCGACCAGGCATCGGACTTGGTTGGCCGGATCAGGGTTTCGCCCGGCAAGTACCTGGACCTGCTCTACAGGTTCAAGTTCGACCACAAGGACCTCAAGGCCAAGCGTAGCGAAGTCAAGGTATCCGCGGGGCCGAACTGGTTGCGCGGCAACGTCAATTACTTATTCGACGATCAAGGATCGATAGCGGGCGAGTTCGGGCCCCGTGAAGAAATTACCTTGGGCCTCACCGCCAGGCTCAGCAGGTACTGGTCGATGACCGCCAACATCCGGGAAGACCTGACCGATGGCGACGACACCAATCCCGACGATAACGGCGGCACCATTTCCCAAAATATCGGCTTCAAATACCAGGACGAATGTCTCATATTCAATATCAAATTCGAACGCTCCTTCACGGAAGATCGTGACTTAAAACCGAAAGACACATTGTTTTTCCAATTGATTTTCAAGCATCTTGGCGGGTTCAAGGGCACCGGTTGAATCACCGGCCGGAAAACTTGTATCTTGGCCCAGCGGGCGCTTCACCCCACCCGCCATCGAGGGATTTGGATGACCGCCATGGCGCATGCACCAAAAGGTTCACTCAGGGAACAGGACTCGCCGCGCCCGATGAAGGCCGTGGCGGCCCTGGCGCTTGTCCTATCGTTTTGGGCCGGTTTCGCCGACACCGTCGGGGCGCAAGACAAGCCGCCGACGCAGATGCTCGGTATTCTTGCCGTGGTCAACGACGACCCCATTTCCGACTTCGACCTCGATCAACGGCTTAACTTCATCATTCGACTATCGAGCCTCAAGGACGATCGAAAGACCCGGCGCGCCCTGGCGCCCCGTGTCCTGCGGACCCTGGTGAACGAGACCCTCAAACTGCAGGAAGCGAAAAACCAAAACATAACGGTGACGCCAAAGGAAATTCAGCGCGCCCTCGCCCAGGTGGCGAAGCAACACCGCTTGCCGCCGGGAAAGCTCGCGCCATTCCTCAAGTCCCGCGGCATTTCAATGTCGACGCTTACTCGTCAGGTCACGGCGGCAATCGGCTGGCCCGCGTTGATCCGCCGTAAATTCCTGAGAACTATCGTCATCAGCGAAGAAGAGATCGACAAGGCGCTGGTGCGGTTCAAGGAATCATTGAACAAACCTCGTCACCTGGCGGCGGAAATTTTTCTCCCCGTGGACGGGTCCAATGACGACGCCAGAACCCGCCAGAATGCCGAAAAAATCATCGAAGAATTGGACCGCGGCGCCAGTTTTTCGCTCCTGGCCCGTCAATTTTCTCAAAGTGAATCGGCACGGCGCGGCGGCGACATCGGCTGGGTTCAGCCGGGCCAGGTCGCTCCGGAAGTGGAGGCCGTGCTGTCCAGGCTCCCGCCGGGAATGATCTCAAAACCGATCCGCTCGGCCTCCGGCTACCATATCGTTTACCTGCGCAAACGCCGGGCGGCCGCGGCAATGGCATCGGAGGACGCCACCGTCGTCATCCGCCAGATCATCCTGCCGGTTGCCGCCAGCGCCGCGCGGGACGAATGGGAAAGCCAAGGCAGCCTCGCCAAGACCATCAAGGACACGGCCAACGGGTGTGCCGATTTCGGCACCATATCCAGGGAATTGGGTTCGCAACTGTCGGGCAATATCGGCCGGGTGAAGGTGAAGGAGCTGCCCGCCCAGATTCGCAACCTTGTTTCCACGATTCCCGTGGGGGTCGCGTCGAATCCCGAACGCGTCGCCCAAGGGCTCAGGATAATCATGGTGTGCGACCGAACCGCGAAGACAAGCAAGTTACCCGCCCGGAACCGCATCCGCCGGATGCTGCAGGTCCGGCATCTTGATACCCGCGCCAGGCGGCACCTCCGCGACCTGCGGCAGTCGGCCTTCATCGATATCCGAGCGCTGCGGTGAACCTTGATCCACCGCCCCTTGCACTCACCATGGGGGAACCCGCCGGCATCGGCGGCGAAATCACCCTGAAGGCGTGGCGCGCGGAGAAAGACTCCGGAAACACTTTTTACGTCATCGACGATCCCGAGCGCCTGTCGGCGGCGGCCGAGGCCCTTGGCCTGGACATCCCCGTTTCGCCCATAACCCGGGCGGAAGAGGCCCCGGCCCTGTTCCCCCGGGCGCTGCCGGTTCTTCCCCAATTCTTGCCCCGGCCGGTTCAACCCGGCCGGCCCGATGCCGCCAACGCCGGGGCCGTCTTGGCTTCTATCCGCCTGGCCGTCGAGGCGGCGATGGCGGGCGAAGCGGCGGCGGTGGTGACCAACCCCATTCATAAGAAAACCCTTGCCGATGCGGGGTTTCGCCATCCCGGCCACACCGAATTTCTGGGCGAGCTGACCGGTGCGGAAAGACCCGTCATGATGCTCGCCTGTCCCGGCCTGCGGGTGGTGCCAGTCACCGTCCACGCCCCACTGGCGACGGCGATCGGCCGGCTCACGACCGGATCCATCGTCGCCGCGGCCCGCATCACCTATGAGGCTTTGCAAAGGGATTTCGCCATCGCCGCGCCGCGGCTGGCGGTGGCCGGCCTGAACCCCCACGCCGGCGAGCAGGGCATGCTGGGCAGCGAAGAGCGCGAGATCATCGCCCCGGCGGTCGAACGGCTGCGCCGGGACGGGCTTTCGGTGACCGGTCCGGCACCCGCCGACAGCTTGTTTCACGCCCGCGCGCGGGCGCAATACGACGCGGTGATCTGCATGTATCACGACCAGGCGCTGATCCCGCTCAAGACGTTGGATTTTGATAACGGCGTCGATATCACACTCGGCCTGCCCGTAGTCCGCACCTCTCCCGATCACGGCACGGCATTCGAAATCGCGGGCCGCGGCGTGGCCCGCGAATCGAGCCTGCTGGCCGCCCTCCGCCTCGCCCGATCCATGGCCGAGCACCGCGCCAAGGCGTGCGGCGGGGCACCCAAAAGGCCGGCCTTTGCCCGCAACTGACACCGCCATATCGGACCTGCCACCGTTGCGGGAGGTGATCGCGGTCCATGGGCTGGGCGCGCGAAAGTCCCTGGGCCAGCATTTTCTGCTCGACCTCAACCTGACGGGTCGGATCGCCAAGGCCGCGGGCGCGGTCAAAGGCGCGACGGTCATCGAGATAGGTCCGGGGCCGGGCGGCCTGACCCGGGCGATCCTGAGCGCCGGCGCGCGGTGCGTCATTGCCATAGAAAAGGATACCCGCTGCCGGGACGCCTTGGCGTCACTGGTCCATGCGGCCGCCGGCCGGCTCCACTTGATCGACGCCGACGCCCTGGAGGTGGACGAGGCCCAACTGGCGCGCGCCCTGGGCGAGGCGCCGCGGAACCTTCGTATCATCAGCAATCTCCCCTACAATATCTCGACGGCACTGATCATCAAATGGCTGCGCCAGATCGCCGGCCGCCCCGACCTCTATCACAGCCTCGTCCTGACCGTTCAGAAGGAAGTGGGCGACCGCCTTTCGGCCTCACCCCGCACCAAGGCTTACGGCCGCATCTCCGTGATGTGCCAATGGCTGACCGAGACCGCCTCGTGCTTCGATATCGCCGCGCGCGCCTTCACGCCGCCCCCCAAGGTTACCTCCTCGGTGGTGCGCCTGGTCCCGCGGCCGATGCCGCAGGCCCCCGCAACCTGGGAAGCCATGGAGACCACCACCCGCGCCGCCTTCGGTCAGCGCCGCAAGATGCTGCGCTCCAGCCTGCGGGGCATCGCCGGCCCGGGCGGCGTCTCAAGCCTGCTGGCGGCATCGGCAATCGCCTCCGACCAGCGCGCCGAAGAGGTCGATGTGGCGGGATTTTGCACCCTAGCCCGGGCCTATGCGAAGATTTCAGATGCCGAAAGGTAAAGCGGCGCGCGGGCTTACTGGCCTTCGCGCAACGCTTTCACCATATCGCCCAGTCCCGTCAAGCGATCCCGCTTGAGGCGTTCCGCCGCCAATACCGAGCGAACCTGGGCGACGCTTTCCTCGATATCCGAATTGACGATGATGTAGGTGTATTCGGGATAATGGCTGATTTCGTCGGCCGCCTTGGACATCCGCGCGGCCACCACCTCGGGCGGGTCCTGGGCGCGGGTGTTGAGCCGGCGCTCCAGTTCCGCCGTCGAGGGCGGCAGGATGAACACCGTCGCCACGTCACGGGCGGCATTGGCGACGAGTTGCTGGGTGCCCTGCCAATCGATATCGAAAAGAACGTCGCGGCCCGCCGCCAGTGATGCCTCGACGGGTTCGCGGGGCGTCCCGTAGTAATGGTCGAAGACCTTGGCGGATTCGAGGAATTCCTGGCGGTTGACCATGAGATTGAAGGTGGTGGGGTCGACGAAACGGTAATCGATTCCTTCCACTTCGCCGCGGCGCTTGGGCCGCGTCGTCACCGAGACCGACATGGTGAGGTTGTCATCGCATTCGAGCAGGAGCCGGGAGATCGTGGTCTTTCCCGCGCCCGAGGGCGAGGAGAGCACCAACATCACGCCGCGCCGCCCTATTCCACCGTTACTCATCAACCAGCCTGCCTTTGCTTCACCGTCGCCGGGTAGGCTATTCTATGTTCTGAACCTGTTCGCGAAATTGTTCGATGACCGCCTTGAGATCAAGCCCCGTGCGGGTGAGATCGAGGTCCTGGGCCTTGGCGCACAGGGTGTTGGCCTCGCGATTGAGCTCCTGGGAAAGGAAATCGAGACGCCGCCCAACGACGCCGCCACCGTCTATCAATTCCCGCGCCTGGGCGACATGAGCGCCGAGTCGGTCGATCTCTTCGCGGATGTCGGCCTTGGCGACCATGACGGCTATATCCTGTGCAAGTCGATCTTCGGGAAATGCATGGTCGCCGGGCAGAAGTTCCTCCAACTGTTCCTTGATGCGGGTGCGAATGGCATCGGGCTGGGCCGCGGCAAGTTCACGGGCGCGGCCGACCAGGCCTTCGATCTCGTCGAGGAATCCGGTCAGGACCTCGATCAGGCGCTGGCCTTCTTCGCGCCGGGCCGCGGCGACTTTTTCTAGGGCCGCGCCGAGGCTGTCGGCCATGGCGCCCTCCCGGGCGCTGCGGGAATCATCGTCGCGGCCGGGCTCCTCGGGTTCGAGCACCCCGCGCAGGCGCAACAAGCCGTCCGCCTGGAGCGCCGCGCCGCCGGTCCGCGCGCGCACCTCCTCGGCGATCTCTATCACCCGGTCGAGCAGGGCCTGGTTGAGCCGATATCCCACCAAACCCGGCGTCTCGGTCAGGTTGAGACTGATATTGAAGCTGCCCCGCTTGAAGCGCTTACCGACACTGTCGCGCACCGCGATCTCGAAGCTTTCCATCCCCGAGGGCAACCGCACCCGGACATCGAGGCCGCGGTTGTTGACGCTGCGCAACTCCCAGCGCCAAGAGAAAGCTTCGAATTCACCCTCTTCGCGGGCAAAGCCGGTCATGCTTTCAATCGACATGGTCCCGTGATTCTAACCCATATTGTGGCGGAGAAATCTTGTAACCACTATATCCTGTGGGGATAGGGGCAACAAGACAGGAAATACCTGGGCAGCGCCGCCCGCCGGCAGGGAATTGCCGCGCCGATCCGCCGGGCACGCCGCGGCAACGCGACCGGGTCGGATGCTGCCATTTGAACTGAAAGTGCTCTAGGGTCGGCCCATGGACGGCAATGGGCCGAGAAAAATCCTCATCACCGGAGGATCGTCAGGCATCGGCGCCGCGTTGGCGCGGGCCTACGCGGCCCATGGGGTGACCCTTTATCTCGGCGGGCGCGACCTAGAACGCCTTGAAGCGGTCGCCGCCGATTGCCGCAACCGCGGCGCGGCGGCATTCGTGCGATGCCAGGACGTGACCGATCGCGTGGGCATGGCCGGTTGGATCGCCCAGGCCGGGCCCCTGGACCTGGTCATCGCCAATGCCGGCATATCGGGGGGCACGGGGCGCACCACGGGCGGCGAGGACACCGTGCCCGGCGAGGACCCGGCCCAGGTGCGCGAAATCATGGCGGTCAATATCGACGGCGTGATCAACACCGTGATCCCAGCCCTGGATGGGATGCTGGACGGGGCCGCCCCGGCAAGCGGGCGCCGAGGCCAGATCGCCATCATGAGCTCCCTGGCCAGCTTCCGGGGGCTCCCCGGTGCCCCTGCCTATGGCGCGAGCAAGGCGGCGGTGCGCTCTTGGGGCGAGGGGCTTCGCGGCCTCCTGGCCGGGCGCGGCGTCAGGGTTTCGGTGATCTGCCCCGGCTTCGTCGAGAGCCCGATGACCGCGGCCAACCCGTATCCCATGCCCTTCCTGACGGCCAGCGACCGCGCGGCGGAAATCATCAAGAAAGGTCTCGCACGGGACCGTGCCCGCATCGCCTTTCTCTGGCCCCTTGCCGCCATGGTATGGCTGTTGGCGGCGCTGCCGCCCTCGTGGGTGG
>SMXQ01000093.1 GCA_004356985.1 Alphaproteobacteria bacterium | reverse complement strand
GACACCTTTTTCGCTTCCCTGCAATCGCGCGCCTTCCGAGGGGACCTCTGAGCCCCATGGAAATCTCCGCCAACTTTGCGTTCCTTCGCCAAGAGTTCCCGCGCGCAGCGGAGAGTGCGAGTTACGCAGAGCGGCACGTTTACAGCGACCCTCGGGCCTCCTGCTTCCGGGCCCGGCACGCGCTGGAACAACTAGGGTCTGAACCCAATTTAACGTATTGATTCAGTGTGTGGAAGTGTGATTCAAGCTCTTTAGAAAGGAGTTTGATCATGCGATTTGATTTGTCTGACGAAGAATGGGCGGTGATCGAGCCGCTTTTGCCCAACGGCGGACGGGGCCCACAGCGTGTTGACGACCGGCGGGTTCTGAACGGGATCTTCTATATTCTGCGCACTGGCGCCCCGTGGCGCGACCTGCCCGAGCGCTATGGCCCGCGCACCACCGTTTACAACCGCTATGCGCGCTGGGCGCGGCGCGGCATATGGAAGGCGATCTTCGACGGCCTTGCCGAACACTCCGGCGACAGCCTGTTCTTCATCGACTCATCCATCGTCAAGGCTCACCGCGCGGCAGCCGGCGCAAAAGGGGGGAACTGGCGCAGGATATCGGCCGCTCACGCGGCGGCCGCACAACCAAGGTTCACGCCGTAGTCGATGAACGCGGCCGTCCCCGGCGCTTTATCATCACCGGCGGCCAGGTCCATGACGGTCAAGTCCTGCCGGACCTTCTCAAAGACGCCGGAGCGCCGCTTGCCGTCGTCGCCGATAAGGCTTACGGCTCGCGCGCCATCCGGCAGATCATTGCCGATGACGGGGCCCTGGCGGTCATTCCATCAAAGAGCAACGCAAGAGACCTCATCCCCCATGACGCCGGCCTCTACAAAATGCGCAACATCGTCGAGCGTTTCTTCTGCACCATGAAAGACATGCGAAGGCTCGCCACACGCTTCGAAAAACTCAGCCGCAACTTCCTCGCCATGATCCACATCTTCGCAATAAGATTATGGATCAATTGAGTCCACACCCTAATAGTGATTATTATTTCGAGGATACGCATGCCGGCCACCAATTTCTCTCCGCTTTTTCCCGGAGATCAAACGCGGTGACGCAATTTACAAACCTTGAAGTCGTCTACGATGGCGAATGCCCGTTCTGCCGGTTCTACGTGACGTATTGCCGCCTCAAGGAGGCCTTCCCGGAGGTGGTCTTGACCGACGCGCGCGACGTGCCCGAGCGCGTTGCGCGGTATCGTGCCGAGGGGATGGAAATCAATGACGGGATGATCGTCCTCTATGGCGGTGCCGTGTACCACGGTGACAAGGCGATGACCATGTTGACCCAGATTTCCCGTCCCGACGCCTTTATTCAACGCCTCATGCGGCTTCTTTTCAGGAGCCCCGCCCTGGCCCAAATTGTTTACGGCGTATTAAGGCTGGGGAGGAACATGACGTTGTCCCTTCTCGGCCGAAGCAAGATCGATTAGCGGCCGCGCGCCGCCGCCCCATGCCCGCGGCTTAGCCCTCGGCGCGGGGCAGGTCGAGGGTCGCTTCAAGGCCACCGAGGGCGGCGGTGTCGAGCGACAGCCCGCCGTCGTACAGCCCGGCGATTTCCGAGCAGATGGCAAGACCGAGTCCGGAACCGGGAACGGTTTCATCGAGGCGCTTGCCGCGGGCCAGGACCACGGACCGCTGTTCGGGCCTGAGCCCGGGGCCGTCGTCCTCGACGGTGATCGCCAAGCGGCCGCCGGCGGTGGACGCGGCGGTGATACGGACCCGGGCGGTGGCCCATTTGCAGGCATTATCCATCAGATTGCCGAGCATTTCCTCGAGATCGTGGCCATCGCCCCGGAAGGCGGGCGGCGCGCCCGGCCCATGGCCGTTGCAATTGATCTCGATGGCCAGGCCCTTGTCCTGGTACATCTTCCCGAGCGCCCGGGCGAGCCCTTCGACCACTGGCGCGAGTTCGGCGCGTTGCCCCAGCACCCCTGCCGTCGCCGCCGTCCGCGCCCGCGCCAGGTGGCGGTCGATGCGCTCTTGCATAGCCGCGGTTTCCCGGGACACCGCCTCGGCCAGCGGGCCCTCGGTCTGGCGTGCCTCGTTGGCCAGAACCGAAAGCGGCGTCTTCAGGGCATGGGCGAGATTGCCGACATGGGTGCGCGCGCGGGCGACCACCTCGTCGATATGGGCGATCAGCTGATTGGCTTCGTCGACCAGGGGCCGCACTTCGCTGGGGAAGTCGCCCTCCAGCCGTTCGGCCCGGCCGGCACGGACCCGTCCCAGGGCCTCGCGCAGGCGGTCCAGGGGCCGGAGACCGACATGGACCTGGATCAGGACGGCGGCGAACAGGCCGATCCCCAGCACGCTCAGGGACCAGATCAAGGTGACCATGAAGGGACGGAATTCGGCGTCCACCTGGGCGAGATCGCCAGCCACGACGTAACGCAACACCGGCCCCGCTTCATCAAGGGTGATATCGCGTTCGATCACCCTGAGCCGCTGCGCGCGGGGCCCCGCCGCGAGGTAGCGGCGCACCGGGTTGCCCTCGGCGCTAGCGGCCGCGGGGAGTTCCTCCAGCACCAGGGTCTTGTCCCAGAGCGAGCGCGAGGCCAGGCGGATCTTGCGGCCTTGGTTGATTTGCCAATAGAGACCGGAATAAGGCTGGTTGAAACGGGGGTCGCCTTGGGGGCCGGTAACCCGGATACCCCCCTTGGCGCCGCTATCGGCATCGGTCACCGCCACCAGCGCTTCCAGTAGGGTTTCCAGGCGCCGGTCGAAACTGCGCTCCACATGGGCTTCGAACAAGGCCGCCAAAAGAAAGCCGCCGGCCACCAGCGCCCCCCCGATCCATACCATCGCGGCCGCCAGGAGCCGGGCCGTGAGGGTGCCGATGCCCAACATCAGGGGCCTCAGGCGGAATCGTCGGGCTGATGCTCGGCGTCGGCGAGGCGGTAGCCCAGGCCCCGTTCGGTAATGATGACGCCGTTGCCGAGCTTCCGCCGAAGACGCCCGACAAATACCTCTATGGTATTGGAATCACGGTCGAAATCCTGATCGTAGATATGTTCCGTAAGCTCCGTCCGGGACACCACGCGGCCCTTCTCATGGGCCAGATAAACGATCAGCTTGTATTCGTGGCCGGTCAATTTCACGGGATCGCCATTGAGGCTGACCCGGGCGGCGCGGGTATCGATGGCGAGAGGTCCGCATTCGATCACCGCCGAGGCGTGGCCCGCGGCGCGCCGGATCAGGGCCCGAAGGCGCGCCAGCAACTCCTCCATCTGGAAGGGCTTGGCGACGTAGTCGTCGGCGCCGGCGTCGAATCCGGCGACCTTTTCCCGCCACCGGTCGCGCGCGGTCAGGATGAGAACCGGCATGGTCCTGCCGTCGGAACGCCAGCGCTCCAGCACCGTGATGCCGTCGATCACCGGCAGGCCGAGGTCGAGCACCACCGCGTCATAGGGTTCGGTGTCGCCGAGAAAATGCCCTTCCTCGCCGTCATTGGCCTGGTCCACCGCGTAGTTGGCGTCTTTCAACGCCCGGACAAGCTGCCCGGCGATTCCTGGATCGTCTTCCACCACAAGGATACGCATGGGTCTTATCCTAGCGCTTCAACGGCGGCGGCGTCCGCCCCGGACGGAAATAATATCCGCGGTGCGGGCGTCGACGGCAATTCTCAACACCCGGCCGCGGCGCGTCAACATGCGAAGATGATAAATCAGCCGGCGGCTGTCGAGGCGCACGTTCAGCACCCGGCCGCCATAGCGGCGCTGGACCACGTTCATCACCCGGTCGAGAGAGACGATCTCGCCCCGCCTGAAGGCATCGCGGGCGCGGTTGCGGCCGCCCCAGCCGGGGTTGGAACGCTGGCGCGGCATCCTCGGGGCGACGAAGGGCGAACCATACTCGCCCTGGGCCCATTGCCGCTGCCCGCCCCGGCGCCAGCCGCGGTCGTCGAAGGCCTCGGCCGCGTCGGCGGCGATCACCAGGGCCAGGCAAACGGTCATTAAAAATTTCCACATGGGCGGGATATCTAAGAGAACCTACCTGAACATCCGATGAACGGCGCGTTCAGGCCCGGCTCAGGTGGCGTCCGGCAGATTGGCCGCGTTGCATACGGCTGCCCCGGCACAAGCCCCGGCCGCCGCCGGAAAAAAGGAGGTTCCCATGTTGAAGAAGATCACCCTGGCCGCATTTGTCGCCCTTGGCGCCGCTACCCTTGCCGGGGTTTCCGCCCTGCCCGCCGCGGCCGACGACACCCGTTCGGTCCGCGTTTTCAAGCACGGCGGTTTGTCACTTGCAACTTTTAAGTTTCGCCACGTTCGGCGCGGCGCCCGCATTTCCCGCCATGGCCCGGGCCGGAGGTTCCTCAACCACGTGCGCAGGGGCGCCATCGCCTGTTTCGTGAAATCATCACCGCGCCGCGCCGCCAGGTTCGGCCGCCGCGGGCACCGCTATGACCAAACCCATGGCCGGCGTCTCGGCTATCGGGCCGTGAGAAGGCTGGTCCGCCAAGGCCGCCGGCACGCCATGCGGTGCTTCCGCCGCGTCTAAACGGCGGCCCATGCGGGATACCCTCAACCCCCGTGCATTCCCTCAACCAATCGTGCAAAGGATAACCTCATGACCGGCATCACTACCGTTCCTCCCCCGTCAGCCGCGCCCCGGCGGCGGATCGGGCTGACCGCCATGGTTCTCGCCATGGTGCTCGCCCTTGGGGCCTGCGCCTCCGATGCGGGCCCCAAACAAACCGGCGGCACCCTGATCGGGGCCGCCATGGGCGGGCTCGCGGGGGCCACCTTCGGCCGCGGCGCCGGCCGCCACGTAGCGATCGGCGTGGGGACCCTGCTGGGCGCCTATTTGGGTTCCGAGGTGGGCAAATCCCTGGACCGGTCCGACCGCATCCACGCCGCCCGCAGTGCCCGGGACACCCTGGAATACGAACCCGCCGGCACCACGGGAACCTGGGTCAATCCCGATAACGGCCATTCCGGCACCCTGACGCCGAGGCGAACCTTCGAATCGCGTAGCGGTGCGTATTGCCGCGACTATGAAACCACCGTCACCATCGACGGCAGGACCCAATCCGCCACCGGCACCGCCTGCCGCCGGGGTGACGGGCGATGGGTGATGATGAACGGCTGAGAAGCCTCCCTGGGGGGCCGGCACGGCTGTTTGCGCCGGCATCGGCCCCCGCCCCCAACTGGGGCCGGCCCGCGCCGGCCCTTTTTCTTGGCCGGAATTTGCTCTAGCCGTGATGTCTCAGGAGGTTGTCCACGCGGCCCAGGGACGGGTCGCCCTGCACACCATGGTCCGGGTCATCGCCATCGTTTTCATGGTCATCGCCTTGGCCATGGCCTGGATCGTGGCCGGCGGGACCGGTGTCATTCCGGCCTAGCGCCGGCGCCGAGCTCTTGCCAGGGCGCAAGGGTGCCGCCCGGGCTCGCCAAGGCGTATTCGATGAGCTCATTGGTGATAAAGTCGAAGGCCTTGTCCACGGAATCGGTCCTGTAAAGGAGGTCCAGATCATCGCGTGAAATGGTCCCCGCCCTGACCAGGGCATTGAAATCGATGGCCTTGCGCCAGAATTCGGTACCGAACAGCACCAAGGGCAGGCGCTTCTTGAGCTTGAACGTCTGGCACAGGGTCAGCACCTCCATCACCTCGTCCAGGGTGCCGAAGCCGCCCGGCATGAACACCATGGCCTTGGCAAAATAGGTGAACCAGAATTTGCGCATGAAGAAGTAATGGAACTGGAAGGTCAGGCTGCGGGTGGAATACCCGTTGCAGTCCTGTTCGAACGGAAGCGCGATATTGAGCCCGATGTTGAGCCCCTTGGCTTCCGCCGCCCCCCGGTTGGCCGCCTCCATGATGCCGGGCCCGCCGCCGGTACAGACGATGAAGCGCTTGGCGTCGGAAAGCCCTTTCGACCATTCGGTCAGGCGGCGGGCGAGCTCACGGGCGTCTTCGTAGTAGCGCGACATGGCGAGCCGCCGGCGGGCCGCGGCGACCCCCTGTTTCGCGGCCTGGGCGGCGGCCAGCTCTTTTTGCGCGTTCTCCCGTGAGGCGATGCGGGCCGAGCCGAAGAAGACGATGGTGTCCTGAATCCCCTCGGCCTTGAACCGCGCCGCCGGCTCCAGGTATTCGGCGAGGATGCGCAAGGTGCGGGCATCGGTGCAGGTGAGGAATTCCTCGTCGAGGAAGGCCAACGGCGGGGTCGGTTGGGTGCGGCCCCCACCCCCGCCCTGGGGTTTCTTGGGTGTGGTGCGCTGTGCCATGATCGATCCTCAATTGTTCCAAGCCGGCCGGTGATCCCTGGCCCGGACGGATTAGAACACTTTCCGGTCAAATGGTTCAATTTGTCCGGAGCATGCTCTCGGCCAATAGGTCGGTCACCGGGGCCGCCCCGGCGCCACCGGTCAGGCCTCGCGGCGATGCATTTCGGCCGGCCCCCGGCAACGGTTTTGGGCGCCGCCGGCGGGCCGCGGCACCGGCGTTTCCGCCCGGGTAACCAAATGTTCAGATTCAGCGGCGAATATATGTGGTCGAGGCAGGGAACACTTTGCGGGCGGGCGGCCAGGTATGCTCAGAGAATCGGTTTATAGAGAGGAACACCAGCCGGGTTCCACCATCTTTCGGGAGGGTGAACCGGGCGATTGCGCTTATGTGATCGAACGCGGCATGGTGCGGCTCGAAACCTTGCGGCGGGGACGCAAGATCACCATCGCCAATCTGGGCGAAGGCGAGTTGTTCGGCGAGATGGCGTTGATCGACGGCGAGGTCCGCCCCTCGACCGCGGTGGCCACCGAAGAGACCGTCCTGGTGGTGATCAGCCTCGACCAACTGCGCGAGAAACTCGAGCAGGCCGACCCGCTCTTGACCTTTTTCATGCGCAATATCCTGGATCGCGTGCGGGCCACCCAAAGCCGTCTCCTAGGCGATCCCGAGAGACCCGATATGGACAGGTCCGAGGATGATGCCTTTCTCTATAACGATCGGTCGCTCCCGCGTCACCGTGAACGGGCCATGCGCACCCTCAAGCTCCAGGGAGAAATGAACCAAGCCCTAGAAAGGAAAGAATTCATCCTCCATTTCCAACCGATCCTCGACCTGAAAACGGGAACGACCGCCGGCGTCGAGGCCCTGGTGCGCTGGAATCATCCCGAGCGGGGGCTGCTTTATCCGGCCGACTTCATCGCTTTCGCCGAGGAAAACGGATCGATCATCCCCATAGGTTTATGGGTCCTGGAAGAAGCCTGTAAGACCTTGCACATATTTCAGGCCAAGCTGGATTCCGTCAACGCCGAAGCGCCGCCGCTCTTCATGGCGTTCAACCTGTCATCGCGGCAATTCTCCGATATCGACTTGGTGCGCAACATTTCCGAGATCATCGATTCCACCGGGGTCAACCCCGAGCAGATCAAGTTGGAAATCACCGAGACCCTTCTGATGGACAACCCGGCCCGGGCCGCGGTGACGCTCAACGGCATCAAGGCCATGGGGCTGGAGGTCGCCATCGACGATTTCGGCACCGGATATTCCTCGCTCAGTTATCTCCATCGTTTCCAGATCGATACCTTGAAGATCGACCGCTCCTTCGTGTCCACGGCGACCATGAACGTCGGCTCCATGGAAGTCGTGCGGGCCATTATCGGCCTCGCCCGGAACCTCGGTCTCGACATCGTCGCCGAAGGTATCGAACAGCCCGAGCAGGTGACCCTGTTGCGCGATCTGCAATGCGATTACGGCCAGGGGTACTTTTTTTCCGAGCCCGTCGGCCGCGACCAAATTCTCACCCGTATCGAGTCTGAAAACAGCGTCGTGGAGGCGTCCAACATCACCCCCATCTCCGGCACCTGACCGGCGCCGCGGGCCCTGCTCCCTCGGGGATGAAAAATTTCCTAAAAGTGCTCTATGCGTCGTAGCCCGGGTTGATCCGGTCCAGCATCTTCTTCAGCGACGGCCAGCCGTCGGGGCGGGTTTCCGAGGGCGTCGCGTCATTGGCGAATTGCTGGGCGGTGAATTCCAGCAAGTTCTCGCTGAGCTTCTCGCAGGCGGCATTGGTGGACATGATCTGGATTTGCGTCTTGCAGGCCTTTTCCATGGCGTACATTTCCTTGAACGCCCGGGAGACGGTGGGGGCGCAGACCAAAAGGCCATGATTGCGCAGCACCAGGTAATTCTTGTCGCCGAGATCGCGGACCAGGCGTTCGCGTTCGTCCATGTCCTGGGCCTTGCCCTCGAAGTCGTGATAGGCGACCCGTTTGTAATAGCGGGTCGCCTTCTGGTTCATGGGCAAAATCCCGTCTTGCAGGGTGGCCACGGCCATGCCCGCCACGGTATGGGTGTGCAGCACGCATTTGGCGTCGGGACGCGCCGCGTGGATCGCCGAATGGATGACGAAGCCGGCCGGATTGATGACGTGTTCGGTGTCCTGGACGATGTTGCCGTCGAGGTCCACCTTGACCAGGGCGGACGCCGTGATTTCAGAGAACAGGACGCCATAGGGGTTGAGCAGGAAATGTTCGTCGTTGCCGGGCACCCGCAAGGAGACATGGGTCGCGAACAGGTCGTCCATGTCGAAATGGGCGACCAGCCGGTAACAGGCGGCGAGATCCACCCGGGCCTGCCATTCGGCGTCGGTCATGGTGTCGTCGGCGGGAACCACGCGGGTGAACACCGGGCTTGCGCACATCATCTGCCTCCCTCGGGGCCATGCCCCGGATATTTCCTGCGGTCGCCGACTCTAGAACAAATTCCGGCCAAATTGAACCACTGGGTGGGCCCCATCATGCACCCGGCCCGGCAAGCGGGCCCGCGAAGGCGCCATGGCCGGGCCCGTCAGTTTCCCCGAATCGCGCCCATGACCGCCCTGTGGAGCGGCCGTCCCCGGGTCGCGAGTTCGTCCAGCACGTCGAAATGGTGACGCCCGGGCGTGGGCGGCCGGGCGACCCGCAAGCCGGCGCCTTCCCAGGCCTCGGCGAGTTCCCTGGTATGGCGCTTGAATTCGGTGCACTCATTGCCGCCGATGGTGATGATGAGCCGCCCTTGGGGGTTGGCTGGCCGCAGCCCGATGGGCGAAAAATCCTCGACCTCGGCCGCGTCGATGCCCAGGTCCCGGTGCTGGCGGCAAATCGTCAGGGGCTCTAGGTCGTAGAGGCCGGAGATGCAGGTCGCGCTCTTGATGGCGTCTGTGGGCAGCCCGTAGGCGCGCCAGTCGGTCGCCATCATCATCGCCGCCAGATGGCCGCCTGCGGAATGTCCCCCCACATGGACCCGGGTGGGATCGAAGCGCAGGCCGCGCGGGTAGTTCAACAACCAATGCAACGCCCGGCGGCAGGACTCCACGGTGCCGCGTAGCCGCGCATCGGTCGCGTAAGGGTAGCCGACGGCGGCGAAGTTTACCCCGGCGTCGAGAAAGGCCGGCGCGAGATAGCTGAACATGCCCTTGTCCCGGCTCTTCCAATAGCCGCCGTGGAAGAACAAGAACAGCGGCGCGAAATCGTCGGCCACCGGAAAGTAGTCGAGCCGTTCGCGGTCATGGATTCCATAGACCAAATCGAGAAGCCGCGGCCGGTTGGCGAGAATGTCGGCATTGATCTCCGCGACCCGCGCTTCCCGCGCCGCCCGGGGTGCCATGAGCTCGGGTTCACGGATGCTGCCGGCGTATTCAAGCTCTAGGGACGGGAGATCGTAATCGCGGAAAACCAGGGTCATGGGGACTCTCTCGGCGGGTTCGGGACGGCGGCGATGGTGGCCTTTGAAGGACGGCGCTGTCAAGCGATGGCAAGGCCCTTGAAGGGGCTATGTTATTAATATATGAAAACATGTTCATGTATTAAAATTTGGATGCTCCATGGCCCTCACCAATGATCAAACCGTGGAAATCGCCGAGATATTCCGGCTCATGGGCGATCCCACGCGTCTCAGGATTCTCATCTATTGTCTCGACGGGCCGGTGGCGGTGGGCGATCTCGCACAGGCGACCGGCGCCTCGCCATCGCTGGTCAGCCATCATCTGCGCCTACTGCGGGCGGCCAGGATCCTCCGTGCCGAACGGCGTGGAAAGAAGGTCTATTACGACGCCGCCGACGACCATATCCGCACCGTGGTGGGCGACATGATCGACCACGTCGCCGAGCCCGCCGAAGACGGCGAGGATTGAATGGCCGCCGATCGTCTCGATGACGGCTGCTGTGAAACCGGACCTGCCGTGGAAGCGGGATTCCGGCGCGTGCTGTGGGCCGCCCTGGCCATCAACTTCACCATGTTCCTGATCGAGGGTTCGGCGGGGATCGGCTCGGGGTCGGTTTCCCTCCAGGCCGACGCCCTGGATTTTTTGGGCGATTCGGCGAATTACGCGATTTCCCTTTTCGTGCTGGGATTGGGCGCGCGTTGGCGCACCGGCGCCGCGCTCTCCAAGGGCATCGCCATGGGGGCGTTCGGCCTTTGGGTGATCGGCGCCACCCTCTGGTCGCTGGTTTACCAGGGCCACCCCTCGGCCCTGGTGATGGGGTCGGTCGGCATGCTCGCGCTGGCCGCTAACCTGGTCGCGGCCTTCCTGCTCTACCGCTACCGCCAGGGCGACGCCAACATGCGTTCGGTCTGGCTGTGCACGCGCAACGACGCCATCGGCAACCTGGCGGTGGTGGCGGCGGCCTCGGGCGTGTTTGCCACCGGCAGCAACTGGCCCGATCTCGCCGTCGCCGCCATCATGGCGGGCCTGGCGCTCTATGCCTCGGTCCTGGTGATCGCCCACGCCAGCCGTGAATGGCGGGGTGCCGGCGCGGGCGGGGCGTAAGCCGCCCCATGGACGGTTGCCCTCCGCCGTCCCGCCCGCTACAACCAATGTGCCCGCGGCCCGGGGCCGCGCCGCACTTGCCGCCGCTTTGGGGATCGCTTTGAGGATGGCCATGAACCGGCGTCAGATCGTGATTTTCTCGGCTGGCATCCTCGCCTGCGTTCTCGTCGCCTGGGCGCTGGCTTTCCTGGTCAAGGGGAGGAGGGCGACGATGCCCATTCGCGGGCCGGTCATCATGTTGACCGCGGCCGCCGATATCGGCGGCCCGTTCAGGCTCACCGATCACACCGGCAAGCGCGTCACCGACGCCGATTTCCGGGGCCGGTTCATGCTGCTCTATTTCGGCTACACCTTCTGTCCCGATGTCTGCCCGGCGGATTTGCAAACCATGGGCCGCGCCTTGGATATCCTGGCCGCCAAGGGCGAGGTGATCACCCCGGTGTTTATAACCGTGGACCCGGAACGCGACAGCCCCGCGGTCCTCAAGAAATACGTCGCCGCCTTTCATCCCCGCATGGTCGGCCTGACCGGCCCCGCCGCCGCAATCAAAGCCGCCGCCAAGGCTTATAAGGTCTATTATCGCGCGCAGCCCGGCGCCAAGCCGGGAGACACGAAAATCCTCATGGACCATACCTCGTTCATCTACCTGGTCGGGCCCGACGGCAAGGCGGTGGCGGCGTTTCGCGGCGGCACCCGGCCCGAGGTGCTGGCCAAGGAACTGGCCCGCCTGACCGGTTGATCCACCAGAGCACTATCGGGGCGAAAAACGGGCCGGGAAAACCCCGGCCCAAAGGCGTCCTTGCCCTGACCTTTAACGGCGGTTGCCGAAAAGGTGGAGCAGCATCATCATCAGGTTGATGAAATCGAGATACAGGCGTAAGGCGCCCATGACGGCGAGCTTGCCGCTGGTCTCGTAATCGTGCAACTCCGAGTATTCGTTCTTGATCTTCTGGGTGTCGTAAGCGGTGAGCCCGGCGAAGACCAGCACGCCGATCACAGAGATGGCGAATTGCATGGCGGAGCTTTGCATGAACAGATTGACCACGCCGGCGATGATGATGCCGATCAGCCCCATGAACAGGAAGGAACCCCAGCCGGAAATATCGCGCTTGGTGGTGTAGCCATAAAGGCTGAGCGCGCCGAAGGCGGCCGCCGTGATGAAGAACACCCGGGCGATGGATTCCCCGGTGTAGATCAGGAAAATGGTGGAAAGCGACAGCCCCATCACCGCCGCGAACAGCCAGAACAGCGCCTGGCTCGCGAACAGCGACAGGCGGTGGATGCCGAAACTCAGCACCATCACGAAAGCCAGCGGCGCCAGCATCACCACCCACATAAGCGGCGTGCCGAAAATGGCGTTCATCAAGGCGGGCGAACTGGAGGCCGCCATGGCGACGATGCCCGTGAGGGCCACGCCGGAAGCCATGTAATTGTAAACCCTGAGCATGTGCGCGCGCAGGCCGGTGTCGATCTGGGCGGCCTCCGCCTGGCTGCGGGTCATGGTGCGTCTATCGGGACTAAGCATAGGAATTCCTCGATTAGTGTGAATACCGGCCGGGCGCGCAATCTCGCGCCCTATTAGGGCAACAATATGTCATTGAATGACAGGTTTTCAAGGGGTTGCGGGGGCTAAAAAGAAACCTAGCGCGGCCAGCGCCAAAAGCCCCCAGGCCAGCCATAGGCCCAGTCTTTCACGGCTCTCGACCGGGTCTATGGCGCGCCGCACCTCGACCGTGGCGGCCACCGCGAGACCGGTGCCGACCGCCACGAAAGGCGGCACCAAGGCGGAAAGATATTCCAGGGCGACCTTTTCGTCGCTCCCGTCCCCTGGCGAAAAGCCCTCGGTCGGGCCGCCGGCGCCCAGCACCGTGAGCACCGGCCCCAGCCAGGCCACCACCGCCCCCGCCGCCGCCGTCACCACCGCCCAGCGCAGGATCTGCCGGCGGCCGATCTGCCGCGCGCGGATCGGGGCAAGGTCCGGATCCTCGAATTCCGACGGCACCTTAGAGTCTCCTCAGCACCGGGGCGGGTTTCTGGGCCAGCGCCCGCCAGGTGCCGGCAAAGCCCAGGACGACCACGCCACCCGCGGACGCCACCAAGACCGCCGCGGCCGGTCCCGGCAGGATCACCCAGTCCGCGTCCATGATGAAGCTCAGGATGAAATAGCCCGCCAGCGAGCCGGCGACCGCCGCCACCAGCCCGGCCGCCGCGCCGGCGATCCCGTATTCGATGAGATAGGCCACGCAGAGGTCGCGGCGGCGCACGCCGGTCACCTTGAGGATGACGGCGTCCCGCGTGCGTTCCCTCAAGCCCGCGGCCAGGGCCCCGGCGAGAACCAGGATTCCGGCGATCAGCGCCAGCGCCGCGACGGCGCGGGCGGCGGCGGCGATATTGTCGAGCGCGTCCATGATCGCGGCGAGCGCTTCACGGACGCTGATGGCGGTGATGTTGGCGAAACGGTCGGTGACGGCGCGGATCACCGCCTCTTCGGCCCGGGGCAGCGCCTCCACCGTGGCGATGAAGGTCTGGGGCGCGTCTTCCAATACGCCGGGGGAAAAGATGATGACGAAGTTGAGGCCCAGGGTCGACCAGTCGACGCGCCGTGTATTGGCGATCCGCCCGGTGATTTCCCGGCCGAGCACGTTGACGGTCAGGGTGTCGCCGACGCCGATGCCGAGCCCCCGGGCGATCCGCGCGTCGAGGGAGATCAGCGCAGGGCCCTTGTAGCCGGCGGCCCACCATCGGCCCGAGACGATTTTCGTGCCCTCGGGCCGGGCGCCCATATAGGTGAGCCCGCGGTCGCCCCGCACCGCCCAACGGGCGCCGTGCGCGACGCGCGTGGTCTCAACCGGCTTACCGCCGACCTTGACGATGCGCCCGCGCATGGTCGGCACGCTCTTGATCCGGCCGGCCCCGGGCACGCCCTTGACGGCGGCCTCGAAGCCCGCCACCTGGCCGGGCTGGATATCGATGAAATAGAAAGCCGGCGCGTTGGCCGGGATGCGCTCGGTGATCTGGCGTCGCAGGTTGCCTTCCACCTGGACCAGGGCCACGAACACCGTCAGGCCGACGCCGAGGGCGACGATGATGGGCCGGGCCGGCGCGCCGGGCCGGTGGATATTGGCCAGGGCCAGGGAAAGCCTGGGCCGGCGCACTCCGCCTTGGGCCAGGCGCCTGGCGGCGGCGCCGGCAAGGCGGGAAATCCCCTTGGCCAGGCCCAGGAAAAGGAGAAACGCCATTGCCGTGCCGGCCATGAACCAGAGCGCGAAGGCGGGCCTGACAGAGGTGGCGAGGGCGAGCCCGACGATCGCCGCCAGGGCCAGGGCGAGCCCAATGATGACGGCGGCGGGGGGGCGAAAACGCGGGCGCGCGACGAGCCCCCGGAAAAGCTCGGCGGCGGTGACCTCCCGGGCCCGGGCCAGGGGCCACAGCGTGAACAGGACCGCCACCGCAATGCCGTAACCGGCGGCCACCATGAGCGGCCCGGGGTAAACCGCGATCCTGGGGATGACCGGCAGGAAGGCGGCGAGCCCGGGCGTGCCCAGGGCCGGCAAGCCGGCGCCGACGATCAGCCCCAGGCCGATCCCCATGAGGGCGACAACGCCCACCTCGAGGGCGAACATGGCGAAGATGAACCCGCCGGTGGCGCCCAGGCATTTGAGGGTGGCGATGGTCTCCCGCTTGCCTTCAAGATACCCCGTCACCGCCCCGGCGACACCGATGCCGCCAATCAAAAGCGCCGCCAGCCCGACCAGGGTGAAGAACAACGCCGCGCGGTCGATATGCCGGCGCAAGTGGGGCGTCGCCGCCCGGGTGTTGCGGACCCGCCAGCCGGCGTTGGGAAAGGCCCGGGTCAAATCCGCCTGGAGGGCCACCACATCGGTGCCGGGCGCGGTGGCGAGGCGGGTGTGGAAGCGGATCAGGCTGCCGGGCTGGACCAGGCCGGTGGCGTCGAGTGCGCGATCGCTGATCAATACCCGGGGGCCCAGCTTAAAACGTCCCGAGCTCTGGTCGGGTTCGCGCAGGAGAACGGCCTTGATCCGGAAGTCGGCGCCGCCGATGCGGAATTTGCCGCCGCGCGCCAACCCCAGGCGGGCCAGCAGGCCGCGCCCGACGACGGCCCCGAAGGCGCCGTCGGCATCCCGGGCCAAGGCCGCGTTCAGGCGCATGGGCGGGTCGGTGACCACCGTGCCGTAAAGCGGATAGGCCCGGTCCACCGCTTTCAATTCCACCAGGGTCCGGTCGCGCGTCGCCGGATTTGGCGCGGCTTTCCCCGCGGGCCGTGCCATGGACCGCATGCGCACCGCCGCCGATACCCGTCCCCGGGCCTTGAGCCAGGCGAGGTGCGCCGCGCTTGGCCGCCGGTGGGTGAGGCGAATATCGAGATCGCCGCCCAGCAGGGCCTGGGCGTCGCGCTCGAGGCCTTCGCCGATGGCGGCGGTGAACGAGCCGATCCCGGCGACGGCGGCGACGCCCAAGGCGAGGCAGGCGATCATCACCCGGAAGCTCTTGATGCTGCCGCGCAGGTCACGGAGGGCGAGGCGGGCGGCGGTGCCCGGCCCCGGGGCGGGGGTTCGGCCCGGGGCGCCCTCGTGGTCTCTCACCTGGTCTTTCACCTGGTCTTTCACTGGGGCACTCATGGCGGGTCCGCCTCGCCCGGCCCATGGATGCGTCCGTCGTTCATGGTGAGGATGCGGGAGCAGCGGACCGCCAGGTCCTGGTCGTGGGTGATCAGAAGGAGGGTGGCGCCGGTCTCCGCCCGCAGGGAAAACAGCGTCTCGATTACCTGGGCGCCGGTCGCCCGGTCGAGGTTGCCGGTGGGTTCGTCGGCGAGAATCAGGTCGGGCCGGGGGGCGAACGCCCGGGCGAGGGCGACACGTTGCTGTTCGCCGCCGGAAAGCTCGGCCGGGTAATGGCCCACCCGCGCCGCCAGGCCCACCCGGCCAAGGGCGTTGCGGGCGCATTGGAAGGGATCGTCGTGACCGCCGAGCTCCAGCGGCACGGCCACGTTTTCCAGTGCCGTCATGGCCTCGATCAGGTGAAAGGACTGAAAGACGATGCCCACGTGGCGGCGGCGGAAGAGCGCCAGGGCATCCTCGTCGAGGTCTTGGATATCGCACCCGCCGACGGCAACCCGGCCGCTGGATGGGCGTTCCAATCCGGCGATCACCATCAACAGGGTGGATTTGCCCGACCCCGACGGGCCCAGCACGGCCACCGCCTCGCCCGCCGCCACATCGAGATCGACGCCGCGCAGGATGTCCACCGGTCCCGCGTGGGATTGCAGTCGAAGCCGAACTTGCTCAATATGGATCATCATGCGGGGCGCGCCTTGCCTTGCCGTCTCGATCAACCGTGCGGGAGAACCCGGCGATGGAATTCACCCGGTTGCCTGGACACAACCCTGGCCCGTCCCCTCTCCGCCTATCGACGTTGAGTGGATATGCGGCGCGGGCATGCCTTGTCAATCCATGGGCGGCGGTTTTCGCGTGCCTGGTCCTTTGGGGCGGCGGCGCGGCGCCCGCGGCGGCGGGCGAAGCGTTCAAGATCTTCATGCTCGGAGACAGCGTGACCGCGGGATACGGGGTGGCGGCTGGCAAATCCTTGCCCGACCAGTTGCAGGCCGCGCTCAGGGCCCGGGGCCATCGCGTCCGGGTGATCAACGGCGGCGTGTCGGGGGACACCACCGCGGGCGGCGCCGCGCGCATCGGCTGGGCGCTGAAAGCGAAGCCCGACGCGGTGATCGTCGGCCTTGGCGGCAACGATGCGCTGCGCGGCATCGATCCGGCGGCGACCCGGGCCAACCTCGACGCCATCCTGACCCGCCTCGGCCGGGCCGGCGTGCCCGCCCTCCTGGCCGGTTGGAAGTCGCCCCGAAACCTCGGCCCGGAATACGTCAGCGACTTCGAGGCCGTCTTCCCGGCCCTGGCGCGCAAGCACGGCGTGCTCTTCTATCCCTTCATCCTCCGTGGCGTCGCGTTGAAGCCCGGCCTCAATCAAGGCGACGGCATCCATCCCAATGCCCGGGGCGTCGCGGCCATGGTGGGTGGCATGTTGCCCCTGGTCGAACGGCTGATCGCGCGCATCGGCAAGGAGTCCAGGGCTCCCGGGCGCCCGGGCACCGCCATCACCGGGGCGGGCCGCGGAGGGCGGCCATGATCAGGCTTTTTGTCGGTGTCGAACTGCCCTCCGACGTCACCGACCGGCTTTATGGGCTGCGCGGCGGGGTGCCCGGTGCCAGGTGGCTGGAGCCCGGGAACATCCACCTGACCCTGCGTTTCATCGGCGATGTCGAGGACGATGAATTCTGCGACGTGGACGATGCCCTTGGCCGGGTGAGCGGCCCCGCCTTCGATCTCGAGATCAATGGGGCGGGCGAATTTTCCCGCGGCCGGCGCCCGGTCATGATCTGGGCCGGCATTACCCCCAACCCGGCGCTGCTCGACCTGCAACGGCGCATCGATGCGGCTTTGGTCAAGGCCGGCTTCCCGCCCGAGGGCCGCCGTTATACCCCCCACGTGACCCTTGCCCGAATCAAGGACGGCGCCCGCGCCCGCGTCCGGGAGTTCGTCGCCGGCAACAACGGAGTTCGCCTTGGGCCCTTTCCGGTCACCCATTTCACGCTGTTCTCCTCCCATCTCGGCCACCGGGCGGCCAGTTACCGGGCCGAGGCCGCCTATCCGCTGGCCATTACCCCACTGACCATCGCCGAGGAGGCCATGCCATGATCCGCCTTGCCAGGCTCGACCATTTCGTGCTCACCGTCACATCGGTGGAAGAGGCCGCCCGGTTTTACGCCCGGGTCCTGGGGTTCGACGTCGATCGCACCAAGGAAGGCCGCGTTAGCCTGCGTTCCGGCGATCTCAGGATCAACCTCCACGACGAGGACCACGCGCCGCCGCGGCGCGCCGCGCTTCCCCATCCCGGCGCCGCCGATTTCTGCTACGAGGTGGAAGGCCCCATGGAGGCCGTCATCGACCATCTCTGCGATTGCGGGGTGGCGCTGGAACAAGGGCCGGTCACCCGCAACGGATCGAAAGGCGAAATGATTTCCGTCTATTTCCGCGATCCCGATCGCAATCTGGTGGAGCTTTCAGTTTACCGCTGAGGGTGCCGGGCGGGCCTCACCCTCGCGGGACGGCTCCGAGAGATTCCCCGAACGCGTCGCGGATATGGGCGAGCACACCGCGGCTGCCGGCCTCGATCAGGTCGAGCACGCGCTCGAATCCGTCGCCGCCGCCGTAATAGGGGTCGGGCACGTCGCCGATTCCCAAGGAGGGCGCGAATTCCAGGAACATGCGCAGGCGCTCCTCGCGCCCCGGCGGCACCATCCCTTCCATGACGGCGAAATTATCGCGGTCCATGGCCAGCACAAGATCGAAGTCGTGGAAATCCGCCACCTTTACTTGGCGGGCGCGGTAGCCGGTGAGATCGACGCCGCGGATCGCCGCCGCCGCCGCCGCGCGGCGGTCGGGGGGCTGTCCCACATGATAGGCGCCGGTGCCCGCCGAATCGGCGGCCACGGCATGGGCCAGGCCCTCGGCGGCGATTAGCCGCTCGAACACCCCCTGGGCGGTGGGCGAACGGCAGATATTGCCCATGCAGACGAATAGGATCTTGATCATGGCCGCGTGTGCCCGGGGCTTTGCCCAGCTTTTGTCGCCGCGCCTTCCGCGCGGTGCCGTAGGGCGTGCCCGCCGGTTATTCGGCGGCGCGCACCATCACCGTCATTTCGCCGATGAGATCGCAGGCGCAACGCATCTCGTCGCCCGGCTTGACCTCGGATACGCCCGGCGGCGAGCCGGTGAACATCACGTCGCCCGGGTAGAGCGTGTAATACTCGGACGCGAACTCAAGCAGCTTGGGCACGTCGAAGATCATGTCCTTGGTGTGCGCGTCCTGTTGCAGGTTGCCGTTGAGATGGACCGTGAAGGGAACGTTGTTGGGCTCGGGTATTTCGTCCGCCGTCACCATCCAGGGGCCCAACGGCGCGTAGCCGTCGCATGATTTGCGGAAGGAGCGATCCTGGATACCGCGCACGGTCATGTCGAGGCCGAGGGTATAGCCGGCGACGTAGCTCAGCGCGTCCTCTTGTTTGATGTGGCTGCCCTGCTTGCCGATGATGATGCAGAATTCCACCTCATGATCGTTGCGCCGGTCGGGGAAGCGGATGGCCACCCCTTCGCTGGCGCCCACCATGGCCGAATTGGCCTTGAGGAAGATGCCCTGATTGGCGATGCCTTTGGGGCGCTGGGGCAGGCCTGCCTGGTCGCGGCCGGTGATATGGGGCTGGGCCTCCATTTCATTGATGTGGGCCTGATAATTGATCGGTGCGGCCATGACCTTCGACGGGCGCGCCACCGGCGGCAGGAGGGCGATCTCGGATAAAGGTTTCGCCGGCGCCTTGGCCGCGGCTTCTTCCATCCTGGACCGCCATTGGGGCAGGGCGGCGATTACCGCATCGCCGCGCATGTCGTAGCGCGCTTCGGCGCGAATCCGGTCCTGCACATCGCTGATGTCGTGAATCATGGTGTCGATAACGACACCCAGGCGGTCCTCGTCATATCGGCAAAGCTTCATTTCTGCTCCCTTTCCATGCGCCGCTCGAGCCGGGGCGCATTTTCGTGTTTTCCACCGGGGTTATTTATATGACCCCTGGCGTCTTGCGGCAATGCGCGGATGGTCGGGTCTCGGGCCCCGGCCCCGGCCGGCGGCGCGCGCCTCGCGGATCACCGGGGATCGGTCTCCCAGCTTTCGATCCAACGCCGCGCGGTTGCGGCTGCGCCCTGGGTCAGGGGCAGGTCGAGGCCCAAGGACTCGGCCAAGGCGGCGGCGTGTTGGACGTCCTTGGACAACAAAATATCGTCGGGCTCCGGCTTGTGGACCGGCTGGCCGTCCTCGATGGTGAAGACCCTATCCCAACTGGCCACCGCGGCGCCCGAATTCACCGACTTGGCCATGTCCAGGAACTGTTTGGCGTCGATCCCCCCGGCGGCGGCCAGCCTGGCGGCCTCGGACAGCATCACCCGCTCGATGGCGTTGGTCAGGTTCTTGGATATTTTGGCGACATTGCCCGATGTCAGGGGCCCGAAATGACAGACCTGTCTGCCGAGAGCCTCGAGATGGGGCCGTATCTCGGCCACCACGTCATCGGGCCCGCCGACCAGGAAGGTCGCCTCGCCCCCATGCACCCGGCGCGGCACCGCGGTGATCGGCGCATCGATGACGACGACGCCTTGATCGGTGGCCGCCGCGGCGACGGCCCGGGTGGTTTCCGGCAGGATCGTCGAGTGCAGCAGCAAGCGGGACCCTTCGCGGGCGCCTTCCAGCGCGCCGCCGGGGCCCAGCGCCGCGGCCAGCACCTGGTCGTCGGTGCGCACCAAGAGATGGATGATGTGAACGCCGCTTGCCGCGTCGGCCGCCGATCGGGCGATCTCCGCCCCGGCGTCGCGCGCCGCACCGAGATTGGTTTCCGAGATATCGAAGGCCTTGACCTTCACGCCCGCCTTGATCAGGCGCGCCAGCAACCCCCGGCCCATGTCGCCGACGCCGATAAGTCCAACCCTGTCCGCCACCATGGTCTCTCCCAATCCTTATGCCCTGTGATCTTCGCCCGCCCATGGGCGCATGGGCCACGTTACCAGGGTCCGGCGGCGGGGGAAACGGCGCCATGGTGGGGAAACGGCGAACGGTGGGAACACTGTTGGAAGGCTTCGGGCGAAGGGCAACCAGGGCGGATAGGCCAATCGGTCAAGACACCGAGGGGGCTACACGGCCGCTTTTTTGGCCTCCCCAAGGGCACTAAATTCCGTTGACCTCATGGCCGAATAAAAGAATCCGACACGGCGCGTAAACCAAAAATGATGTTTTCCCGTCTCATCCGACGGATGTTCATGCAGACCTGTACGGCCCCATAAACCTGCATGGGACTCCTTAGCAACTGATCCTGGCCGCGACCCAGGGGCGACCAGGATAAACTAAATTTTTTTTAAATATTGGCGCGCCCGGCGGGACTCGAACCCACGACCCCCAGATTAGGAATACCCGGCGCTAAATATCTATTTTCTTCTCTAACGCCCGTTTTCCTATAATTTATAGGGACTTAACGCCTATCATGCTGATAGAAATAGATCCTGCATTTCCAGAACGTTCTCGCAACATCCATGCACGATTACACGGGGATTACACACACATATCTATCCACGGTATGACGAAGGTCCTGACCCAGAAGAACAGCTTTGGTAGGGGGTTTATGTCCGCTTTGATCCAGGGATAAGTTTGCAATTAACTGCAAATCAGTAGGGTCGGTCTATCCATTCTCTGCGTTAGCCTAATGTCTCCTTTTAGCCACAAGCGGACATTAGCGATGTCACTTCTTCTTGGGCTTCTCTAGCCACTCCCGCGCCAACTTTTGCGCTTCCGGGATTTGGGCGGGGG
>SMXQ01000092.1 GCA_004356985.1 Alphaproteobacteria bacterium | reverse complement strand
TTTCCACTTGGCCGCGGTGCTGAGCACATCGTCGTCGCTGCCGGGTACGATATCGTTCATGTTGGGCGTTCTCCCTGGTCTTATCCTGTTCAACAGATAACGATACCGCCCGAATTATACAAGTCCCGGGGCTGGCGCCTTGACAGGGGCGCCCCGGCCGCGCCACAAAGACGGCGCCCCGCGCGCATCCCGGCGCGGGCCAATTAGGGGGGATGAATCCCACCGATCAAGGGGGAGGATCATGGCCGAAACCTTCAATCTCAGGATCAACGGCGCGGCGCGGCAGGTCGTTGGCGATCCCGACATGCCGCTTCTCTATGCGCTGCGCGGCCCGCTCGGCCTTCTGGGCGCCAAATACGGCTGCGGTTCGGAACAATGCGGCTCGTGCAGCGTTTTGCTCGACGGCGAACGCGCCTTTTCCTGCAAGATCACCCTGGCCCAGGCGGCCGCCAGCGACATTCTCACCATCGAAGGCATCGGCACCGAGGGCAACCTCCATCCCCTGCAATCCGCCTTCATGGAAGAACACGCCTTCCAGTGCGGTTATTGCACGCCGGGGCTGATCGTCACCGCCAAGGCGTTGCTGGACCAAAACCCCGACCCCGATGACGCCGCCATCGCCACGGCGCTACGGGACAATCTGTGCCGCTGCGGCAGCCATGGCCGGGTGATCGCCGCCGTCAAGCGGGCCGCCAAGGAATTGGCGCCATGAACGGGAATGGGAAAAAGCTGCCCGGCAGCCTTGCCAAGGACGCGCGGATCGCCAGCTGGGTGGCCATCGAGGCCGACGGCACTGTGACCGTCAGGACCGGCAAGGTGGAAATCGGCCAGGGCATCCGCACCGCCGTCGCCATGATCGCCGCCGAGGAACTGGACGTCGCAATGGCGCGCATCCGCGTGGTCAGCGGCATCACCGGCGAGGTGGTCGACGAGGGCGTCACCTCGGGCTCGGGCTCCATGGAACAAACCGGGCGCGCCCTGCGCCAGGTGACGGCGGAGGCGCGGGCCGCGCTGATGGCAAAGGCGGCGGCCCATCTCGGCGTCGATGCCGCGACCCTGGAGGTCGAGGACGGCACCGTGCGCTCTCCCGCCACCAACAGCCAGGTGACCTATTGGGAGTTGCAGGGCGGCCAAGCCTTCGTCGGCGAGGCGACCGGCGCCGTCGCCCCTAAGGATCCCGCCAGCTACACCTTGGTGGGCAAGCGCATGGTGGAAATCGACGCCGTCGCCAAGGTCACCGGCGGCGCCGCCTTCATCCACGATCTCGCCATGGACGGGCTTGTCCACGGGCGCGTGGTCCGCCCGCCGTCCCAGGGAGCTAAGCTGCTCTCGGTCGACGCCGCCGCCGCGCGGCGCCTCGAGGGCGTGATCGAAGTGGTCGAGAGCGGCAGCTTTCTGGGAATCGTCGCCACCGACGAGTGGCAGGCGATCAAGGCGCGCGACGCGCTGGCCTTAAGCGCCCAATGGGAAGAGAGCGCCCGACTGCCCGACGAGGATAATATCTCGGCCTGGTTGATCGACAACGAATCCGCCGCCCATCCGGTCATCGACGGCACCCCCCAAGACGCCCCGGTGTCCGCCATAGCTGTACCCGAGGGCGCCGCCAAGACGCTGGAGGCGAGCTATACCCGCCCCTATCACATGCATGCCTCGCTCGGCCCCTCGGCCGCCGTGGCCCTGTTCGCCGACGGCCGCCTCACTGTCCATAGTCCGAGCCAGGGACCCTATCCGCTGGCCCGGGCGCTGGCCGGCTCGCTGGGGTTGGAGAACGACGCCATCACCATCATCCACGTCCAGGGGGCGGGATGCTATGGCCATAACGGGGCCGACGACGTGTCCCTGGACGCCGCCCTTCTGGCCCAGGCGGTGCCCGGCCGGCCGGTCCGTCTGCAATGGACGCGCGCCGACGAACACCTTTGGGAACCCTACGGCCCGGCCATGGTGGTGATGACCAACGCCAGCCTGGATAACGACGGCAAGATCATCGATTGGAACCTCGATCTGTGGTCCACCACCCACCAGGGCCGCCCGCGCCCGACCACCGCGACCCATTCCAGCCTGCTCGCCGACTGGTACCGCGAACCGGTCCGGGCGCGGCCCGTGGCCAAGCCCAATTTTTCCAATGAATCAGGGGCGCATCGCAATGCCTGGTCAACCTACGACCTGCCCCGCCAGCGGGTGGTGAGCCATTTCGTCGCCAAGACGCCGCTGCGCACCAGTTCCTTCCGGGGGCTCGGCAATTACGCCAATATCTTCGCCATCGAATCCTTCATGGACGAATTGGCGCAAGCCGCGGGCATCGATCCGCTGGAATTCCGCTTGGCCCACCTTGGAGATGAACGCGGACGCGCGGTGCTCAACGCCGCCGCCGAGGCCATCGGCTGGCCGCCCGGCGGGCCTGGGTCGGGCACCGGCAAGGGCATCGCCTTCAACCGCTACAAGAACGCCAAGGCTTACGCCGCCGTCGCCATGGAGGTGGAGGTCAATGAGGAAAACGGCGAAATAATAGTCAAGCGCGCCGTGGTCGCCGGCGATGCCGGCCAGGTGGTGAGCGCCGATGGGCTCGCCTGCCAGCTCGAGGGCGGCGTCATCCAGGCCATCAGCTGGACCCTGAAGGAACGCGTGCGCTTCGGCCCCCAGAGGGTGACCAGCGCCGATTGGGAAAGCTATCCCATCCTCACCTTCACGGAAGCGCCGATGGTCGAGTGCATCCTCTTGAACCAGCCCGGCCTACCCTATCTCGGCGCCGGCGAGGGCAGCCAGGGGCCGGGCGGGGCGGCGCTCGCCAACGCGGTGTTCAATGCCACCGGCGTGCGCCTGCGCGAGATTCCGTTCACGCCCGAGCGCGTCAAGCGCATGATGGTGGCGGCGGGACGGGGGCCCTAAAGGGCGGCGTAGTCCATGGGCCGGGTGTGGTCGAGGACCTGATCCGCCCGGGGCATGTCGTATTTGAGGCCCGAGCCGCAATTGAACAGGACCACCCGTTCGTCCTTGGAAATCCGACCCGAAGCCAGTTCCTGTTTGAGCGCGGCATAGGTCGCCGCCCCCTCGGGACACAGCAGCAATCCTTCGCGGACCGCCATTTCGGCCCGCGCCGCCTCGATCATCGAATCGTCCACGGCGACGGCGAAGCCGCCGGATTCGGCGATGGCCTCGAGGATCAGGAAATCACCGATGGCGCCCGGCACCCGGATGCCGGCGGCGATGGTGAAGGCGCCCTCCCACGGCTCGGCATGTTTGGCGCCCGCATCATAGGCCTTGACGATGGGGGCGCAGCCCGCCGCCTGCACCGCCACCATGCGCGGCCGCTTGGGACCGATCCAGCCCAAGGTGCCGAGCTCCCAGAACGCCTTCCACATGCCGATCAGCCCGGTGCCGCCGCCGGTGGGGTAGAGGATCACGTCGGGCACGTCCCAGCCCAATTGTTCCGCCAATTCCAGGCCCATGGTCTTCTTGCCTTCGATGCGGTAGGGCTCCTTCAGGGTATTGGCCTCGAACCAGCCCGCGGCTTTGCTGCCGTCGGCGACGATCTTGCCGCAATCGTTGATCAGCCCGTCGACCCGGTAGACCCGGGCGCCTTGCAGGGCGATCTCGCGCACGTTGATCTCCGGCGTGTCGGCGGGACAGAAGACGACGCTTTCGATCCCGGCGCGCGAACAATAGGCGGCCAGGGCCGCGCCGGCATTGCCGTTGGTGGCCATGGCCATCTTTTGGATGCCGAGCTCCTTGGCCATGGAGACCGCCACCACCAGGCCGCGCGCCTTGAACGAGCCGGTCGGCAGGCGGCCTTCGTCCTTGACCAGCACCTCGCCGGCAGCGATATCGCGGGCAATGGCCGGGCAGGGGATCAGCGGCGTCATGGTCTCGCCCAGGCTGACGATGTTTTCAACCCGGCGCACCGGCAGAAGCTCGCGGTAGCGCCAGAGATCGGGCCCGCGGGCGGCCAGGTCGTCCCGCGCCACGGCCTGGCCGACGCCCTGGAGGTCGTAGCGGACCAGCAGCGGCTTGCCGGCCTCGGACAGGTTGTAAATCCGGTCCGGCGGCAATGAAGCCCCGGTGGCGGCGCATTGGAGGGACGTCACGAATGTCGGGCGTTCGGTGGTGAGATTATCTTCCATGGACTCACTCGGGCTGAATTAGAGGTTCCCCGCCATCACGCCGGTTTGCCGGAAACGGTCCCGCCCGGTTGCACTGGTGAGAGCGGCGATCAACGCCCGTGCCGCCGCCGGGTCGGCCGCCTCGGGCGTGCACGCGGCCAGGTAGGTGGTGACCTTGCCGATAACCACGGGCAGCGGACCGATGACGGTGATGCCCAAGGGCTCATGGAGCCGGAGCCCGGTAGATTGGCCGAAGCCCAGCGCCGTGTCGCCTTCGGTGGCGGCCAGGAACCCCATGGCCTGGGCCCCGTCTTCGAAGCGGTGGACGCGGGCGGCGATGGCGTCGGCCACCCCCAGGCCGGCGATCATCTCGGCGATGAAATCGCCCGACGAGGCCTTGTTGAAGACCACCGCCTCGGCCGCGAGAAGCGCTTTGGCCACGGCCTGGGCGGTGGAGATGTCGGGCGCCGGCGCGCCGGCCTTGATGGCGATGCCCGCCTCCACCCCGCCAATGGCGGCGCGCGATGCGCCCAGGATGCGCCCCTCGCCGGCGAGCCGGTCCATCAGGATTTCGGGGCCGATGACGATGTCGGCAACGTCGTCGCCGGCGCCAAGCCTTGCGCCGATTTGCGGGCCGGTGGCGAAAACCACGGTGACCCCGCCGGCCCGTTCAGCGCCGAAACTTTCCGCCAATGCGGTCAGCCCCTGCCTGACGGCGGCGGCGCTGAGTACCCTGATGCCGGCCATGGTGTGCTCCTCTGCCCTGGGCTCCCCCTGGGCTCGCCCTGGGACGGTCCCGCCGTTCGGGGCGCGTGGGGGGTCAGCATAAATCCCGCGAAGCGCCCCGTCAGCGGAGCAGTTCCGCCTTCTCGATGACCACCGCCCGGCGCGGCACGTTGGACATGCGCCCGGCGCGGCCGGTGGGCGTATCCTCGATGCGGCGCACCACGTCCATGCCCTTCACCACGCGGCCGAAGACGGTGTAGCCCCACCCCCGCGCGTCCTTGGTGCGGTGGTCGAGATTGGCGTTGTCCACGGTGTTGATGAAGAACTGGCCGGTGGCCGAATGGGGCCGCGACGTGCGCGCCATGGCGATGGTGCCGGTAAGGTTGCGGAGGCCGTTATCGGCTTCGTTGCGAATCGGCGCACGGTTGGGCGTGCGTTTCATGTCGGGCGTGAATCCGCCGCCCTGGATCATGAACCCGCGGATGACGCGATGGAAAATGGTGCCGTTGTAATCGCCGCGTTCGACGTAGCCGACGAAATTGCGCACCGTGGCTGGGGCCCGTTTTTGATCGAGTTCGATTTCGATCACCCCCAGAGTCGTCGTCAGGCGCACCCTCGGGCCCTCGGCGGCGACGGCGGCAGCGGCAAATCCCGCCAGGGAAACAAGGACTGCGAAATGAAAGGCTCGGGCTTTAATCATTGGGGACTCCCTTGGGAAAGCGGCCGGTCAGGCGATGGGGTTTTCGAGAACGCCCAAGCGGTCGATCTCTATTCTAACCACGTCGCCGGGTTGCAGGTATTTGGGCGGCTTGAAACCGATGCCGACACCTTGGGGCGTGCCGGTGGAAATGATGTCGCCGGGCTCCAGGGTCATGCCCCGGGACAGGGTCTCGATCAAGGTCGGGATATCGAAGATCAACTGGCCGATCAACGCATCCTGGCGCAATGCGCCATTGACCTTGGTGGTGAGGCGAAGCGCGCTCACGTCACCCACTTCGTCGGCGGTGACGATGGCCGGACCCATGGGGCAGAAGCCGTCGAGGGACTTGCCGAGGAACCACTGGACGTGGCGGCGCTGGATTTCCCGCGCCGTGACGTCGTTGATGATGGTGTAGCCGAACACGTGACGGGGGGCGTCCTGGGCCGCGATGCCGCGCCCGCCGGGACCGATGACGACCGCGAGCTCGCCTTCGTAATCGGTGCTATGGGTGGCATCGAGGCCGCTGGGGATGGCGACGCCGGGGCCGATGACGCTGGAGGCCGGCTTGGTGAAGATGATGGGAAGGTCGGGCGCCTCGGTGCTGGCCGACGACTTGTCGAAGCCTGAGCCCTGAAATTCCTTGGCGTGGGCGTAATAGTTCTTGCCGACGCAAAGTATGTTCCTGGCGGGCCGCGGGATGGGGGCATGGAGATCAACCTCGTCCGCCGCCAGCCAGTCACCGTCGGCGGCGCCCGCGACCCTGGCCCGGACGCGGGAGAGCGCTTCGGCCCCGCCCTTGATCAGGCCGGTCATGTCCGGCGCGATGGCCGAGAGATCGAGCACCCGGCCGGCGCCGTCGGCGGCGCCCACAATGGGCCCATGGGCATCCTTGCCGGTGGATTTCCGGGTGCTGAAGGTCACCAGCCGCACGGCGCTACTCCGGGGCCGCCACCGGCGTCCTCAAATCGCCGACGCCGTCGATATGCCCTTCCATGAGGTCGCCCGCGACCACCGCGCCGACCCCTGCGGGGGTGCCGGTGTAGATCAGGTCGCCGGGCTGCAATTCCACCAGTTCCGACAAGTGGACGATGGTCTCAGACACGTTCCAGATCAGGTGGCTGATATCGCTTTCCTGGCGCGTCTCGCCATTGACCTTGACCCAGATGCCGCCGTGATCGGGATGGCCAATCGCGGCGGCCGGCTGGATCGCCGAACAGGGGGCCGACTGATCGAAGGACTTGCCCATCTCCCAGGGCCGGCCGGTTTCCTTGGCGGCGTTCTGCAGGTCGCGCCGGGTCATGTCGAGACCGACGGCGTATCCGAACACATGGTCGAGCGCCTGGGCGGCGGCAATCTTGAACCCCGCCTTGCCGATGGCCACCACCAGTTCGATTTCGTGGTGCAGGTTTGCGGTGCCCGGAGGATAGGCGATGGCGTCGCCGTCCTGGACGATGGCATCGGTGGGCTTCTGAAAGAAGAAGGGCGGCTCGCGGTCGGGATCCGATCCCATCTCGCGCGCGTGGGCGGCGTAGTTTCGCCCGACGCACCAGATGCGCCGGACGGGATAGGTTTCATCGCCTCCGGCGACGGGAAGGGTGATGGCCGGCGGCGTGGCAACGGCATGGGTCATGGGGGTGTCCTTGTCTCCCGGTCATGGTCGGGGGGCCGCCGGCGGGGTGCCCCGCGCCGAAAACCGGCCCCGGTCGGGGCTTGATATACGGTCAATGGCGGACCCTTACAAGCGGCGGCGGCGGCGGCCCGGTTCACGACGCCGCTTGGCCGCCGCCGCGCCGCGTCTTGAGCGCCGCGTAAACGGTGGTATTGACCGGCGTCGGGACCCCGGATTCCAGTCCCATTTGCGCCACCGCGCCACACAGCCAGTCCAATTCCAGGGGCTTGCCCGCCGCCAGGTCGTGAGACATGGACGAGGTCATGGTTTGAGGGAGGGAATCGGCGAAGGCCAGGCGCTGATCGGCGTAATCTTCGGCGAAGTCGATCCCCCGCGCCCGGCCCACCGCCGCCGCCTCGTCCATGGCGGCGCGCAGGAAGCCGCGCATATGGGGATCTTCGCGGATCACGCCGATGGGTTCTCCGGTCAATGCCGTGGTCGCCGCCAAGCCCACCAGGAAGACGAATTTTTCCCACCTGGCGCGGGCGATGTCGCCGACGCTTTCGCATTCCACTCCGGCCCGGATCAGGGCGGCGGCGATGCGGTCGGTGCGCGGGCTGAGCCCGCCGGCGAGTTCGCCGACCTGGATGCGCTGATTGGTTCCGGTGTGTTCGATGACGCCCGGCGCCGACATCCTGGCGGCGATATAAGCGACGCCGCCGGCCACCTGTCCGGCGCCGAAGGCGGCGACCAGCCATTGATCGGCGGCGAGCCCGTTCTGCAACGAGATCACCACCGTGTCGGGGCCGACCGCCGCGCGGCAGGCCTCGATGGCCGAAGGCGTATCGCCGAGCTTGACGGCGATGAACACCAGATCCATGGGATCGAGGCCGTCGGTGTTGGCGCATGCCCGGACCGGATCGATGAGGGCCCCGCCCAGGGGGCTTTCCAGCTTGAGGCCGCGGGCCTGCATGGCGGCGAGATGGGGGCCGCGGGCGATGAAGGTCACGTCTTCGCCCGCCGCCGCCAAACGGCCGCCGAAATAGCCGCCGACGCCGCCGGCGCCCACCATCAGGATCTTCATGATCGTCCGCCCTCCCCGGTTAGCCGGCCGCCCGGACCCCTACCATAGTTTCCACCGCCCCCCAGGTCCAACGGAGAGGCGGCGCGAACCTGGCGCGCATCGCGGCCAAACTGATTATATTTACCTGCAATGTGCACCTAGACGGCCCTTGACCGCCGCTTGCCGCCTGATGCATCATCGCCCGGCGGTAGGCTGATAATAATAAGGATTTCAGCACACTAAATAGGGAACCAGGGAGAACATAAGAAACCGCCGGGCGGGCCACCGGTCCATGACCCTTCTCAGGCAATTTGTTTGGGGCCAAACCATCGCCAAATGGGCCCGGGCCAAACCCGGCAACAAGCGGTCCTGATAAAAGATCTGTCGCGAACCATGGCGCGCACCGCGCTCGATAACTGGGAGAAAATCATGTTTGACGATTATTTTGACGAATTAGATCGCCGCCGTTTTCTGGCGGGCTCGGCGGCGGTCGCGGGTGCCGGCCTTCTCACCGGCTTGCCCAGTGCGGAAGCGCTCGCCAATAAATTTCCGTCCCGCAACATAAAGGTCTACGTGCCGACCCGCGAAGGCGGCGGCGCCGACCGCAACCTCCGTGCTTTTTCCAGCATCTGGAAAAAATACCTCAAGGTCAACTTCGAGGTGTCCTTCTATCCCGGCGCCGCCGGCCGGGTCGGTTACGAGAAGTACATGGGCCTGGCCAAGGAAGACGGCCATGACCTTTTGTTCGGCAACATGGGCCCCGAGGTGTTGAACTGGGTGGTCAAGAAGCCCACCTTCAACGTCGCCGACCTGGTCTATTTCGCCCAGATGGACCGGGACCCCGGAATCATCTTCGTCGGCCGCAAGAGCAAGTTCACGCACATCGACCAAATCGTCGCCGAAGGTAAGAAGCGGACCATCCAAGTCGGCGTCAGCCGGCTCGCCCATCCCGCCACCCTCGGGGTGCTGGCCCTGGGCCGCCATACCGGGGCCAAGTTCAACGTGATCCCGCTTTCCGGCGGCAAGAACACCCGCGCCGGCGTCGCCACGGGCGAAATGGATTGCGGCGCCCTGCCGTCGGGTGGCATCGCGCGTCGCGGCAAGAATTTCCGGATTCTCGCGATTTTCGACAACACCAACCCGATCCCGGACAAAATCAAGGACGCGGTCCTGGTCAACAAACATTTCGGCATGAACCTGCCACCGTTGATCGCCGGCGCCCGGGCGTTCGGTATCAAGAAATCGGTCATCGAAAAACAAGCCCATCACTTCAAGATCCTCAAAGACACCGCCAACATGGTGTTCAACGATCCCGAATACCGCGAGGTGTTGAAGAAGACCAAGGTCCCCATGGCGCTGTTCACCAAGAGCTCGTCACCTGAAGAAATTGCCAAGTATGTCAAGGACATCACGGCAATCGGCGAGCAGTATCGCGACCTGTTGACCGGCAAGTCCTAAGGCCAAGCCTGGGCGTTATTGACGCGGCAATCGGGCGGCATGTCCGCATTTGGACATGCCGCCCATTTCCATGGGGATTGGGCATCCACCATCTATTCCATATTCGGGATTTCGCACCACGGGCCACGGCACGGTCGAACCGTCCCGGGGAAAACCGCCCCAATTCGCACCGCGGCGTCAAGCATCGAAAGTAAAGTCCAATGACCGAAAACAACGAAAATACGGATAAAGCCGATAAAAATTCCCTCGGCGGGGACCTGATCCTCCCCATCGCGGCTTTCATTTTCACCCTCTATTATTTCTACACCATCATCGACGTGCCCCGGATCGCACAGATCAGCGCCTTCTTCGTCGGCATCATCCTGATCTTTTTGATTGGCCTTTTGGCGATCAGGATCGGCAGGGAAGTGAAGGCGGGGACCGCCGATCTTCGCCTCGGCGGGATAATAGAACCTAGATCCTTCATCCCCAAGCGGCTGGCGCTGTTGGCCCTGACCCTGGGGTTCATTATTTTCGTCCAATGGCTGGGGTTCACGCTCACCGTTTTCACCTTTCTGAGCCTGGCGATGCTGCTGCTGGGAAATGGGCGAAACAAGGGTTTCGTCTTCGCCATCGCCGGCATCCTCTCCTTCGGTGGTTACCTGCTGTTCATCGTTGCCTTCAAGACAAGGTTCCCGGCGGGACCGTTCGAGCAATTGATGGAGAGGCTGTTCTAAGATGGAATTCGACCCGGCCCTCTTCATCGACCTGTTCGCCCGCACATTCACATTTTGGTGGGTCATCCTGCCGGCCATTTTCCTGGGGTTGATCGTCGGCGCGATCCCCGGGTTCAGCGCCGCCAACACCATCATCATCCTGCTGCCCATGACCCTGGCCATGGACCCGGAAGTCGGGCTCATCTTCATGGTAGCGCTTTATGCCTCCTCGCGCATGGGCGCGGGCATCCCGGCGATCCTGGTCAATATCCCGGGCACCGCGGGCGCCGCGGCGACGCCCTTGGACGGCTATCCCATGACCAAGCAGGGCCGCGGCCAGCAGGCCTTGGCGATTTCCTTCGTGTCATCGGTGTTCGGCGGCTTGTTGGCGACGATAATCACGCTGCTGGCCATGCCCTGGTTGTCCCAGGTGGCGTTCTACCTCCACTCGGTGGAGATGATCGTCATCATGCTGTTCGGCATCTCGCTGATCGCCACCATCGCCGCGCGCGACACCCTGAAGGGCCTGATCGCCGGGTTCTTCGGCCTGATGATCGGTTACATCGGCGCCGACGTGGTTTACGAAACGCCGCGCGGGACCTTCGGGTTCCTTGAACTTTACGACAAGGTGCCGCTCATTCCGGCGCTGGTCGGCCTGTTCGCCGTATCGGAAGCCTTTTTCGTCATCGAAGGGGAATCCATCCTGTCCAAGCGCGGCAAGGAAGCGATGCAGAAGGCAGGCTGGGCGGCTACCATTGAAGGGGTCAAGATCGCCCTGTCGAAATGGTGGCACATCATCTGGACCTCGATGATCGGCCTGGTGATCGGCGTGGTGCCGGGCGCCGGCGCCGCCATCGCCGCCTTCGTCGCCTATCAGCAGTCGCGGGCCTTTTCCAAGACACCGGAATTGTACGGCACCGGGCACGTGGAAGGGCTGATAGCGCCGGAATCGGCCAATAACGGCGTGACCTCGGGCACCTTGGTGCCGCTCCTGGTGATCGGCATTCCCGGCGGCGCGACCGCCGCCATCATGCTGGTGGTCCTGCAATACCATGGCGTCACCATGGGGCCGGACCTGTTCATGGAAAGCCCGGAACTCGCCTATGGGCCGTTCGCGGCCATGGCGGTGACCTACTTCATCATGATCTTCACCATCTTGCCGCTGGCACGCTACATGTCGCGGATCACCGTGGTGTCCACCATCTATATGTCGCCCATCATCATATCATTCACCCTGGTGGGCGCTTTCGTGCCGCGCCAATACATGTTCGACATGTATCTGGCGCTGGTCTTCGGGGTGATCGGCTACGTCGCCCGCAAGACCGGCTACCATACCGCCGCCATCCTGATCGGCGTGATCCTGGGACCGTTGCTGGAAACCTATTTCCTGCGGGCGTTGAAGATGTCCGAAGGCGATATCATGGTGATCTTTTCCAAGGACCTGGCCAACGTGTTGTGGGTCGGTCTGGTGATCTCCCTGTGTATCCCCTACGCCATGCAGCGCTGGCGCGCCTGGAAGGCGGCGGCCTGATCCGCCCATTGGACGATGGGGAGCCGGCACCGGACCATGACACCTTCGCCGCCGGATTCTGGCCCCAAGGGGAGCGATAGCGCGCCGCTTTGCGCGCCGCCCGACCCCAACCCGCGCCCGCCCAACCGCGCCCTGCCCGCCAATTCATGCGACTGTCATGCCCACATTTGCGGACCGGCGGCGCAGTTCGAATATGCGCCCAAACGCATCTACACGCCGCCCGATGCCTTGCTTCCCGACTACCTGGCCCTGCTGGAGACCCTTGGCATCGCGCGGACCGTCTTAGTGCAGCCCAGCGTCTACGGCGCCGACAACACCGTCCTGCTGGCCGCCCTCGGCCAGTTTGGCGATAAAGCCCGCGGGGTGGCGGTGGTCGACGATGGGGTTGGGGAGGCGGAACTGGAGCGCCTTCATGCCGCGGGCGTCCGCGGAATTAGGCTCAACCTAGTCGATGTCAAGGACCCGTCGGGCACCCTGCCGCTGGACCACGCCCGGGCGCTGGCCGACCGCATCCGGCCGCTGGGCTGGCACATGGAACTGCTGATCCATGTGGACGGCGTGCCGGACCTGGATGCCCGTCTCAAAGATTTCCCGGTGGATTTGGTCTTCGGGCATCTCGGCTATGTTCGCCCGGGCCAGTCGCCGGAAATTCCGGGCTTCCAGGCGCTGCTGCGCCTGATGGCGGGCGGCCGGGCCTGGGTCAAACTGACCGGGCCTTACCGCATTTCGGCCATGGGCATGCCCTATGGCGACACCGATCCCTTCGCCCGCGCCCTGTTCGAGGCGGCGCCCGAGCGCTTGGTCTGGGGTTCGGACTGGCCCCATGTGATGGTCCGCGGCGCAATGCCCAACGACGGCGATCTCTGTGATCTTCTTATGAATTGGGCGGGCGACGACGGGATGCTCCGCCAGGTGCTAGTCGACAATCCCGCCCACCTCTACGGCTTCGCCGGGAACTGACCACAGGGCCTTTAGGCTTTCATTCGACGCCGGAGGCAACCAGGATTTTCCGCGCCTGGTCGCTGGCCAGGAACCGGACATAGGCGGTGGCGGCAGCCGCGTCCCGGGCGCCCGCCAGCGGCGCCGCGGCATAGGAGGTGATGTTTTCCAACTCCTTCGGCAAAGCGCCCACCAAGGCGATCCTGCCCTCGGGCTCGAGCCGGCGAATCTCGGTCAACTGGCCAAAGCCGAATTCCCTGTCCATGGTGCCATTGGCGAGATGATCGAGCACGTCGCCGCCGGTGGCCAGGCAGACGATCTTGTCGGCGACCCGATCGGCGATGCCGAGGCCTTGGAGCATTCGCGCGATATAAAGCCCCGAGGACGCTTCGTTGCGGACGATGGATTGGGCCGCCAGCAGGGCGCGGGTCAGGGACTTAGCACTTGAGATGTCGGGCATCTGGGCACCGACGCGGACCACCACGCCCGTCTTGATCGAGCCGATCACCGTGTGGACGCCGGCGATGGTCCGCCCCTCGGCCTCGAACCCCGCCACCGCCGGGGCGCTCGCCACCACCACGTCGGCATCGGCCGCGCCCCTGTCGACCGCCGCCTTGATGGTCGGCGCGGTGGCGAAGGTGATTTTGAGCCGGTGTCCGGTCTTCCCTTGGAAGGCTTCGGCGGTCAGCGCCACGCCGCCCTTGGGCGCGCCGGCGCTCAACACCTTGATCAGGCCCATGGAATTCTCTCCCCCTATCCGCCGTCGCCGCGCCGCCCATAGCGCGGCGTCCAACAATACGGGATCGGCCGCGCCCCTGTCGAATTCTTGCTCCTCCCATGAGACCAACGCCGAATTCCGCAAGCTGAATTCGATAAATTGACTGGACCGCCGCCGTCGAGTAGCACTTCTCCATGGTGCAAACGGGTCCATGGTGCAAGCGGGTGGACCAGAAAGAACGGGAGAGCACAATATGACCGAACCCACCGATTCTGATTTCCTGGCCCCGGACGTCGATCCCAACAAGGCGCTGTTGGGCGTGCGCGAGATCCGGGCGACCAACGCCGCCGAGGCCAAGACGGTGTCCAGGGTGCGCGATTTCGAAGTCGTCACCGACGAAAAAACCGGCAGCAATAGCGGGCCATCGCCGTTGGAAACCGTGCTTTGCGCGCTCACCGGCTGCGAAGGGGTGATCATCAACCGCTGCGCCAAGGCGATGAATTTCAAGTACTCGGGTGTCGATTTCGAATGCGATGGCTGGGTGGATGCGCGCGGATCGCGCGGCGTCAGGGGCGTGCGTCCCCATTTCCAGAAGGTGGTGTTCAAGGTTTTACTGCGCACCGAGGAGCCCGACGCGCGCATGGAAAAGCTGCGCAAGAACGTGGAAATGCGCTGCCCGGTGATGAACCTGCTGGCCGACGCGGGGGTCGAGTTGGACGTGACCTGGGAACGGGTGGCCCCCTGAACCGGGCACTCGGCTAAGGCCCTCTCAAGGCACCAAGGTCCCCATGAACCCGCGGCCGGTCACCATCTTCACCCTCGGCGGCACCATCGCCATGGCGCCGCCCATGGACGGCGGCGCGGGCGCCATGGCGCCGGGGACGGGCGGCGGCGTGGTCCCGGCCATGGACGCCGACGCGCTTTGCGCCGCCGTTCCCGAACTTTCCCGGGTGGCGGCCATCAGCACGGTGAATTTCCGGGAACTGCCCGGCGCCCATCTCGGGCTCGACGACCTGGTGGAGCTCGCCCGGGCCATCGAAGCGGCGCGGGACGGCGGCGCCGCCGGCGCCGTCGTCACCCAGGGCACCGACACCATGGAGGAAACCGCTTTCGTGCTCGACACGGTGGGCGACCCCGAATTTCCCGTCGCCGTCACCGGCGCCCTGCGCCATCCCGGCCAGCCCGGCGCCGATGGTCCCGCCAACCTATTGGCCGCCACCGCGTTCGCGGCTTGCGGGGAGGCCGTGGGGATCGGCACCGTGGTGGTGATGAACGACGAAATTCACGCGGCCGCCCTGGTGCAAAAGACCCACGCCACCCGGCCCAGCGCCTTTTCCTCGCCGGGCGCCGGGCCCATCGGTTTCATCACCGAAGGCAGGCCACGGATACTATCTTCGCCCCGCGCCCGGGCCCACCTCGCCCTGGCCGCGCTCGGCGGCGGCGGCGGGCCGGTGGCGCTGATCACCATCGGCCTGGGCGACGACGGAAGCCTCGCCCGGCTGGCCGGCCAAGGCGGTTATGACGGGTTGGTGGTCGACGCCATGGGCGCCGGTCACGTGCCCGAGGCGGTGGCCGACGCTCTCGCCAAGGTCGCCCAACGCCTGCCGGTGGTGCTGGCCTCGCGCACCGGCGCCGGCGCCGTCCTCGCCGCGACCTACGGCTTCAAGGGTTCGGAATCGGATCTCACGGCCCGCGGCCTGATCCGGGCGGGCTGGCTTCCCGGGATCAAGGCACGGCTTCTGCTCATGCTGTGCCTGCGCGCCGGCCACGGCCGCCCGGCCATCCGCCGCGCCTTTGCCGATTGCGCGGGGGGCTGAGGAAAAGACCCTTTCGGCTTCCCTTCGGAGATAGGACAGGGCCGCGTTTGGCGGTATACCACCAAGGCCGAATTGGTGGTATACCAACAATCAGGTAACGCGTATCCAAGGCAGAAACGGTCATCGCCCTCTCGCACGCCCTGCAATAAAGTCGATGTTCACCAGGGCACATTTGTTTGCTTGCGGAGTGACCACGAACCAGTCAGGGAGCAAAACATGAAACCTTTCATCAAACTCAGCACAATTACGCTTGGCGCGATCATCGCGTTCGGGGCCGGCACCATCGCCGGCTCGCCCGACGCCCGGGCCGAATGGAAGCCCAAAAAACCAGTCGAGTTCATCGTCATGGCCGGCAAGGGCGGCGGCGCCGACAAGGCGGTGCGGTTCATGCAGAGCATCATCGCCAAGAATAAATTGTCATCGAAGCCGTTCACGCCGATCAACAAGCCGGGCGGCTCGGGCGCCGAAGCGCTGATCTACGTCAAGAGCGCCCGGGACCCCAACCACACCATCATGTTCACCTTGAACAGCTTCTACACCACGCCGCTTCGCCAGCCGAAGATCAAGGTCGATATCTCGAAGTTCACGCCGATCGGGCGGATGGCCGAAGACACCTTCTTGTTGTGGGTGCACAAGGATTCCGGCATCACCAACGTCAAGCAGTTCGTCAAGGCAGCCAAGGCCAAGGGCAGTGCCTGGATCATGGCCGGCACCGGCAAGAACTCCGAAGACAATCTCCTGACCGACTTCCTCAACAAGGCCTACGGCCTCAAGATGAAGTACGTGCCCTACAAGGGCGGCGGGCGGGTGGCCAAGGAACTGGCCGGCAAGAACGCCGACTCCACGGTCAACAACCCGTCCGAGCAGCTGGGCTTCTACCAGGCCGGCAAGACCGTGCCCATCGCGGCGTTCACGCCGGCGCGGCTGCCCCTGTTCGCCAATGCGCCTACCTTCAAGGAGTTGGGCAAGGACTTCGTCTACTTCATGCAGCGCACGGTGGTTGGCGCGCCCGGCATGAGCAAGGAGGCTGCGACCTATTACCGCCAGTTGTTCGCCAAGATCTACGCCTCCGACGGGTGGCAGGGTTACATGACCAAAAAAAGCCTGCAAGGCGGTTTCATCACCGGCGATATCCTGATGCGTTATTGGCTCAAGGAAAAGGCCATCCACAAGGTCATGCTGCAAAAGATGGGCGCCCTCAAGTAGCCCGGAGTATCAACCAAGAAGACATTTTAGGTTTAGGGGGAAGGTCGCCGACATGCGCATGGCAGAGCTCGTCATGGGCGTCGTTATGGGGATCTTCTCTCTTTACCTGATGTGGAAAAGCGCCGAGTTGCCGATCGGCTGGATTCCAGGTGAAGGGCCCGGCGGCGGCGCATGGCCGTTCTGGCTGGCGCTGGGAATGTTGCTTTGTTGCATCACCATCGTGATCCGCTGGGCGAAACGCCTGACGCCGCAATCCCGTTCCAAGGAAGTTTACATGGACGCCCGCGCGTTCAGGCTGTTCCTGCTCAACGCCGGCGCCCTCGCCGCGATGATCGGCTTGTTCCATATCGTCGGCGCCTATGGCGCCATCCCGCTTTTCCTGATCTTCTACCTGCGCTACATGGGCCGCCATTCCTGGCGGTTGACGGGAACTTTCGCGGCGGTGACGCCGGTCCTCATGTTCCTGTTTTTCGAGATCGCGCTGCAGAAGACCCTGCCCAAGGGGTTCACCGATCCGTGGTTCGAACCCATCTTCGCTTTTTTCTATTAATCCCCCGACCACCCTGAAAGCCCCTCTGTAACAACTTGAGCTTAAGTCCACGGCGCCGATGGATACCCTGTCTCTCCTCCTCAATGGCTTTGCCATAGCCTTTGAACCGCTCAACCTGGCGCTGATCATTGTCGGCTGCACCATCGGCCTGTTTATCGGCGCCATGCCCGGCCTGGGCTCGGTCAACGGCGTCGCCATCCTATTACCCATGACCTTCCTGGTGCCGCCGACCAGCGCCATCATCTTTCTCGGCGCGATCTATTACGGCGCCATGTACGGGGGCGCCATCTCCTCGATCATGCTCGGCATTCCCGGCGCCTCCACGGCGGTGGCGACGACCTTCGACGGCCGGCCCATGGCGCTCAAGGGCCAGGCCGACAAGGCGCTGATCGCCGCCGCCACGGCGTCCTTCGTCGGCGGCAGCATCGGCGTCGTGCTGTTTACGCTGTTCGCGCCGCCGCTGGCCGATCTCGCCCTGGCCTTCGGCGCGCCGGAGATATTCGCCTTGATGCTGATGGCGTTCGCCACCTTCATCGGGCTTGGCAGCGACGACATCCCCAAGACCATTTTCTCGATCTTCATCGGCCTGGTGTTCGGCGCCGTGGGACTGGATATCATCTCCGGCGAGCCGAGGCTTATCTTCGGCGACATCCCCGGTTTCTACCACGGCATCAATTTCCTGGTGCTGGCCATCGGCATTTACGGCATCGCCGAGATGCTGTGGGTGATCGAGACCTCCAAGGGCGACGCGTTGATGTCCAAGGCCGAGATCTCGGTGCGGCGCATCCTCGATACCTTGGGGGAACTGGTGCGGACCTGGAAGACCATGTTGATGGGCTCGTTGCTCGGCTATTTCGTGGGCATCCTGCCGGCCGCCGGCGCGACGCCGGGATCGCTCATGGCCTACGGCTTCGCCAAGACCATGGCGAAGGACCCCGAGACTTACGGCAAAGGCAACATCAACGGCGTGGTGGCGCCGGAATGCGCCAACAACGCCGCCTCCACCGGCGCCATGCTGCCCATGCTGACGCTCGGCATCCCGGGGTCGCCGACCACGGCCATCCTTTTGGGCGGCATGGTGATCTGGGGCCTCGAGCCGGGCCCCTTGGTGTTCACCGACTACCCCGATTTCGTCTGGGGCTTTATCGCCAGCCTTTACGCCGCCAACTTGTTTGCTCTGTTGATCAACATCGCCTTCATCCCGGCCTTCATCTGGATGCTGAAAATGCCCTTCACCATCCTCGCGCCCATCATCTTCGTGCTTTGCATCGTCGGCGGTTTCGTGCCGACCATGGACATGCACGACGTCTGGCTGATGCTGGTGTTCGGAATCGTCGGCTATTTCATGCGCAAGCTGGACTACCCCATGGCGCCGGCGGTGCTCGCCATCGTGCTGGGACCGCTGGCGGAACCGGCGCTGAGGCAGTCGCTGTTGATTTCCGGCGGCTCGTTCTCGATTTTCTTCACCCGACCGGCCGCCGGCCTCATCATGGCGGCCGCCTTGGGGCTTTTTCTATTGCCCGTCTGGATGATCGTGCGCCGCAAAATGGACCAGCGGCGCAAGGCGTCATAAGCGGGCGTTGGGGCCCGCCCGACCCCGCCCGTGTTCGCCGGTCGGCGCCGGAAACCGCGTGTTCTTAAAGGGTTTCAGTGGGTCCCCCGGCGATCGTCGCTTGAGGATGAGTCGTGTTTGGTATATGGTATACCAACGCTAAAATCGGCATATTTTGGAGCCGCATAGATGCCTGGGAACGTCCTAAAAATTCGCCCGATCAAGGAAAATATCAGCCTCAACGCTCGCATCTACGACGAGCTGAAACAGGCTATCGTCACCATGAACATCTATGACGACGACGCCGAGCTCCGGCTTGACGAGCGAACCCTGTCCGAGCAGTTCGGCATCAGCCGCACGCCGCTCCGCGAAGCCCTGGCGCGTCTCGACCAGGAAGGCCTGGTGCGGATCGAGCCGCGGCGCGGCATCTATATCGAGCGCAAGTCGAAGCAGGAAATTCTCCACATGATCACCGTCTGGGCGGCGTTGGAATCCATGGCCGCGCGCCTGATCACCGCCGAGGCCCGCGACGACGAAATCGCCACCTTGCGCCGCATGCTCGGAATCTACGACACCGACAAGGTGACCGAACATCTCGACGAATACTCGGAGACCAATATTTCCTTTCACCAGGCGATCATCTCGCTCGGCAAGTGCCCGCTGATCGACGACATCACCGACCGCCTTTTCAGGCATGTTCGGGCCATCCGGGCGCGCACCATCTTCGAGGAAGACCGCGCCAAACGCTCCATCGAGGACCACCTCGCCATCGTCGAAGCGCTGGAGGCGCGGGATACCGAACGGGCCGAGCGGCTGGTCCGCGAACATACCCTTAAACTGCGCGACCATGTCGCGCGTCACGTGGATCTTGATTGACCGAATAAGGAATTCCGGGACCCTAGCGGTCCCGTGAGGGAGAGCGCCATGGCAGAACAGAATACCGCTACGGAAGGGGAGCCGCAGGATCTGACGGACGGCTTCCACCTGATCATCGACGCACTGAAACTCAACGGCTTTGAGACGATCTACACCGTGCCGGGCATTCCCATCACCGATCTCGGACGCTTTGCCCAGGCGAAAGGGATGCGGGTGATCTCGTTCCGTCACGAGCAGAACGCGGGCAATGCCGCCGCCATCGCGGGCTTTCTCTCCAAGAAACCCGGGCTATGCCTCACCGTCTCGGCCCCGGGCTTCCTGAACGGCCTGACGGCGCTCGCCAACGCAACGACCAACTGCTTCCCGATGATTCTGATGTCGGGTTCGTCCGAGCGCGAGACCGTCGATCTGCAGCAGGGCGACTATGAGGAGATGGACCAGCTGGCGATTGCCAAGCCGCTCTGCAAGGCAGCTTTCCGCATTCTGCACGCCGAGGACATCGGGTGCGGCATAGCGCGTGCCATCCGCGCCGCGGTGTCGGGCCGGCCGGGCGGGGTGTATCTCGATCTCCCGGCCAAGCTCCTGGGCCAGACCATGGGTGCGGAGGCAGGCAGGAAGTCGCTCGTCAAGGTCATCGATCCGGCGCCGCGCCAGATCCCCGCGGCCGAGCCGGTGGCGCGCGCGCTTGATCTCCTGAAGGGCGCCAAGCGGCCGCTGATCATTCTTGGCAAAGGTGCCGCTTATGCGCAGGCCGATGCGGAAATTCGCGCCCTCGTCGAGAAGAGCGGCATTCCCTATCTGCCCATGAGCATGGCGAAGGGCCTCCTGCCCGACACCCATCCCCAGTCGGCCGCCGCGGCGCGCTCGCTGGTGCTGCAGAAATCCGACGTCGTGATGATGATCGGCGCGCGCCTCAATTGGCTCCTGTCACACGGCAAGGGCAAGGCGTGGGGGCCGCCTCACGCCAAGCGGTTCATTCAGATCGACATCGAGCCCAAGGAGATGGACTCGAACTCCGAGATCGCGGCGCCCGTGGTGGGCGACATTGGCTCGTGCGTTTCCGCGCTTCTCGAAGCGATGGGCGACAAGTGGAAAGCGCCCCCGGCCGAATGGATCAGCGAGGTCAAGGAGAAAGTCAAAAGCAATGTCGAGAGAATGGCGCCGCGACTGCAAAACAACAATGTCCCGATGGACTATCACGGTGCACTGGGCGCCCTGCGCAGGATCATCAAGGATCGCCCGGACACGGTGCTGGTCAACGAGGGCGCCAACACCCTCGACTTCGCCCGTTCCATCATCGACATCTATCAGCCGCGCAAGCGCCTCGACGTCGGCACTTGGGGTGTCATGGGCATCGGCATGGGCTTCGCTGTCGCCGCCGCGATCGAAACCGGAAAGCCGGTCCTGGCTGTGGAAGGGGACAGCGCCTTCGGCTTTTCCGGCATGGAGATCGAGACCATCTGCCGCTACAACCTCCCGGTCTGCATCGTTGTCTTCAACAACAACGGCATTTACCGCGGCACCGATGTCAACCCGACCGGCGGTGCCGATGTGGCGCCAACCGTATTCGTCAAGGATTCGCGCTACGAGAAGATGATGGAGGCCTTTGGCGGTGTCGGCGTCTATGCCACCAGCCCCGACGAGCTTACGCGCGCCGTGGTCGAAGCCTTGGATTCGGGGAAACCGACACTCGTCAACGCCATCATCGACGAGAAGGCCGGCACCGAAAGCGGGCGGATCGGCAATCTCAATCCCCAAAGCGTCGTCGCGAAGAAATAAGTGATCCCTGTCAATCGAGCCAATCCCTGAAGGGAGCATCGGATGGAAGCACTAAAAGGCGTCAAAATTCTGGACTTCACCCATGTCCAGTCGGGCCCCACCTGCACCCAGCTTCTGGCTTGGTTCGGGGCTGACGTGGTCAAGGTGGAACGGCCCGGAATCGGCGATATCACCCGCGGCCAGCTGCGCGACATACCGGACGTGGATTCGCTCTATTTCACCATGCTGAACTCCAACAAGCGCTCGATCACCCTGAATACCAAGAACGAGAAGGGCAAGGTCGTGCTGGAACGCCTGGTCAAGACCTGCGACGTGCTGGTCGAGAACTTCGCCCCCGGGGCGCTCGACCGCATGGGTTTCAGCTGGGAGCGCATCCAGGAACTCAACCCGCGCATGATCTATGCCAGCGTGAAGGGTTTCGGCCCCGGGCCCTTCGCGGACTGCAAGGTCTATGAAAACGTCGCCCAGTGCGCCGGCGGCGGGGCGTCCACCACCGGGTTCCTCGACGGGCCGCCCACCGTGACCGGCGCCCAGATCGGCGATACCGGCACCGGGATGAACCTGGCCTTCGGCATCGTCACGGCGCTGTTTCACCGCGAATCCTCAGGCAAAGGCCAGCGCGTCCAGGCCGCCATGCAGGACGGGGTCCTCAACCTGTGCCGGGTGAAACTGCGCGATCAGCAGCGGCTCGGCCACGGCCCCTTGAAGGAATACAGCCAGCACGGACGGAACATCCCCTTCGGCGACGCCACCCCGCGGGCGGGCAACGATTCCGGCGGCGGCCAGCCGGGCTGGATCCTCAAGTGCAAGGGCTGGGAGACCGACCCCAACGCCTATACCTACTTCATCACCCAGGCGGCGATTTGGGGCAATATCTGCGACGTCATCGGCAAGCCCGAATGGAAGGACGACCCCGGTTACGCCACCCCCGACGCGCGCCTCGACAAACTGACCGATATTTTCGACACCATCGAGGACTGGACCAAGACCAAGACCAAGTTCGAGGTCATGGAAATCTGCAACCCGCTGGACATCCCCTGCGGGCCGATCCTCTCCATGAAGGAATTGGCCGAGGAACCGTCCCTGCGCGAAACCGGGACCATCGTCGAGGTCGACCACCCGACCCGGGGCAAATATCTGACCGTGGGCAATCCGGTGAAGCTGTCGGCTTCGCCGCCGGTGGTGAAACCCTCGCCCCTGCTGGGCGAACACACCGAGGAAATCCTCAGGGATTTCCTGGGTTTCAGCGACCAGGAGATCACCGAAATCAAAGCGAGCGGCGCCGTCGGCAAATAGCCCGGCGGCATCGATCGACAAACGTAGGGGCGGCCAACGCCGCCCCGCACCACCGCTTGGGGAGGACAACATGGGATTCGATAAAGGCGCGGTTGAAAGCGTCCTGGAACAGGTCAAGGCCGAGAAGAGAACTACTCTGACCGCGCCGGAAGCGAAAGCCGTCTGTGACGCCTACGGCATTCCCTTGCCGCAAGAGGGTCTCGCCAATTCTGCGTCGGAGGCCGCCAAGCTCGCCGATGGCATCGGCTATCCCGTGGTGATGAAAATCGTTTCCGCCGATATCCTGCACAAGACCGAGGCCGGCGGCGTCAAGGTCGGAATCGCCGATGCCCACGCCGCCGCCGCCGCCTATGACGAGATTCTGGCCAACGCCAAGGCCCATGATTCCAGCGCCGACCTCAGCGGCGTCCAGGTGCAGGAAATGCTGCCCCCCGGCGCCCAGGAAGTCATCGTCGGCGCCGTGACCGACCCCAGCTTCGGCAAGCTGGTCGCCTTCGGGCTGGGCGGCATCCTGGTCGAGGTGCTGAAGGACATCACCTTCCGCCTGGCGCCGACCGACCAGGCCCAGGCACGGTCCATGATCGAGGGCATCAAGGCCGCCGAGGTTCTCAACGGCGTGCGCGGGGCGCCGGCGGTGGACAAGGACGCCATCGCCGGGATCATCGTCGCCGTCTCCAACCTGATCGCCGATTTCCCGGCCATCGCGGAAATGGACCTCAACCCGGTCTTCGCGACGGCCCAAGGCGCCATCGCGGTGGATGCCCTGATATCGGTCGATTTTTCGCCCCCAAAGGAGATCTTCCGCCCTTCGGAAGAAGAGATCCTGGTCTCCATGAAACGCATCTTCCATCCCAAATCGGTGGCCGTCATCGGCGCCTCGGCCGAGGACGGCAAGATCGGCAATTCGGTGATGAAAAACCTGATCGACGGCGGCTTCGCCGGCGGCATCCATCCCGTTCACCCCAGGGCCGAGGAGATCCTCGGCAAGAAGGTTTATGCCAGCGTCCTCGATATTCCCGGCGACGTCGACTTGGCGGTGTTCGCCATCCCCTCCAAATTCTGCATCGGCGCCATGGAAGAGGTCGGCCGCAAGGGCATCGCCGGCGCGGTGATGATCCCATCGGGCTTCGGCGAGATCGGCGAGGTGGAATTGCAGGACGCCCTGGTGGCCACCGCGCGCAAGCATGGGGTGCGCATCATGGGGCCCAATATTTACGGCTTCTACTACACCCCGGAAAAACTGTGCGCGACCTTCTGCACCGCCTTCGACGTGCGGGGCAAGGTGGCGCTTTCGTCCCAGTCGGGCGGCGTCGGCATGTCGATCATCGGCTTCGCGCGGTCCACCAAGATGGGCGTGTCGGCCATCGTCGGGTTGGGCAACAAGTCGGATTTGGACGAGGACGACCTGCTGACCTATTTCGAACAGGACGACAATACCCAGGTCATCGCCATGCATGCCGAAGACCTCAAGGACGGCCGCTCTTTCGCCCGGGTGGCCAAACGGGTGTCCAAGAAGAAACCGGTCATCATGCTGAAGGCCGGGCGCACCGCTTACGGCGCCACCGCGGCGGCGTCCCATACCGGGGCGCTGGCCGGCAACGACAAGATCTATGACGACATCCTGCGCGAGGCCGGCGTGGTGCGCGCGCCTTCCCTGCGTTCCATGCTGGAATACGCCCGCGGGCTTCAGGTGCTGCCCACGCCCAAGGGCGAAAACGTGGTCATCATCACCGGCGCCGGCGGGTCCGGCGTGCTGCTGTCCGATGCCTGCTTCGATAACGGTCTCTCGTTGATGAAATTCCCCGAGGACCTCGACGCGGCCTTCAAGAAGTTCATCCCGCCGTTCGGCGCCTCGGGCAACCCGGTCGACATCACCGGCGGCGAGCCGCCCACCACCTATCAGAACACCATCCGCCTGGGGCTGGAGGACGACCGCATCCATGCCCTGATCCTGGGCTACTGGCACACCATCATCACGCCGCCCATGGTGTTCGCGAAGCTGACCGCCGAAGTGGTGGAGAAATTCCGCGACAAGGGCGTCATCAAGCCGATCGTGGCGTCCCTGGTGGGCGACACCGAGGTCGAGGAGGCCTCGGAATACCTCTACCAGCGCGGCATCGTCGCCTATCCCTACACCACCGAGGTCCCGGTCGAGGTCTTGGGCGCGAAATACCGCTGGGCGCGGGGCGCCGGGCTGCTCTAGGGCCCGGCGCGCGGCGGCGCGGGGCGGCGTGCCTAGCCGCGCCACAAGCGGGCGCGCCCGGTTAGATCCGGGCCCAAAACCCAATTTTCCAGGGGCATCGGCAAGCCGAGACCCCGCCCTTCAGGGAGGCCGAAACCATGTTCCATAGCATGACAGCATTCCGCCCGGCGGCCATGGCCGCCGCGATCCTCGGCGCATTGGCGTCGACCGGCACCGGGACCGCCGCGGCCGCCGGGGTCGCGGATTTTTACAAAGGCAAGAGCGTATCCATCTATATCGGATTTCCGCCGGGCGGCGGTTACGATGCCTATGCTCGCATCGTGGCCCAGTTCATGGGCAGGCACATCCCCGGCAAGCCCAGGATCATCGCCCGCAACATGCCGGGCGCCTCGGGGCTGCGCGTCGCCAACTTCATTTACAACACGGCGCCCAAGGACGGAACCGCCATAGGCGTGTTTACCTCCGGCGCCCTGTTCTCGCCGCTGTTCGGCAACAATAAAGCCAAATTCGAGCCCGCGAAGTTTTCCTGGATCGGCAACGTCGAACGCTCCTTCGGGGCCTGCGCGGTATGGCACGAATCGGGCCTGCGCACCTTCGACGATATCCTCACGCAGCCGGTGATCTTCGGCGCCGGCGGCGCCACCGGGGTGCAAAGCGAATTCCCCCGCGGCTTCAATGCGCTGCTGGGAGCACGCATCCAGGTCATCCACGGCTATGCCGGGGGGACCGGAGTGCTGCTGGCCCTGAAGCGTGGCGAGGTGCAAGGCGGCTGCGCGTACCAGTTGAGCACCCTGAAATCGGTCCGCCGCGATGACTGGAAGTCGGGCCGGTTGATCGTCGTGGTTCAACTCGCCAAAGAAAAAGTCCCCGAATTTAAGGGCGTGCCACATATTTATGATTACGCCAAAACGCCGGAAGACAAAAAGGTGATGGAGCTGATTTACAGCCGCGTGACCCTGGGCCGGCCCTTTGCCGCCCCACCGGCCCAGCCCAAGGCGCGGACCAAGGCGCTTCGGACCGCCTTCATGGCGACCATGACCGACCCCGCCTTCGTCAAGGGCGCGGCCCGGCGCAAGCTCAACATCGATCCCATGAGCGGCGCCGAGGTGGACAAGATGGTCGCCCACTTCATGTCCTATCCCAAGGACATCGTCGCGCGCGCCCGCGCCGCCATGAAGATCGGCAAGATCAAGAAGGTCAAGCTCAAGAAGCTTGCGGGCACCATCGCCAAGCTGACCAAGAAACGGATCAAGGTCAAAGGGGCGGACGGCAATATGCACACCTTCAAGCTGCACAAGCGCCGCTCCAAGGTGAAGATCGGCGGCAAGAAGGCCAAGACCACGGCGCTGAAGACGGGCATGGCCTGCACCTTCCGCCATTACGGCGAAAAAGACCTGGTCAAGAGGATCACCTGCAAGTGACGCCCTTGGGGGCCCCGGACCAGGTTCCGGCCCTGCTCCCGGCCCCCGCCCTTTAGTAGCCGGCCGCGCGGTCGACGGTGGCGATCAAGGGCTCGCCTGCCTGGCAGCGCCTGATATTCTCGATCACCACGTCAACGGCGTGCCATGCACTGCCGGTCGACGCATTGTGCGGCGTCATGGTGATCAGCGGGTGCTCCCAAAAGGGGTGATCGTCCGGCAAGGGCTCGGTGCGGAAGACATCGAGAGCCGCGCCCAAAAGGTGCCCCGAATCGAGGGCCGCTTTAAGGTCTTCCTCGACAACCAATTCGCCCCGGCCGCAGTTGATGACGTAAGCGCCCTTTGGCAGGGCGGCAAAAGCGTCCGCGTCGAGCACCCCCTCGGTATCCTTGGTGAAGGGCAGGATGGAAACCAGGATGTCGCTGCGGGTAAGGAAAGGCCGCAAGCCGTCCGGCCCGATGAAATCCTCGATCCCTTCGATGCTCCCGCCCCGGCGTGACCAACCGGCCACATCGAAGCCGAAATCCAGGAGGGCACGAGCCGCGGCCCCACCCAATACGCCTAAGCCCATGACTCCGATGCGCACCTCCCGGGGAGGCACCACCGCCAGGCGGTTCCAGCGATGAGCGGCCTGGTCGGCCTCATATCGCGCCATCTCCCGGTGGTGGCGGACGACTTGGTAGACGACCCAGGCCTTCATGGTCAACGCCATTTCCGGGTTGATGGAACGCACGATGGGAAGATGAGGGGGGATATCGGGATCGGCAAGCAGACGGTCGGCCCCGGCGGCGATCAGGGCGACGAACTTGAGGTTGGGAAAGCGCGCCACCTCGGCCCGGTCGCCCACATCGGGCCAGAGCCGCACCTCAAGCTCCGGCATCTTGGCGGCAAACGCATCAATCCAGTGCTGCGCGGGCAAGCGCCCCGGCTTGAGCAACAGGATCACGGCACCTCCCCCTCGAATCTGTAGAGCCGGGCCGGGTTGTCCACCAAGATGGCCCGGCGCGCCGCCTGATCCGGCGCCATGACGCCGAGAAGGTCCAAAAGGTCGCCCTCGTTGGGCGTGCGGCCCGGCGCGAAGGTGTTGCCGTGGGGCCAGTCGGAGCCCCAGATGACGCGGTCCGGCGCGGCGGCTATCACCGCCTTGGCGAAGGGCACCATATCGGCGAAGGGGGGCCCATGGGCGGCCTCGGCCCGGGGCGCCGCGCTGATCTTGTCGACGCAGCAGATCTTGGTCCAAAAGCGGCCATCGGCCAACAGGTCGAGCAGCAGTGCGAAGGCCGGCTGGCCGAGCCCCTCGCGGGGGTCGATCCTGGCCATGTGGTCGATCACCGTGGCCACCGGCAAACCGCGGATGAAGTCTTCATGGGCCAGCAGGAACCGCGGCTCGATATGCAGCACCAGGGACCAATCCAGCCGGGCGACGCGGTCGATCAGCTTCGCCATGGCGTCACGGCTTCCCGCCCGGTCCGACATCAGTGAAAACCGCGCGGCGCGGATGCCCGCCGCCTTGAGGGAAGCGAGCGCGGCATCGGTCATGTCGCGGTCGATGCAGGCCACGCCCAGCAGCCGGCCTTCCGAACGGGCGATGGCGTCGAGGATGGCGGCGTGATCGGTGCCGTGGACGGTCGGCTGGACCACCACGGCCCGCGCCAGCCCGGTGATCTTCTGGACCTTCCAGTAATCCTCGATGGGGGCGGCGGGCGGCTGGTAGCGCCGGGAGGCGGCGAAGGGGAAGCGATGGGGCGGGCCGAAGACGTGGAAATGGCTGTCGCAGGCGCCGGGCGGCAGGGCCCAGCCGGGGGGCCGGGTGTCGGGGTCCGGCGGCAGGGCGGCCGGCAGGGGTTCGCCCGGGGTCGCCATTTGCGCCCTACCGCCGAGGGACCGGGGCCGGAACCGGGCCTAGCCGTCGCATCTGGGCGGCATGGCGAGGAACACCTTGATCACATGCCAGAACCGCCAGCGGTTGAGCCCCAGGGTCGCCGCGTGGGACTGGCCGTCCATCTGGGTGAACTGCTTGTCCTTGTTGGGCAGGCGCGACCAGAATTCCATCACGTCCTCGTCGGTGGCGATGCCGTCATGTTCCGAGCGCACCAAAAGAGTCGGGCAGGTCACGTCCTCGGGCTCCACCAGGGGCAGGTTGGCGCACATGTCGATATAGGTGCCGGTGGGCACGTGGGTGCACAGCGCCGCTTCTGAATCGGCCAGCGCCACGGCGACTTCGTCTTCCGCGGTGCCGGGCTTGTCGCGGTTGAAGATGGAGGAAAAAAACGCATGGTCCACCGGCCGCTTGTTGGACGCGCGCCACTCATCGAGCCTCTCCGCCCGCTTGGCCAGGGTCGGCGAGCCCTTGCCGGTATAGACCATGGCGGCCAGGGCCAGGCGATCCACCGCATGGGGGTTGGCGGCGGCGAAACACGCGGCGCGCAGGGCGCCGGAAGAGCCGCCATACATGGACACGCGGCTGGCCCCGGTCTCTCTCGCGATCACTGCCATGGCCGCCTTGAGGTCGTCGACACCTTCGTGGACGTACGAGAAGACGCCCTCGCCCCAGTCGGAGCGGCCATAGCCCTCGAAATCCATGATCCAGACGTCGAAACCCCAATCGGCGAAGGCCTCCATCATGGAATAGCCCTGCTTGCCCGGCACCTGCAGGTCATAGCCCGAGCGTGCGGAGAAC
>SMXQ01000091.1 GCA_004356985.1 Alphaproteobacteria bacterium | reverse complement strand
TCTTCATAAGGGATGGCTCCTTTTGCTCGTGGTCCTCGATGAAAACCACACTTTGGCACTCTAGATGCCGGGAGCGGGAGCCATCCACCCCATCTGCTTATAGCCAAAAGCGGACATAAGGACGTTTGAAAAAATTATCGTTCTGCTGTTAGCGACAGATGCGACCCGTCCAGGCAAAAAAACGGGGCCTGCTTTGACCAAATTCAAGCAGGCCCCATCGATTTTTACGGAAATCTACGCTTCTTATTGGATAACAAACGTCCCGGTTGGTGAGACAAGAAGAACATCGGTACCACCGGGCGCAACGCTTATGGAATACGTGCCAGTTCCACTGAAGTTTTTTGTCTTCAAATTAAACTGCCAAACGCCCGTATTGGGATCGAAGACGAACTGGTTACCATCGGTTCCCTTGCCGCTAATCAGGAATTCTTCATCATCTTCGGTCACGGCTTCGGTAGGTGCGCTTTTGAGGACTTGGACGATGGGCGCTGAGATGTCGCCAGCTCCCATAACATTACCGCTGCCATCCGTACAGATCATCTTGAGCGGCAGGGTCCGGTTCCGTTTTTTGACCGAGACCACCTTGTCCATGGGCGTGTCAAACAATTCGGAATCGCTGTTGCAAGTATATACGCGATCATTTGAGGCGACGTCACCGACGAGAATTTGGATATGACTTAGTGCGACGACAGCCCCGGTAGAATCCCTCACCAAAACATAGACGAGATAGTTCCCAGCAATCTCTTTATCGTAGCCATCCAGGGCCTCAATCTGGAGAAAGGTAAAGTACCGCCAAGACTGCTGTACGACATTATTGCTGGCATAAAGTGCCAAATAAGTCGCTACACTTACGGCCTCGGTGCCTAAACCATTTCCGGTAGAATTATCACCGAAGCTGTGATCCCAAGCTGGGGCAAAAAATGGTGGCGCTCCAGGAGTTATATAATCAAATTTTAAAAAATCGACACCTGGACCAGGGTCACCTCTAAGCCTAACTCGTAGGTGAAATCATCGACTTTGAGACCGGAAGTTCCGTCTACATCAGTGTTGACCGTAAAATCAAAATTCCACGTATCGCCCACGTCAAAGGTGTACGTTCCATCGCCAGCACTGACAAACGGGATTTTAGCTCGAATCCCAACCTCAATATTGTTTCGGCGGTCGGTAGTGAAAAAACCGTTGGCATTGCCACTACCGAAGATGACATCCGGCGTGACATCTTGAAAGAATTCAATGTCGGCCCGTGCCCCACCTGCAAATCCAATCGCCATGACGATTAGACCTGCGGCTGCAATCGTTCTAAATTTAATCACAACGCTTCTCCCCCTTCGTTTGACATGAAAAAATCAAGCGGTTCCGCTGGGTTTGATGCTTAAGCGCAGCAAGACTAAAAAGAATTTCTTTACGGCTTGTTCTTGCGGGAAAGGGCCCCCTTGGAGCCCATGCGGTATACCAACCAGCGAAAAGTGTTAACTTCCCTCACAGTCGTCTTAGTTGGCATTTTATTTTTCTTTTCAATCCTTAGTCGAGTCTTTTATTATTTTATGGTTAACGATGTTTGGCTCAAAACACCCCCTTGCCTCCACCATCCACGGCCAACTTTGCGCCCTAGTCGATAGCGTTAATCCGATATTTCTTATGTCCGCTTTGGGTCAAAAGCGGACATGAGGTTAATGGTCCCGCCAAAAGTACGCGCGGTCCAGATGGGCTGCCGGGTCAGAGCGACTTGGTCGCGCGCCGGAGCCAGGCCGCGTCCGGGCGCTCCAGCAGGGGGGCCAGCACTTTGCGCACCCTTGCATGGTAGGCGTTGAGCCAGCGCCTCTCCTTATCCAACAACAGTTTCACCGTGATCAGCCGGCGGTCGATGGGCGCCAGGGTCAGGGTCTCGAAGCACCGCATGGCCCGGCCCCCGGCCCCGGGCTTGTCCGCTGTCACCGCCAGCAGGGTTTCGATGCGGATGCCGAAGGCGCCGGGAAGGTAGTACCCGGGCTCGTCGGATACCACCATGCCGGGTTCCAGGGCCACCGAATTGGGGATCTGCGAGATGCGCTGGGGTCCTTCGTGGACATTGAGGAAATGCCCCACCCCGTGGCCGGTGCCGTGATCGTATTCCAGGCCCGCCTCCCATAACGCGGCGCGGGCCAGCACGTCCAGTTGGGAGCCCGAGGTGCCGGCCGGGAAACGCGCCGTGGCCAAGGCGATATTGCCCTTCAGCACCCTTGTATAGATCTCCCTGAGCGGCGCCGGCGGCGGCCCGGCGCCGGGCACCCACATGGTCCGCGTGACATCGGTGGTGCCGTCCAGGTACTGGGCGCCGGAATCCAGCAAAAAGACGTCGCCGGGCCGGATGCGGCGGTTGGACTTGGCGCTCGCCCGGTAATGGACGATGGCGCCGTTGGGGCCAGATCCCGCTATGGTGGGAAAGGACAGGCCTTGGAATTTATCGTTCTCGGCGCGCAGCGCGTCCATGCGATGGGCGGCGGTGATCTCGGTCAGCCTGCCCTTGGGCGCTTCACGGTCGAACCAGGCCAGGAAACGGACCAGGGCGGCGCCGTCACGAAGATGGGCCGCCCTGATCCCGTCCAATTCCACCCGGTTCTTGGCCGCCTTGGGCGCGAGACAGGGGTCGGGGGCGTCGATGATGGTGGCGCCCGCGCGCGCCAGGCGGCGGTGGATCCACCAGGGCGTGCAGCCAAGGTCAACTTCCACCTTCCTGCGCGCCGCCCCCAGCCGGTCCAGGGCCGCGCCCAGGGCCTCGGGCCCGATCACCCGCACCGCCGCGCCCAGGTGGCGGCGCGCGGCTTGCGTCAGCTTCCTGGGATCGATGGCCAGGGTCACCTTGCGGTCCCTGGCGATGATGGCGAAGGCCAGGGCCAGGGGTGAAAATTCCACATCCTGGCCGCGGATGTTCAACAGCCAGGCAATGGAATCGGGCGCCGACAGGACCGCCGCATGGGCGCCGCGCGCGGCCAACCCACCGGCGATATCCCGGCGCTTTTGGGCGCTGGCGCGGCCGGTGAAGCGCTGGGCCAGCGGGCGGACCGGGCTCACCGGCGGGGCCGGGCGGTTCTTCCAGGCGGCGTCGATGGGGTTGCGCGCCACCGCCACCAGCTTGGCGCCGGCGGCGCTGCAGGCGGCGTCGAAGCGGTTGACCTGGCGCGGCGTCAGCAGCCAGGGATCGAAGCCGAGGCGCGCGCCCCTGGCCAGGTTGGCCGCCAGCCATTTGGCCGGCGGCATGCGGGTGATGTGGTGGAGGGCGAAATTGCTGGTGTCCACCTGGCTCCGGGCCTGCAGGGAATAGCGGCCATCGATGAACAATGCGCCCCGGTCAGCCATGGCCACGGCAAGGCCGGCGGACCCGGTAAAACCCGTCAACCATGCGAGACGGGCTTCGCTCTCGGGGACATATTCACCCTGGTGGGCGTCGGCCAGGCCGACGATGAAGCCGTCGATGCCGGCCTTGGCGAGACCGGCCCGAAAGCCGGCCAAGCGCTCCCCTGGCGATAGCGGCGTGGGCGGGGCCTTGTTTTCCAAGGCGAATTTCAGCGCCCGCAACTGGGCCCGCAAGGCGGCCCCCGGGCGGCGGGCGACCAGCCCGATCCAGGCATCGCCATGGCCGAAGGGGGCGGCCAGGACACCGCGGAGCAGGTCGCGCACGGCGCGCGCCGTCGACATGCGCCGCCCGGCGCCTTTCCCGGCGCCCGCCAGCAACCCATCGAGGACACGGTCCCCCTGGTAGGGTTTGCCTGGGCCGGGCGGCGGCGCATTTCGCGTGTGGTCGCTCTTCACCACGCCATGGCCCCGTCGTCATCCATCGGCGCCGAAGCTAAAGCATTTCCGGGCCAAATTGAATCAATTTGGCCGGATCATGCGGTTGCCAGCCGGTGACCGGAAGACAAGGGTCAATGGCAAAACCCGCGGCCAAGGGGTTTCATTGGCGGCAATCATACCCATATAAAATATATGGTTATCGGACGTGGCGCGGCTTCATCCCCGCCACGGCACTAAATCAACAGCGAGGAGTGCGATCATGGCCAACCAAACCCCCCTTCCCTTCGAAGAAGAAGCCAAACTTCTTGGCGCTGTCGTCCAATTCTTCACCGCCCGCCTGCCCCATGCCGTGGGTGAGACGGTGGAGCACTTCGACGCAGCCACCCTGAGCAAGGAGCTTTTCGAGGATCTCTCGGCCCGCGGCGACGAGGAATTGGCGGGGCTGGGGATCGGCCGCGACGAGCTTGCAAGGGTGGCCGCCGCCGCCTCGGGCCTTTTGGCGGGGGCGAATAACCCCAGGTATCACTGAACCGCGCCAAGGCCCGCCTTTGCCACCGGGCGGCCGCGCGGCCCCCAAAGGGTGTCCACGGGTGCCGCCGTCCGCCATGTCGCGTACACATGGCTGGTGGATCAAGCGAAAGAAGAGGGTTGACCGCGGCGATAAATTAGATAGAATACGAATTATTCGAAGGTGAACGGTTTATCGCCTCGATGTGTAAAGAGGTAAAAAGTCCAGGAAACCCCCATTTTCTGGAAGTATTTTACCAATATGGCGGCCCCATCGGTCGCCATATTCTTTGCCCGTAGAACGGGCTATGGTGCGTCTCGCCGGTCCGCCGCCCGTAAAAAGTCGGAATTCGTAGGCTATTTCCATCCTAGGCCGCCAATTATTAACAATTATGTTATTTAGACATGCAATTATTGCATGGCTCTATTATCCAATTGGCGCAGGTATTTAGCCCCTAAAGAGGCCATATTCAGGCCAACACGACGGCGCCGAACAGGCCCCGGCACCAAGCCCGGGACGGAGCGCCGGCCGAAAACCAAAAAAGCGACATGACAGGACCGTGGGGTGTGTAAGCCGCGCCGTTCGCCTTGAGCTTTTAAGACCTGATAGGAGTACTAAACCATGACCGACCACTCGATCCTCACCCCCGCCCTGCCCGAACTGCCCTTCCAGGAGGAAGCGCGCCTGATCACCCGGGTGCTCAACTTCTTCGGCACCACGGCGCCCCAGGTGATTGGCCGCGCCATCGCCACCCGCGACATCTTCGAGGCCGTGAGCCGGCTCGACGACGCGCAGCTTAGCGCCCTCGGAATCGACCGCACCACCATCGCCGCCTACGCCGCCGAGAAATCCGGGCTCCTGAACCTCTAACCGGTGCGCATTCCGGGCGAATTGAAAAATTTGTCCGGATTGCGCGTCTCAGGTTCCACTACCGCGCTCCACCGTGAGGGTGCTCCATTGGCCGAGCACCAAGGTGGAGCGGTGCATGAATCCGGCCCCATGGTACGCGGCCAAGACGTCGTGTTCCTGAGGGGCGATCAGCCCCGACAGGATGGCCATGCCGCCCGGTTCCACCACTTCCCCCAGATCCGCCGCCATGGCGATCAGCGGCTCGGCCAGGATATTGGCCGCCACCAGGTCGAAGGGCGCGCGCGCACGCACGCGCGCCGAAAGCCCGTCGGCCAGGCAGGCCTCGATCCTGGAGCCCAACCCGTTGGCCGCGGCGTTGAATTTGGTGTTCTCGACGGCGGTGGCTTCGCGGTCGCTGGCCAGCACCGCGGCGCCGGTGGACACCGCCAGGGCCAGGGCCAGGATGCCGGAACCGCAGCCTAGGTCCAGCACCCGGCCATAGGTGCCGGCACCAACGCAACGGTCGATGGCCATCAGCGCGCCGCGGGTGCTCTCGTGGCTGCCCGACCCGAAGGCCGGCCCCGCGTCGAGGCAAATGGCCAGCGCGCCGGGCGGCGGGATGCCCTCGAAATGGGTCCCGTGAATGAAGAATCGCCCGGCCCTGACGGGCGGAAATTGGCGCCGGTTGAGGGCCAGCCAATCCCTGTCTTCCAGCGTCTCGATGGCGATTTCCGGCAGTTCTTCCAGGGCCATGCCGGCGGTTTCGGCGAGCAGTCCGGCGACCTCCCGGGCCACCGGCGCGCGGTCGCAAATCGCCTCGATCCGCCATGACCGCGGGCCCGGGCCGGCGGCCGGTTGAACCTCGAATCGGGCGACCGATTGGGCGATGAGGCCAAGCGCCTCTTGCCACGCCGCGGCCGGCGCGTCCCCGCAGACAAGCCTTATGGTCCACAATCGCCGCCCAGGCGCCCCCTCCGCGCCGGCGCCCGCGCCGCGCCCTCGTCCGCGCTCCCTAGTCATGACATCCAGGCCCAGGCATGGCCTTCAGGCGGGCTCCACGAAGCCCGCCATGACCTTCTTCCGGCCCGCTTTTTCGAAGGCGATGTCGAGCTTGGTCCCGTCGGCCCCGAGCACCTTGCCGTAACCGAATTTCTGGTGGAACACCCTCGCCCCACGCTGGGGCCCGCCGGGCTCGCCGTGGTCCGCCGGCTGCTCGACGCCCGGTGCCCCGGCGGCGATCCGCGCGGTCCGCCGGCCTCCCGCCGCGCCGGGCGACAACCGGCCAGGGGACGGCGCGAAATCCGCCCCGGCCTCGGCCAAGCCGCCCGCGTACAGGCCCTGGGAGACGTCCACCTCGACATGTTCGCCGGGCAATTCGCCGACGAAGCGCGAGGGGATCGCCGATTGCCACGAATTGAACAATCGGCGGTTGGCGGCAAAGCTGACATAGGCGCGTTTGCGCGCCCGGGTGAGCCCCACATAGGCGAGCCGGCGTTCCTCCTCCAGCCCGGCGGCGCCGTTCTCGTCCAGCGCCCGCTGATGGGGGAACAGCCCTTCCTCCCAACCGGGCAGGAACACCACGTCGAATTCCAGCCCCTTGGCGCCGTGCAGGGTCATGATATTGACCCTCTCCCCGGTCGCGTCGTGTTCGTGCTCCATCACCAGGGCGACATGTTCGAGGAAGTCGCCCAGGCTTTCGAATTGCGCCAGGGCGACGACCAGTTCCTTGAGGTTTTCCAACCTTCCCGGGGCGTCGGGGGACTTGTCGTTCCGCCACATGGCGGCAAGGCCCGATTCATCGATGACGGTTTCGGCCAAGGGCGCGGGGCCGGCGGCCGCGGCGCGCCAGCGCGCGAAATCCTCGAGCAACCCGGCCAACGCGCGCCGCGCCTGGGGGCGAAGCTCATCGGTCCCCACCAGGTCGGCGGCGGCGGCGGTCAGCGCCGTGCCCCCGGCCCGCGCCGCGCGGTGGATCGCGCCTAAGCTGGCCCCGCCAAGACCGCGCTTGGGCAGGTTGACGATGCGTTCGAAAGCCAGATCGTCATCGGCCTGATTGATAACGCGGAGATAGGCCACGGCGTCGCGGATCTCCCGGCGCTCGAAGAACCGCGGGCCGCCGATCAACCGATAGGGGATGTCCGAGGAAAAGAAGCTGTCCTCGAAGGCACGGGTCTGCGAGCCGGTCCGCACCAGCACCGCGATCTCGTCCAGCGACGTTCCCCCGACGCCCAAGACTTCGATCTCCTCGGCCACCAGGCGGGCCTCGGTCTCGCCGTCCCAGACGCCGCTGACGCGGACCTTGGCGCCGTCGTCGCCCTCGGTCCACAGGGTCTTGCCGAGCCGCCCGTCATTATGGGCGATCAGCGCCGAGGCGGCGGCCAGGATCTGCGGGGTGGACCGGTAGTTGCGCTCCAGGCGGATCACCTTGGCGCCGGGGAAATCCTTCTCGAAGCGCAGGATGTTGCCCACT
>SMXQ01000090.1 GCA_004356985.1 Alphaproteobacteria bacterium | reverse complement strand
GTGTGCCCCGTCTTGTTGAACTTGCTGGCGCCTAGGTACATGGTTTCGGTCCCGCCATCGATGCCGTAGTACACATGGCTCTTTTCAGGCGTCTTCGTGACGATCAGAACATCGTCAATCGACACATTCATCAAATCGACGGCGACATCCACCCTCGTAACCTTTCCCTGTTGGAGCAGATCGGCGTAGGTGAAGGTCCCCTCAAATATTTCAGTGAACCGTTTACGGAAGAATGCCATCCCATCTGGTCCCAGCTTTGACGGGTTCCACTCGAATCGCATAAAGCTTTTGGTCTTCTCCGATTTGGGCTTGGCCTGAATGAGAATAGCCTGCTGGGTGGTCGGCTCTACCAGCTTGACGCTTACGACGTAGTTGCCCAACTTGTACGTCGAGAAACTTGCTTTCTGATACTCAGGAGCCGACTTACTCTCCAAAACCTACCGTCCTTTGTAATGCATTTCCCGGGCTTTGAACGCCGGTCGGGAGAAAAATGTCCGGAGTACTGGGGTGATTGGAACAACGTCTCTAATTGATCCTTCGAGAAGGGGTGCCGGGCATCCTGGGGATCACTTGCCTTGCCTTGAACATTGATGCCGTCAGCGGGGCTCAAGTCGATATAGCCCTCGGCACTACACCAGCCAAAAAACGTCTTCAAAACCGACAGGTATTTTTTGCGAGTAGCGTGTCCCAGCTTGGGCGCAGTGGCACCTGCCGCTACCATAGCCTTGAGAGTAAAGTCCCCGTTCCCTGTCTTCTGCTGAAAATGGGCCGGAACAGCATCGAGCAAGTCCCTAAAATCTCGCACTTGATGTTTTTTGACATGGGCGACAGGCACTGTGTCTCCTACGTAGTCTATGAACCACCCAAGCACCCTGCCGGCCTCCCATGCCGTCTTGGCTGTCCAACTACCTCCAGTCTTGAACGCTTTATACTTTTCGACCACAGCACCCAGTGCTTCAGCCTTACCCCCGGACTGGGGCGTCAAGATTAAAGGATCGGCCAGGTCTCTAAAAAGGTCGTCCTGAGGCACTGCTTTTTCGGGGTAACCTTCCAGCAGGGCGCAACGCATATTCTCCAGGTCGAGCCAGGCGCGGGCGATGCCTTCGCAGACGGCGTTCATGTCATCAGCAGAAATATCGTCAACGCCAATCCCGGCAGAAGCGAGTATCCGATTTGCATGATCCTTCAGGTACCCCGGATAGGACTTCCCCGCTAACCAGCCCCGGACGACCTCTTCTCCCCCACTCGCCCCGTACAACTGCTCTTCGACCGCCATCTCACCATCGGCTTCTGTGGGAAGTGTCGAACGCAGTTTCGACCATTCCCCGGTGAAGAACTCCCGCAGGATCAGTTTGATGGTGCTTTGATCAAGTTGTGCCATCGCCCCCACTCGGTCCATGAGCTTATCGAAAGCGTTGCTCAGGTGCCGACAGCGAATCCTAGCCGTTCCCAGGTCCCGAGTCTTGAGGGAATAGCGGATTTCCGAGCGGCCCAGGCGACCTATCAGCCGCGCAGGAACAGCCCTGCGGAAGTAGAAGACATCGCCTCGCCTGAGCAGGTGTGGTGTATAGGAATTGCCCAGGACCAGCCTCCATGCTGTACCAGTTCTCTGTACCAGCATTGGAAGATGGAGAGTTTTTAGGGTTCCGAACCCTAGCAAACCCAACGGTTTCGGAAAAACTTGGCGTCCCCCGACGGATGGGACGCCGCCGTGGACCGGGGCGGTGCGGCCCAAGACCCCGGTGCCGCGGCGAAGGACCGGCGCCGCTCCGACGCGGCCTGATCGACGTCAGGCGGCCCTCGGTACACGCTCCGGTCAAATGGTTCAATTTGACTGGAAAATGCTCTATCCCGTGGCGCCGCCGATCACCGCTTTGAGCCGCGCCAGACAAACCGCGCGGTCGGGCGTGAAATCCTCATCGATCCACCAGGCCTCCACCCTTGCCAGCGCCTGGCCGACGCCGGGCCCGGGGGCAAGGCCGAGCCGCACCGCGTCCTCGCCCCGGATCGGCAGGTCCGGGGGGGGCCACGCCGCCGAGACCTCCAAGGCGGTGGTGAATTCCGCCTCCGAGGCGGTGCCGGGGCGTTCGGCCCGTTGCCCGGCGAGGGCCAAAACCACCCTATCGCGGAAGGTCGCCGTCCCCAGCCGGTAGATGGCGGCGCGAAATTGCCGCGGGCCCGCGTCGGGCGGCAGGGAATCGTCCGCCCCGGCCATGGCCAAAAGCCGCGCGCGCTCCCGGCGCGAAAAGCGCAGCCTCTCGGCCAATGCCCGCGCCGTGGTCTCATCCAATTTGATCAGCGCCGCCAACCGGCGCAGGGGATCGCCCGCGGCGGCGGCGGCGGCGTTCGCCTCGACCTCGACCAGGGCGGCCAGACGCGCGATCCATAAGGTGCCCACCAAGAGCGGGCCCAGCGCCCCGTGATCGGCCATCAGCTGGAATATCGCGGCGGGGTCCGGGGCGCAAAGCAACCGCCTGAACTCTGCCCAGACCCGTTCGCCGGACAAGGTGGGAAGAAGGTGGGCGAGCTTGCCCGCCGCGGCGAGCCCCTCGGCATCCGCCGGGGGCTGGCCGTAATAGGCATGGAACCGGAAAAAGCGCAAGAGCCGCAGCACGTCCTCGGTGATGCGGGTCTCCGCGTCGCCGACAAAGCGCACCCGTCCCGCGGCCAGGTCCTCGAGGCCGCCGAAGGGGTCGTGAATATCGCCGCCCTCGGTCATCGACAGCGCGTTGATGGTGAGGTCGCGGCGGGCGGCGTCCTCGGACCAGTCGTCGGTGAACACGACGTCGGCCCTGCGGCCATGGGTCTTGACGTCGAGGCGAAGCGTGGTGATCTCGAAATGCTCGGCCCCCACCACCGCCGTGATGGTACCGTGCTCGATCCCCGTGGGGAGCGCCTTGATGCCCGCCGCCGTCAGCAGCTCGATGACCCGTTGCGGCGGTTCATGGGTGGCGATATCGATATCGCCCACCGGAAGGCCGAGGATCGAATCGCGCACGCAGCCACCGACGAAGCGCGCCGCGCCGCCGCCGGCGGCGAGCGCCTTCATCACCGCCCGGGTCGCGGCGGCGGTCATCCAGGATTTCGGCGCCATGCGGCGGATCGCGGTCACGGCCCCTCCTCCCATAGCGCACGCTCCGGCCGAATTGAACCATTTGACCGGACCATGCGCTAGCGCGTCTGCCCGGAAATCAACTTGCCGTCCTCCATATGGGGCGGAACATAGGTTCCACCCGGCGAACTGCCGTCTTCGAACAGGACCAGCCCCAACAAGGTGATCATAACCAGGGAGACACCGGCGCCGGCCAGGATCAACCACGGCATGTCGGCGAAGCTGGGCGGCGGTTCGGCACGCTCTTGGCCCAGGGACCGGCGCATCCGCAGCCAATTCCACGCGAGATACCCCAAGGCCGGAAGAAGAAGCGGCAACAGGTAGGTAAAAATAAGGCGGAACATGGTCCCTTGGGCTCCTAGGGTCGGGGGTGTTGGGCGGGGACATCCTCGCCGCGCCAAAGCTGCGCCAGTTTGATCAGTATACGGGCGGTGAAGCCGAAGATGTACCATTCCCCATAGGAGATGGCGTAGGTCGCCCGGGACCGGCCGTCGCGGCCGCGTGCCATGAATCGATGGTTGGCGGGATCGAGGATGAAGGAGAACGGGACCTCAAAAACTTTGGCCACTTCTTCGGCCTGGGGCACGCTCTCGAACGGCGGCGCCAGCGCGACGATGGGCGTCACCCGGTAGTTGGAGATGGTGCCGAAGGGCTCCAGCGCGCCGAGCACGCTAAGCCCGTCGGCCTTGAGGCCCACCTCCTCCCTGGCCTCGCGCAGCGCCGTGTCGACGACGCCGCTATCGCCGTCTTCCACCCGCCCGCCGGGAAAGCTGATCTGGCCGCCGTGATCGGACAGATCGGCGTTGCGTTCGGTCAGCAGCACCGTGATCTCGCCCTCATGGGTGATCAGCGCGATCAAGACCGCGGCCGGGCGAAAGGCGGCGCCGTGTTCGGCGACGCGGAGCAACTTTTCCCCGGCGCCGTTTCCGACCCAGAACCCGGGCGCGTTGAAGGCCGCGTCGGGTGCCATCAGCCGGGGGCCGAGCCGCGCCCGCACCTCATCGGGGCTCGGGCCGTTCACCCGGGCGCCTCCGGCCCCGCCGGCGTCAGGGGGAAAAACCGGCCGCCGCTCCAGACGCCCGGGTGCCCGGTGCCCTCGGGCCCGGCGACGGCAAGTTCGGCCAGCTCATAATAGACCGGCCGGGCGACCAGGGCCTCCATGCCGCCCGCCAGCCTGACATAGGGGCGGGGGCCCGCCCGCACGATCAACGGGTGGTCGGCGCCCAGATCCACCCATCGGTCGATATTGGTTCTCAGGCGCAGGACCTGGGCCGCGGCACGGCCCCGGATTTCGAGTTCGACAGCGAGGAAGGGCGCGTCCTCGACCATGACCGGCACCTTTTCCACCGGGGTTTCGAGCCAATAGGCGCCTTCGCCGTCACGGACCAGGATGGCCGCGAACAGTTTCACCAATTCCCGGCGGCCGATGGGCTTTCCTTCATGGAACCAGGTTCCCTTGGCGTCGATGCGAAATTCGCCTTGGATGCAGATTTCAGGTCCCGCGGCCATATTGTCGCCTATTTCCCATGCAAGTAGGAATACCGGAACATTTTGTCGTACTATGACGATAGGCACATGATGTGCCCGTTATGTCTAGACGTGCGTTCGTCTAAAAGAAGCCACTCGAAGGCGATGGGGCGTTCGTTTGCTTTGATGAAGAGGAACGCCGTGACCGCGATCGACGCCAAACCAGATGAACCCTTGGGCGAGGAAGACGCCAGCCGTCTTGCCGCCGATATCGACTCCCTCGGCAACCGCCTGCAAGAGGTCCGCGCCGCCATCGGCCAAGTGATCTTCGGCCAGAAGCAGGTCATCGATGAAGCCCTGATCACCATCCTTGCCGGCGGCCACGCGCTGCTGATCGGCGTTCCGGGACTCGCCAAGACGCTCTTGGTGCAGACGCTCGGCACCGTGCTCGGCCTCGATGACAAACGCATCCAGTTCACCCCGGACCTGATGCCGGCGGATATTCTCGGCTCCGAAGTGCTCGAGGAATCCGATACCGGCAGGCGCAGCTTCCGCTTCATCCCGGGCCCGGTCTTCTGCCAGTTGTTGATGGCCGACGAGATCAACCGCGCCAGCCCGCGGACCCAATCGGCGCTGTTGCAGGCGATGCAGGAGCGCGAGGTGGCCGTCGCCGGCGTCTCCCACGCGTTGCCCAAGCCGTTCCACGTTCTCGCCACCCAGAACCCGCTGGAACAGGAAGGCGTCTATCCCCTGCCCGAGGCCCAGCTCGACCGCTTCCTGCTGCAAATCGACGTGGGCTATCCCGACCACGCGGCCGAACGCACCATGCTGCTGGCGACCACCGGCGCCACCGAGAGCGAGACCGCCAAGGTGCTCGACGGCGCCGAGTTGATGGCGGCCCAGCGCCTGGTGCGGCGCATGCCGGTGGGCGATTCCGTGGTCGACGCCATCCTCGCCCTGGTGCGGGCGGGACGGCCCGGCGAAGGCAACGCGGAAATCGATCAAACCGTCGCCTGGGGTCCGGGCCCACGGGCCAGCCAGGCGCTGATGCTGGCCTGCCGCGCGCGGGCCATGCTGGAAAGCCGGTTCGCGCCGTCGGTCGACGACGTCATGGCGCTGGCCCCGCCGGTGCTGCGTCACCGCATGGCGCTGACCTTCGCGGCGCGGGCCGACGGCATCACCATGGACCAGGTGATCGATAAACTCTGCGCGCCCCTGGCCTGAGGACCAGCCTCCATGGCGTTACCCGCGTCCAAGTCCTCTCCCAGAGCGCCTCTCGCCATCCTCCGCGCGGCGGAGGCGGCGGCGGCGCAGTTGCCGCCCCTCATGGTGGCCGCCAAACGCGTCGCCAACACCGTTATGCACGGCACCCACGGCCGGCGGCGGCGCGGCCCGGGGGATACCTTCTGGCAGTTCCGCCATTACCAACCCGGCGACCCGGCCTACGCCATCGACTGGCGCCAGAGCGCCAAATCGAGCGCCGTCTTCATCCGCGAAAAGGAATGGATCGCCGCCCAGTCGATATGGCTGTGGCGCGATGCCTCACCGTCCATGGCCTATGCGTCGAACCGCCGGCTCACCGAAAAGGTCGAGCGCGCCGATCTGCTGACCCTGGCGTTGGCAGCATTGTTGATCCAGGCGGGCGAACACGTGGCGCTGGCCGGCGAGGGGCGGCCCCCCGCCGCCGGGCACGGGACGCTGGAGCGCATGGCGGCGGTGCTTTCCCGCGCCGCGGAGGCGCCGGCCGATGCCGCCAATACGCCGCCCATTGAACCGTTGCCGCGCTACGCCAATATCGTCCTGTTCAGCGACTTCCTCGGCCCCATGGAAGAGCTCGCCGCCACCGTCGGCAGCTACACCGCAAGGGGCGTCCTCGGCCATCTGGTGCAGATCCTCGACCCGGCCGAGGAATCCCTTCCCTTCGCCGGGCGCATTCGCTTCGAGGGCATGGAGGCGGAGGGATCCACCCTCATCAACCGGACCGAAAACGTCCGCCAGGACTACCGCAACCGGCTCCAGGCCCGGCGCCAGCAGATCATCGCCCTGGCCCATCATCATGGCTGGTCCTTCACCCTCCACCATACCGACCGCCCGGCCCAAGAAGCGCTGCTGGCGCTCTACGGCGCCATGACGGTGCCGCGCGAGCAATGGTGAGCGGCGCATCATGCTGAGCGTCGGCGCCTTCGCCTTTGCCGCTCCCTGGGCCCTGGCGGCACTGGCCGGGCTGCCGCTCTTGTGGTGGCTGCTGCGGGTCACGCCGCCGGCGCCGAAACTGCTGCGCTTTCCCGCCATCCGCCTGTTGTTCGGATTGCGCCAGGATGAACAGACCCCGGCCCGCACGCCGCTATGGCTGGTCCTTTTGCGCATGGCCATTGCCACATTGGTGATCGTCGGCCTCGCCCGGCCGGTGTTCAATCCCGGCGACCAGTTCGCCGCCGCCGGCCCCTTGGTGCTGGTGGTCGACGACGGCTGGGCCGCGGCACGGGGCTGGCCGCGGCGGGTCGCCGCCATGGACGCGCTGATCGCCCGCGCCCAGCGGGCTGGAAAGCCGGTGGTCGTGGTCACCACCGCCCCACCCGCCACCGGCGGGCCGTTGACGCCATCCAAGCTGCTCACCGCGGGCGCGGCGCGGGCGCTGGTCCAGGCGCTCCAGCCCAAGCCATGGCCGGTGACGCGGGACAAGGCCCTGGCCGCGCTCAGGGGCCTGAAGTTCGACAACCCCGCCAACGTCATGTGGATCGCCGACGGCATCGATGACGGCAATGCCAAGAACTTCGTCAACGGGCTGACCTTCCTCGGCCCGGTCACGGTGATGGAAGACGCGCCGGGCAAGGGCGCGCTGGCCCTGCCGCCGCCCGGCACCGCTGCCGGCCGCCTGACCGGTCGGCTGATCCGGCCCAAGCCCGGCAAGGCGGAGAGTTTCTGGCTGCGCGGCACCGACGAGCGCGGCCGGGTGCTGTTGCGCCAGAGGATCGCCTTTAGCGCCGGAGCGCGCACCGCCGAGACCGTGCTGCCCTTGCCCGCCGAGTTGCGCAACCGGCTGACCCGCCTTGAAGTGGAAGGCATCGCCTCGGCCGGCACCGTGGTGCTGTTCGACGAACGTTGGCGGCGCCGTCCGGTCGGCATCATCACCGCCGCCACCGACAAGGCCCAGACCCGGCCCCTGCTTTCCGAGATTTTCTATCTCGACCGGGCGCTGGGTCCCTATGCGGAACTGCGCAAGGGTCCGGTGCGGACCTTGCTGGCACGGCGCCTGGCGGTCCTGGTGGTGGCCGACGGTTCGATCCTCACCCCCAGCGACCGCCAAGCGGTGGAAGACTGGATGACGCGGGGCGGCACCGTCCTGCGCTTCGCCGGGCCGCGCCTGGGCCAGAAGCCCGACAGCCTCACGCCGGTGGCGCTGCGCGCCGGCAACCGGGCGCTGGGCGGCGCCATGTCGTGGACCAAGCCCGCGCGCCTGGCCCCGTTTACCGCCGATTCCCCCTTCGCCGGGCTAACGGTGCCCACGGATGTGGTGGTTTTCCGTCAGGTGCTGGCCCAACCGACACTCGATCTCCCCAACCGGACTTGGGCGCGGCTGGCCGACGGGACGCCCCTGGTGACCGCCGCCGACAGGGGCCGGGGACGCCTGATCCTAGTCCACACCACGGCCAATACCGAATGGTCCAACCTGGCCCTTTCCGGCCTCTACGTGGAAATCCTGCGCCGGGTGGTGGGCCTCAGCCAGGGCGTGTCGGGCGCGGCGCGGCGGGCCCTGCCGCCGATCACCAGCCTCGATGGATTCGGACGGTTCACCGACCCGCCGACCGCCGCCCAGCCGCTGGCCGCCGACGCCCAAACCGGCGCGGGCCCGGCGCGGCCGCGCGTGGGGCCGACCCGGCCGCCCGGATTTTACGGCAACGACACCGCCCGTTTGGCCCTCAATCTAGCGGCCGGTATGAAGCAACTGACCGCCATCGGCGATTTTCCCGCGGGGGTCAAGGCGCTCGATATGGCGGCACCCAAGGAAGCCGATCTCAAGGCGGTTCTCCTGGCGTTCGCCTTGGGGCTGCTGATCCTCGACCTGTGGATCGGCCTCATCCTCAGGGGATTGGCGCCGGAGTTCTGGCCCTTCCTGCGCGCGCCGGGCGAAGGCGGCGCCGCGGTCGGCGGCGCCCGCGCCGGCGCCGCGATGATCGCGTTGGCCGCCGCCGCGATGATCGCGTTGGCCGCCGCCGGACCCGCCCAGGCCCAAGGCAAGGCCAGCCCGGCGACCGACGCCCAGGCCATGGAAGCCACCTTCGATACGCGTCTGGCCTACGTGCTGACAGGCGATTCCCGGGTCGACGAGGTGTCCCGGGCCGGGCTCGCCGGGCTGTCCGAGACCCTGCGCACACGGACATCGGTGGAGCCCAAGGCGCCCCTGGCCGTCGACCTGGAGCGCGACGAGCTGACCTTCTTCCCGTTCCTCTACTGGCCGATCACCGCCACCCAGCCGTTGCCGAGCCGGGCCGCCAGGGACAAGCTGGCCAACTACCTGAGAACCGGCGGCATGATCCTATTCGACACCCGCGACCAGGGTTCCGGGGGACTCGGCATGCCGGAAGGATTGGTCCCTTCGGCTCCCGGGGCGGCCAAGCTGCGCCGCATCGTCGAGGGCCTGCAGGTGCCGGCCCTGATCCCGGTGCCCCGGGGGCACATCCTGACCAAGGCGTTTTACCTTCTCAAGTCGTTCCCGGGCCGCTGGAGCGGCGGTCAGTTGTGGGTCGAGAAAGAGGCCGGCCACGCCAATGACGGGGTGTCGTCGGTGATCATCGGCTCCAACGATTTCGCCGCCGCCTGGGCGGTGGACAGCGCCGGCCAGCCGCTGTATCCGGTGGTGCCCGGCGGTTCGCGCCAGCGCGAGATGGCCCACCGGTTCGGAGTCAACCTGGTGATGTACGCGCTGACCGGCAATTATAAGTCGGACCAGGTGCACGTGCCGGCGATCCTGGAAAGGCTCGGGCAATGAGCCGCCGCCGCGCATGGTGCCCCGAGGGCCGGGACCGGAATCGCCCCGAGGGCCGGGGCTGATGGACACCAGCACCGAGATCATTTTCGCGCCGCTTTTGTCCTGGGCCCTGATCGCCAGCTTGGCCGGCGCCGGGGCGATGGCGGTCCTCTACGCCGCTTGGCGCCGCGCCCGGGGAACCGGGCTCAGGGCGCTGGCCATCGCCACCCTGCTCGCCCTCCTGGCCAACCCGTCGATCAAGCAGGAGCGCCGCGAACCGCTGCCCGACATCGCCGTGGTGGTGGTCGACGAAAGCCCCAGCCAAGGCATCGGGTCGCGCCGCATGCAGACCGAAGCCGCGCTCGACCATATTCGCGCGCGCCTCGCCAAAGACAAGACCATCGAACTGCGCGTGGTGCGCGCCGGCAAGCCGAAGCCGATCACCCAGGCGGCGGCCGGCGCCGAGACCAAGATGCCCCGCGACCGCGGCACCCGTCTGTTCGAGGCTCTCGCCCGAGTCATGGGGGATATCCCGCCCCAGCGCTTCGCCGGCGCCGTGCTGATCACCGACGGGCAGATCCACGACGCGCCGAAGGAGGCTTCGGGCCTCCCCTTCCAGGGGCCGTTGCACGGGCTGCTGACGGGCACCCGCAACCTGCGTGACCGGCGCCTGGTGGTGGAACAGGCGGCCGGCTTCGGCATCGTCGGCGAACAGGCGATGCTCACCATCAGGATCGTCGATTCGGGCGGCGGCGGCGGCCGCGCGCGGGTCACCATCACCCGGGACGGCGGCGACCGGCGGGAGCTCGATCTCGGCACCGGATTCAGCCATACCTTGGAGCTTTCGGTGGCCCATGCCGGACCCAATGTCTATGAGGTCGCCGTGGCCCCGGCGGCGGGCGAGTTGACCCTGGCCAACAATCGGGCGGCGGTGGTGGTCAACGGCGTCCGCGACCGGCTCCGGGTGCTGTTGGTGTCGGGCCTGCCCCATGCCGGCGAACGGGTCTGGCGCAACCTTCTGAAGGCCGACCCGTCGGTCGACCTGGTCCATTTCACGATCCTGCGCCCGCCCGACAAACAAGACGGCACCCCGGTCAACGAACTGTCGCTGATCGCCTTCCCCACCCGCGAACTGTTCGAGGAAAAGCTCGAAGATTTCGACCTCATCATCTTCGACCGCTACCACCGCCGCGGCGTGCTGCCGGTGACCTATCTCCGCAACATCGTCAAATACGTGCGCGACGGCGGCGCCATCCTGGAGGCGGGCGGACCGGCCCTGGCCACGCCGCTCGGCCTGTTCCGCACGCCGTTGCGCGACATCCTCCCCCTGGCGCCGACCGGCAATGTGCTCGCCGGCGGCTTCCGGGCGGAGATCACCGACATCGGCCGCCGCCATCCCGTGACCGCCAACCTGCCGGGCGCCCGGGGCAAGGGTCCGAACGCTTCGAAGCCCACATGGGGGCGGTGGTTCCGGCTGGTGGAAGCCGAGGCGCGGCGCGGCGTCGTCGTCATGAAGGGCATGGGCGGCAAGCCGGTGCTGGCGCTGGACCGGGTCGGCAAGGGGCGGATCGCCCAACTGCTGACCGACCAAATCTGGCTGTGGGCCCGGGGGTTCGACGGCGGCGGCCCCCAGGCGGAATTGCTGCGGCGCACGGCGCACTGGCTGATGAAGGAACCGGACCTGGAGGAAGACGATCTCAGGGCGGTCATCCAGGGCACCCGCCTGACCGTCACCCGGCGCAGCCTGGCGAAGGACGAGAGCCCGGTCACCTTGCGCACGCCGGGCGGGCAGACCCGCACCCTCAAGCTCACCGACCGCGGCGACGGCCGTGCCACCGGCGCGCTCTCGATCACCGAGCCGGGCCTCTACCGCATCACCGAAGCGGGCGGCAAGCGGACCGTCTATGCCGCCGCCGGAACCCTCAACCCCTTGGAGTTCTCCGACGTGACGACCTCGGACAAGGTGCTGGCGCCGCTCGCCAAGGCCACCAAGGGCGGCATCTTGTGGGCCGTCGACGGGCTGCCCGACATCCGCCGGCCGGGACCCGGCCGGGCGCTGGCCGGGCGCGGATGGCTGGGGCTCCGGGCCAATGGGGATTACGTGGTGCGCGGGGTCGATGAAACCCCGTTGCTGCCGGTGCTGTTGGCCCTGGCCCTGGCCCTGGCCACCATGATCGGCGCCTGGCGCCGGGAAGGCACCTGAGCATTTGAGACGCCTTCAAGCCGCCAACCCAACATCGAAGGAGACGAGCCATGTCCGAGACAAATTCCGCGGCGCGGCCATTCTGCCCCAGGCTCGCCAAGCTGTATCATCCCTTTGAAGAATATTCGTGGCCCCTGGTGCGCTTTGCCGCCGGCCTGTTCCTGATCCCCCACGGCGCCCAGAAACTGTTCGGCTGGTTCGGCGGCCGGGGACTGGACGCCACCATCGCCGGCTTCGCCAAGATGGGCTTCGAGCCGGGATGGCTGACCGCGCCCCTGGTGGCGGGAGTCGAGTTCTTCGGCGGCATCCTCATGGCCATCGGCCTGTTGACCCGGCCCGCCGCCCTGGCGGCCATGATCCTGCTCTTGGTGGCGGCGATGACCGTGCACCTGCCCAACGGCTTCTTCTGGACCAAGGGGGGCTACGAATATCCGCTTCTCTGGGCGATCCTGTGCGCCGCCATCGCCGTCCGCGGCGGCGGCGCGCTGTCGGTCGACCGCGCCTTGGGCAAGGAATTCTAAAACTCCGCCCGGGTTCGGGAGGCCGCGGCCACGGCCAAGCCTAAAGGTCGAAGACCGCCACCACCGGCGCGTGGTAGGACACCGGCGAGGCGGTCACCGCGGCATAGCCGACGAGTTCGTCGGTGAGCGCCTCGTTGTGAATATCGGAACTTTGGAAATGCCCGAGAAGGGCGCGCGAGACCATTATGTGGTCCAGCATCTCGCGCCGCCCCTGGTGGATCACCGTGAAACGCCGGTCGGCGGCCAAGGAATGCTCCACCGGAACCATGACGCGGCCGGCCAGCGCGCCATTGGCGGTGTTTTCCTCGGCGCCGCGGATGATCTCCACCGGGGTGTGGTGTTCCTCGCAATTGAAGTCGCCGGCAACGCAGACCAGGGCGTCGGCATCGGCATCGAACACGCCGTCGATGGCAAGCCGCAGTTCCAGCGCCTGGCCCGCGCGCTTGATCTCGGACATGTAGAACCCTTCGGCCCAGGCGGCGACGCTGTTCCAGGCGAATTGACCGGCCTTGGCGCCCGGCACCGGGCAGGCCAGGGGCGCGCGCAGGTGCAGGTTGAAGAGATGGAGAAGGCGGTCCCCGGGCGCTTCGATGCGGGTGTACAGCACCGGGCGGTCCCAGGTAAGCGCGACGTCGTCGCCCGCGGCTTCACCGGTGACGAAGCGGTGGCGCGGCTCCGCCACAAGGTCGTGCCAAAGCTGCTCGGTGGTTTGAATAGGATAGCGCGACAGGGTGACGACGTTGTGGATGTCGCGGGGCCCGGTGCCGGCGCGGTTGCGGCTGAATGCGAGGTCGTAGCCGCCGAGGCCGGTCGCCTCCATCAACGCTTCGAGCGCGCGCAGAACCCTTTTCCTGCCGATCCGGGGCTTTTGGGCATTGACCTCCTGCAGGCACAGGATATCGGCGTCGGTGCGGGCGATCTGCGGCGCCAGCAGCTTGATCCGCGCCTCCAGGGCGGGCCCTTCGCCCCGGGTCTCGTCCAGGCTTTCCACATTGAAGGTCGCGATCCGCAAAACCCGCCTCCCCGGCCCGGCCCACCGGGCCGGTCTCTCACACCGGGGATAGTATAAAGCAAATCAGGAGCGGCGCCCGCGGCGCACGACCGGTCACCCGGCGGCGGCCAATTGCGCTTCCAGCTCGGCAATCCGGCTCTTCAAGGGCGCCGTCAATTCCGCCACCTCCGCCTCGGTGAAACGCGGCGTGATGTGTTGGGGACAGTTGACATCCCAAGCCGTGACCTCGAACACCACCGCGCGCTCCGGGACCGCGTCGTAATCCTTGTCCACGAGCCCGGCCAGAAGCGCCGGGTCATCGTCCACGACCCTGGCGCGGCCCCAAATCTTGATCCTTCGGCGATTGGCGTAATCCATCAGGAAAATGTAAGCCTGTTCGTTCTCACTCAGGTTGCCGGCAGTAATAAACTGCCGATTACCCCGGAAATCGGCGAAGGCCAAGGTGTGGCCGTCCACCACCTTGAGGAAACCGGGCGGGCCGCCACGGTGCTGGATGTAGGGTTGGCCGGCGCCGTTGGCGGTGGCCAGGTAAAACGAATCCCTGGCGGCGATGAATCGTGCCAGATCCCCGGTGACGGTGTCGCTCCAGCCGCCCCGGCTTTCCATCTTGGCGTAGCCGCCCCGTGATCCATTTTCCTCCTGCAGGCGCTTGACCGCGGGGCTGAACGCCACGTCGCTTGTGTATCCGGTCATTGTGGATCTCCTTGTCGCTCGACATGGGGCGCGGAGAACGCGCCCCTTGGGACGCGCCCCCCGGCAATGGATTCAGTCAACATTGGCCGTGAGGAAACGGCGGATATGGCGGGCGATTTCCGCGCCATCCTCCTCCAACGCGAAATGCCCGGTATCCAGAAGATGAAAGTCGATGGTCTTGAGGTCGCGCTTGTAGGGATAAGCCCCGGCCGCCGGAAAGATGGTGTCGTTCTTGCCCCATACCACCAGCGTGGGCGGCTGGTACTCGCGGAAATAGGCCTGCCATGCGGGATACAGCGGCGGATTGGACCCATAGTCGTAAAACAGCCGCAACTGGATTTCCTTATTGCCCGGTCGGTCCTGGAAGTACTGATCCACCGTCCAGGTATCAGGGCTGATGGACTCGGGGTTGCGGGTGCCATGAGTGTATTGCCATTTGGTCGCCTGCAGGTTCAGGAATCCCTTCAGCGGCTTCGCGTTGGCCTCGGTCTTGTCTTTCCAATAGGCACGGAATGGGTCCCAGAATTTGCCGAGTCCCTCGACGTAGGCATTGCCGTTCTGGACAATCAGCGCCTGGACCCGTTCGGGCCTTTTGACGGCCAGGCGAAACCCCACCGGCGCACCATAGTCCATGACATAGAGGCTATAGCGATCGAGCCCTAGCTTCTGGGTGAAGGAATCGATCACCCGGGCCAAATTGTCGAAGCTGTAATCGAAAGCGTCGACCGCCGGCATGGCGCTATTGCCGAAACCGGGGTAATCAGGCGCCACCAGATGAAATCGGTCGGCGAGGGCGGGCATCAGATTGCGGAACATCTGGGACGAGGTGGGGAAGCCATGCAACAACAAGATCACCGGCGCGCCCCGGCGTCCGGCCTCGCGATAAAAAATATCGATTCCATCCACCTTGACGGTTTTATGAAGCACTGCCGGAGCCGAACGGACCTGGCCCGCCGCGGTCTTGGCGCCGCCGGCGGGCAGCATCAATCCGGCGGCAAGGACGGCGGCGAGGCCGAGACGGGTGATCTGGGTGGTGAGGCGGTTCATGGTCAACATTGTCCTTCTCCTTGGCATGGTGAACAGAAAACGAAGAAATAATATACAGACCTGTCTGTATTGTCAAGCGAATCAATCAAAGCCCGGAGCCCCCGCGTTCTGGCCGGGGAAAATCCCAATGTCAGAAGGATAAAATAGGGCATAAAAGGAAACTCCCAGGCTTTCTTTGGCCGCCCAGGGCCGCGTTTCACTTGCATGACTGACCTAGATGGACTAAATTGATAGACAGACAGTTTTGTATTATTTAATGAGGCGGACCGAACATGGTTTCGACCAAACGCGACCAACTAGTGGAAACCGCGCTTGAGCTGTTCGCCCGCGATGGTTTCCACGCCACTGGCATCAACCGCATCCTTGGGGATTCCGGGGTCGCCAAGATGACGCTTTACAACCATTTCAAGTCCAAGGACGAACTTATCCTCGCCGTCCTGCATCGCCGCGACGAACAATTCCGCAATGATTTCATGCGCGATGTGGAGCGCCGCGCCGACACGCCCCGGGATCGCCTTCTGGCCCTGTTCGACGTGCTCGGCGACTGGTTTGCCGGGCGTGGCTTCACCGGCTGCATGTTCATCAACGCTTCGGCGGAATACACTGATCCAGCGGATCCCATCCATGCCGCCGCGGCCGAACACAAGCGCCTAGTCTGCGATTATGTCCGGGAACTCGCCACCGCCGCCGGGGCCGCCGACCCCGATACCCTTGCCCAGCGGCTGATGCTGTTGATGGAAGGTGCCATCGTCATGGCCCATGTATGCGGTGACAAGGGCGCCGCCGCGCGGGCGAAATCAGCCGCCGAGGCGATGCTCGACCACGCCGGCATCCGATAACTTTGATCCGGTCCGGCCGCCCTCCCGGAGATGGCTTTTAGGTGATCGTCAAGATCCGCCCGGCCCATAAGTTTGGGCGCGGAGACTTCCCCCGCGCCCCGATGATCGGCCGCGGCGCCGGCCCATGGGCCGGCGCCATGCCGCCCTCAGCGCGTTTTGTTGCGCACGTCGAGCACCGCCACGCCGCCGCCGTCCACTTCCTTGACCCCCCGCTTGAGGGCGGCCGCCAGGGCGTCGCCATCGGTGATGGGGCCTTCGCTCCAGGCCCCCCAACCCTTGGCCACGGTGGCCAGATCGAGTTCTGGCACCCGGGTGGTGGTAGCGATCCAGGCGTTTTCCACGGCCCGGTTCCGCATCTTGGCGACCTCCACTTGGTGTTGCTCGTCATTGTACCACGAGGTGTTGTTGTTGATGATGCACAGCAGCGGGATCTTCATATGGACCGCGGTCCACAGGGCGCCCGACTGCATCTGGAAATCGCCGTCGCCGAGCACGCCGACGGCGAACCTGCCCTGGTCGCGGGCCGCGAGCGCCCCGCCGATCATGGCGCCGGGCCCATAGCCCACGCCGCCGCCGCCAGAATGGCCGAGATAATCCCCGCAGCCCTTGAACTGCCAAATCCCCACTGGCCAGGAGCGATGGCCCCGGTTGGTCAGGAACCAGGGCTTGCGGCGCACCGCCTGGTACACTTCATGGACGAAGCGGTGGGGTGAAATGGGCACTTCGTCCCAGCGCTTCTTGAGGGTCGCCTGCTGGGCCCGCATAAAGGCGTCATGGGCCCGGGCGTGACGCTTGCGCCGCGCCTCGGCCGCGGCTGCCGCCCGTCGGTTCCGGCGCCCCCGCCCCTTGAGCGCGGCGATCAACTGCCTCATGCCGACCACCGGGTCCCCCAGCATCTGCATGGTGGTCGGCGCGACCTTGCCGCCGACCCGCGACCACGACCGGGTGGTGTAGTCGCTCTGGGACAGGTCGATGATCTTGGTGCCGCCGCCGCCGGCGCCGACCTGGCCGCGCACCCGGGACGAGTAGCCGTCCACGATCATGGTGACGTCGGTGGAATCGATGGCCAGCAGGACGTCGGCCTTGGCCACCACCCCGGCGATGCCGGTGAGGTTCTGGGGATGGTTGGTGGGCAGGCAATTGGAATTGCTGTCCTCCACGTAGGCCGCGCCGAGGAACTCCACCAACTGACGCAGGGGCCGGGCGGCTTCCGGGCGGTGCATGATGCGCCCGCCGGTGATCACCGGGTTGCGGGCGCGGATCAGCAACTCGGCGGCCTCTTCCACGGCGTCGGGATTGGCGCCCGGCGGCGGCGGCGCCTGGTTGCACGAGAGGCTGGCATCGGGAATCTCAATGGCGCCGTCCAGCTTGGCCTCCTGGACCCCCGCATCGATGGAAATATAGACCGGGCCCTTGGGCCTGGTATTGGCGATCTTGTGGCCCCGGGCGATGGATTCGCAGATCCCTTCGGGGGTCATCGCCTCGTCGTCCCACTTGACGAAGGGGCGCACCAATTCACCCTGGACATTGGCCGAATGGAGGTAGTCGATGCCGCGCCGCAGCTTGGGATCCTGAGGTCCCGATCCGCCCAGCACCACCACCGGCTGGCGGTCGCAATAGGCGTTGTAGACGGCCATGGTGCCGTGCATGAGGCCGACCAGGTCGTGGAGGATGGCCAGCGCCGGCGCGCCGGTCGCCTTGGCATAGCCCTGGGCGGCGTGGACGCAGATGTCCTCATGGGAACACAGCACCGCCTGGGGATCGCGGTTACCGAGGTAATTGATCAGCGAATCGTGCAGCCCCCGGTAACTCGAACCGGGATTGAGGAAGGCATAGCGGAAGCCAAGGCCACGCAGGGTTTCGGCCATGGCGTCGGAGGCGTATTCGGGCCGGTTGCGTTGGCGGAACTTGACCGGCTTGTCGACCTCGGCGGCCGGGGCGGCGGGTTTTGCTTTGCGTACTGGTTTTCTCGCTGGTTTTCTCGCTGGTTTTCTCATGGTGCGTTTCTCCTGCTCCCTTTTGGGGGCCGCCCTGGGACCGCCCCGCCCTTGTGATCCCATGCCCCGGCCATATCCATGGCCACGGCACTTAATTTCCCTGCGCCCTTTTGGGGATTCCGTGCCTTTCGGTTCGCGCCCCTGGCTGGCGGGCCTTCAGGCCACCGCCTGGGGTTCCACCGAGGCCCCCGCCGCCGCCAGGGCGTCGCGGCCGATGTGGTCGAAGTGGAACCAGCGCACCTGCATGGTCTCGGCCAGCACCTCGAGGATTCGTTGCTGGCTGCGGTCGCTGTCGGCATGTTCCGACAAGATCTTCAGGGTCATGTCGCCGTGCCCGCCCGACGAATAATCGGCGACTTCGGCGGCCGACCAATGGGCGATGGCCTTCTCGGGCAGGCCGAGCGGCCTGAAAACGGCGCGGTTGTTGGGGATGCAATGGCCGTGCTTGAGCACCAGGGGGCCGCGCGCGGCCTCGAGCCCGGCGACGGCGGCGAAGGCTTCCAACCAGGGCCAGGCGCGGGTCGCGCGTTCCCAATAGGCCATGGCGACCTTGGTGTAAACGCGGCCCTTGTAGTTGTAGATGAAGTCCCGTTCGAACCCCAGCGCCACCCCGAAATCGACCAGGCTTTCGTAATGGCCGTTTTCGACTTCCGGGTCGGTGACCTCTTCGACATACATGTTTTCGATCATGTAGGCGCGCGCCGAAAGCGACGGGCAGTTGGCGACCATGGTGCCGAACCAGCGCGGAAAGTGATCGGCGAAAACCGAATGTTCCAGGGCATAGACCTTGGCGCCTTCGATGCACATGTGGTGCTGGATGAAGGTTTCGTAGGCGGTGTGGTTTTTCCAGCGGTTTTCCCAAATGGTCAGCGCCATGCGCTCTTCGAAATCGTCCCGTGAATACATTGTCGTCCTCCCGTGAATAAATTCGGGCCGGTGGTCGCCGGGGCGGCCTAGGCCACCTTTGCGGCCTCCAGTGAAATGCCCGAAGCCTTGAGAGCATCGCGCCCGATGCAGTCGAAATGGTACCAGCGCACCTGGGTGGTTTCCTCGATCACTTTGAGCACCCGGGCCTGGGCGTCCTCGGTATCGGCGAACTCGGCGAGAACCTTGAGGGTCATGTCGCCATGGCCGCCCTCGTGGAAATCGGCGGCTTCCCCCGCCGACCAATGGGCCAGGGCAGACTCCGACAAGCCCAGCGGTTCCCAGATCGCCCGGGTGAGCTTGTTGACCCGGCCGATCTTCGCTACCGCCGGGCCGCGCGCGGCTTCCAGGCCGCAGACCGCGGCGAAGGCCTCGATCCAGGGCCAGGCCCGGGCGGCGCGCTCCCAATAGGCCAGCGCCATGCGGGTATAGATCCGGCCCGGATGGCTGGTGACGAAGTCCCGGTCGTGGCCGAGCGCCACCGCGAAATCCACCAGGCTCTCGTAATGGCCGGTGGTGATGGTCGGGTCCTCGACCTCTTCGACGAACATGTTGTCGATCATGTATCGGCGGGCGCTGAGATGCGGGCAATTGCCGATGATGGAGCCGAACCAGCGCGGGAAATGATCGGCGAACACGCAATGCTCGAGGGCAAAGACCGCGGCGCCGGGCCGATCCATGAAGTTCTCCACCCATATCTGCAAGGCATGGGGGTTCTTCCAGCGATTGTCCCAGATGATCTGGGCCATGTGCCGTTCGAAGCTCTCCGGCGATTCCATGGTTCTCTCCCTCTATGTATTTATGGCGTCCGGTGGACCGGGGCTCTATTCCATTCAGGGTGCCCCGCCCATTCAGGCCGCCCCGGCCCCCTCCGACGCGGCCAGGGCGTCGCGGCCGATCTGGTCGAAATGGTACCAGCGCACCTGCATGGATTCTTCCAAGATTCCCAGCACCCGGGCTTGGGCGTCCTCGGTATCGGCGTGCTCGGCGAGGATCTTCAGGGTCATGTCGCCGTGGCCGCCCTCGGGGAAATCGGCCTCTTCCCCGGCGGTCCAATGGGCCATGGCCGCCTCGGACAGGCCCAGCGGCGCCCACGCCTGGCGCCCCAGCTTGGCGATAGGCCCGAGTTTGGCCACGGCCGGGCCGCGCGCCGCCTCGAGCCCGGCCACGGCGGCGAAAGCCTCGAGCCACGGCCAGGCCCGGCTTGCCCGATCCCAGTAGGCCAGCGCCAGGCGCGTGTAAATAGTGCCCTTATAGGAGATGATGAAATCCCTCTCGTCGCCCAAGGCGACCGCGAAATCCACCATGGACTGGTAATGGCCGGTGGCGATGGTGGGGTCCTTCACCTCCTCGACATACATGTTGTCGATCATGTATTGGCGTGCGCCAAGATGCGGGCAATTGCCGACCATGTGGCCGAACCAGCGGGGGAAATGATCGGCGAAGACGCAGTGCTCGCGGGCGAACACCGCCGCGCCTTCGGCACACATGTGATTCTCCAGCCATTGGTCGAACGCGCTCGGCGCCTTCCAGCGATTGTCCCAAATGACCTGAGCCATGTGTTGTTCGAAGCTCTCCGGCGATTCCATCGCCATCCCCCTGGCCTTGGTGATTGTTTCTTAGGGCGGACTTTATTCCATTTGTGCCGCCGGCGGCAAATTCCCCGGCGTTGCGCCGCTCCCGGCCCCCGGCGCGGGGCCGTGGAATCCTCTTGAGCCCAACGCCGTTTTGGATAGAGTGCTGCGAGCGCGGGCCGATCAAAGACCTCGATGGCGGCGGTCCTCGTTCCGCAATCGGCAGTAAGTGCGTACACCGGGGGGGGCACGCGCCCCAAGAATGAACTGGGGAACACATGGTTGACGTCTTCGGGGGGCTGCTCAATGCGCTGGGGACGGCGTCTCTCCATTTCCTGGAATTCAATTCGCTGGTATTCCTGCTCGCCGGAACGCTCTGCGGCCTCCTGTTCGGGGCCATTCCGGGGCTGGGCGGCACGACCTCGCTGGCGCTGCTGATCCCGCTGACCTTCGGCATGGACAAGGCCGACGCCATCATGCTGATGGGCGGCTCCATGGCGGCGACCTCCACCGGCGGTTCGATCTCGGCGATCCTTTTGAACACGCCGGGGATCGCCCCCAATGCCGCGACCATGTTCGATGGATTCCCCCTGGCCCAGCAGGGCCGGGCCGGGGAAGCCATCGGCGCCGCGGCGACGGCCTCGGCCCTGGGCGGCCTGATCGGCGTCTTCACCCTTATTCTGGTGATTCCCATCGCCAAGCAGATCGTGCTGTTGTTTTCCCCGCCCGAGTTCTTCCTGCTGGCCGTATTCGGCCTTTGCGCCATCGCGGTTTCCACCGGCACGCGGCTTTTGCAGGCCCTGATCGCCGCCATTTTCGGCTTTATCTGCGCCTTTGTCGGCTTCGACTACGTGTCGGGAATCGTCCGCTACACCTATGGGATCGAGGCCCTTTGGGACGGCATCAAGCTGGTGCCGGCGCTGATCGGCCTGTTCGCCATTTCCCAGATGATCGACCTCGTGGTCAAGGGCGGGGCCATCGTCACCACCACCTCCGAATTCAAGATCCAACGCATTTCTTCCGGCATCAAGGCGGTCTTCAAGAACTGGTCGACCATGTTGGTGGGATCGGCCATCGGCACCTTCATCGGCGCCGTGCCCGGGGTCGGCGGCACGGTGGCGGCGTTTCTCAGCTATTCCACCCAGGTGCAGCGCGACCCCACGCCCGATGTGCCTTACGGGCAGGGCAACATCAAGGGGGTGATCGCGCCGGAATCGGCCAATAACGCCAAGGACGGCGGCTCGCTCATCCCGACCCTGGCCTTCGGCATCCCCGGCAGCGCCGAAACCGCCGTGTTCCTCGGCGCCTTGGTGCTGCACGGGCTGGAACCCGGCCCGCGGCTTCTGTTCGAACACGAGGATGTGGTCTTCACCCTGATTCTGACGCTGACCTTCGCTTGCGTCATCGCCACGCTGATCGTCCTCGCCCTGGCCAAGCCCATGGCCTATCTCACCTTGGTCGACGCCCATATCCTCGCCCCCACGGTCACCGTGGTGGCCCTGGTGGGCGCCTATGCGCTGCAGGGGGAATTCGGCGACGTGGTGGTGGCGCTTGCCTTCGCGGTGATCGGATACCTCATGATCCGCTTCCAATATCCGCGCATCACCTTCACCATCGCCCTGGTATTGGGCGAGATCACCGAACGCAGCTTCTTCCAAACCATGGGAATATCCGACGACAGCTGGGCCATCTTCGTGACCCGCAACGTGTCGCTGATCCTGATCGGCCTGATCATCATCAGCCTGATGGTCCCATCGCTGCGAAATTGGTTGCGCAAGCGGCGAGAAGCCAGGGGAGAGCCGGCATGAATGGCGCCCTGTCGCCACGGGCCATGGTTTCCGGTCTTGGTTTTTTCGCCGCCATGGCCGCGTTCTTGGTCATGCTTGACCTGGGCTTCCACCGGACCGTGTTGTTGATCCCCGTTGGCTGTGCCTGGGCGGTGGCGCTGATCGGCCTCCGGCCCATGGTGGAGAAAGAACATCACGGGGCGCTTTACTTCGCCTTCGGCATCATGGCCCTGATGATTTTCTTCATCCATGAAACCTACGAGATGAAGGGCAAGGTCCGGACCTTCCCCCTGATCATCGGCTATTCCGGGGCTGTCCTTTCCGCCCTGGACATCGCCAGCGTGACCGAAACCGCGGTCGGCCGTTTCGTGACGCGGGTGTTGGGCGCCATGCTCGACCCCAAGGAAATAAAGCAGCGCCGCGTGACCCGGGAATTGATCGTCTTCGCCGTCATGAGCCTGGGCGTCTTGAGTATCTGGCTGTTTGGCTTCCTCATCGCCTCGCCGATATTCGTCTTCCTCTGGGTGCTGATCGGCGGCGGTAAATCCCTGAAGATGTCCTTGTACGTCGGAATCGCTACCCTGGTGTTCATCGTCGGGCTGTTCGAGATGGTCCTCAAGTACGAGCTGTTCCGCGGCGTCGTGACCATCTGGATCATGGAGACGATTTTTGAATGAGGGGGCCCATGGGGGGCCTGGCGCCCCTAGAGCATTTTCCGACCAAATCGAACCAGCTTTCATGGGAGGAGTTTCACCATCATGGCCCTGCGATCGATGAGCCGTTTCGTCGCCGAAGTGCGTGCCCTTTACGCCGCCTTGGGTGACCCCGCCCAGGTATGGCCCGCGGCCAAAGCACCCATGGCGGCGCTTCTCAAGGATCCCAAATTGGCGGCGCTTGCCAAGGATTGGCCGGTCTCGGATCACGAAAACCTGTTGTTCTACGAAGACCCCGATTTCGGCTTCGTGGTCAACGGCCTGATCAAGGACCCTGGCCGCAAGACCCGCATCCACGACCACGCCCATGTCTGGGTGCTGTACGGCGTGCTCGCCGGGTCGGAAGAGATCCTGCGCTATGAACGCTTGGACGACGGGTCCATCCCCGATCACGCCGAGATCCGGGAATCGGGGTGCCAAAAGGTCGCCCCCGGGGCGATGGATATCGTCGCGCCCCACGCCATCCATGCCGAGGCCGCCGGCGATGACGGGTCGGTGGCGATCATCATGCGTTCGGAAAAACCCGGGGGCTTCAATCAGGGGCGCTACGATCCCGAGACCGGGCGCTATTGGGAAAGCCCCGGCGTGACGCAAATCCCCTGGCCGCTCTAAATGTCATCGGCGGCATAAGCCCTTCGATTTCAAATTGATCTAGGCTATGGTGCGGCTTGAGAAACCCTCCGATCAACCATAAAAATAATCTCAACCCCCTGATCAACAACAGTACTGGGAGAACCATCATGATCAAACGGATTGGACTGGGCGCCGCCGCCTTGGGCGCCGTTACCCTGGCGTTGGCCGGCACAGCCGGGGCCGCATTCCCCGAAAAGAACATCACCTTCATCATCCCTTACGGCCCCGGCGGCGGGTTCGACACCTACGTGCGCAAGATCGCGCCGGTGATGAAAAAATACCTGGGCGGCAAGATCAACGTCGTTCCCAAGAACGTCGCCGGCGCCGGCGGCCGGAAGGCGTTGAACGTGATGTACCGTGCCAAACCCAACGGCTACACCATCGCCGTGTTCAACATGCCGGGCATGCTGCTCGACAAGATCCTCGGCAAAAAGACCACCTACGACATCGACAAGTTCACCTGGATCGGCCGCATCGCCCGGTCCAAGTATGTGCTGGTGGTGGGCAAGAAAAGCCCCTACCAGTCGATCAAGTCCCTGCGCCAGGCCAAGCGCCTGAAATACGCCATCACCAGCACCAGTTCGGGGTCCTACGTCGGCGGCAAGATCATGGCCAAGGCCCTTGGCATGAACATCAAGTTCCTGCCCGGCTACAAGGGCTCGGCCAAGGTATCGCTGTCCATGATCCGCGGCGACACCCATCTGTCGCTGTTCAACACCCGGTCATACGCCAAATGGGCCAAGGGCGGCGACGTCAAGGCGGTGCTGTCCTTCGAGAAGAAGAGCCCGTTCCCGGGCGTTCCCACGGTATCCGAAATCGGTTATCCGAATCTCGAGGCGCTGACCATCGAGCGCGTCGTCGGCACCGCGCCGGGGGTGTCGAAGAAGGTGCAAAAGATCCTGTCCGATGCGCTGTTTGCCGCGCTCAATGATCCGGCGATCCAGAAATGGAACAAGAAGACCGGGCGCCCCATCGACCCCCTCAAGGGACCGGCAACCGGCAAATTGATCACCGACCTGGCCAAATTCTTCACCCAGTACAAAGATATCCTCAAATAAACAGGCACGGGCCCTTCGCCGAAGGGCGAAGAACAGGGGCGCCCCAGGGGCGCCCCTTTTTTATCCCTGGTTTGCATCCGGGCCGCGGCCCCGGTCAGGCGGCGGATTCGGAAATCGTGTAGCGCCGCAGCAGGCGCACCTGGTCGCTGGGAAAATCGGTGCGCGCGTGGTTGACGCAGCGGTTGTCCCACATCAGGAAATCTCCCGGCGTCCATTTGTGGGCATAGATGAATTCCGGCCGCTCCACATGGTCGAGCAATTGGTCCAGCAATGGCGCGCCTTCCTCCCTCGGGAGACCGACGATCCAGCGCGACATCAGGCGGTTGAGATAGAGCGCCTTGCGCCCGGTGTCGGGGTGGGTCAGAACCAGGGGATGGGTGGCCTCGTGCAGCACGGCGCCGGGGCGCGGCACTTCGTCGCGGCTGGTGGCGTCCAGCACATAGGAATTGTGGATGCGGCATCCGTCGAGGCGTGCCTTGGTGTCCGCGTCGAGCGCGTCATAGGCGGCGGTGAGATTGGCGAACAGGGTATCGCCGCCGCCGCGCGGCACGCGAATGGCGTAAAGGGTGGTGGCGAGATAGGGCCGGTCCCGGTGGCAACCGTCGGAATGGAACTGGATGTCGCCATCGGGCAGATTGCCGATGGGCACGCCGTTCTTGCGGACGTTGGAGACCAGCATCACGCCCTTGCGGTAGTCGGTTTCCGTGCGCTGGGCGGACACCTTGTAATCGGAATCCGCGGCGCCGAACAAGGCGCAGAAAGCGATCTGATTGGCGGCGGAAATTTTCTGGCCGGGAAGACACACCACCTGATGGTCGCGGAACGCCCGGCGCAGGGCGGCCAGCGCGGCGCCGGTGACGGTCTGGCGCAGGTCGATCCCCTCGATGCGGGCGCCGAGGGCGGCGGAAAGCGGGGTCACGGTCACGGTCATGGGTGGCTATCCTTGCGTGGCGGGGCATTATAGGGACGGCGGCACCATCGGCCAATGGCGGCGCGGCGCGACCGCGCGGCCCTTGATCCCGGACCTCGGGCGGGATACTTTCCAAACCCGTGAGGGGAACCAGCCATAGGCCGTCCTAAAAAGCAGAACAAGGGAAAACCCGTGTCCGAAGATAGCCTATCGTCCATCGATGATGTGATCGAAGACGCCCGCAACGGGCGGATGTTCATCCTCGTCGACGACGAGGACCGGGAAAACGAGGGCGACCTGGTCATCCCCGCCGAAAAGGCCAACGCGGAAACCATCAATTTCATGGCCAAGTTCGGCCGCGGCCTGGTGTGCCTGGCGGTCACGCCGGAACGGGCCGACCAGCTGGGCCTGGAGCTGATGGCCGCCAAGAACCTGTCGCGCCATCAAACCGCCTTCACCGTTTCCATCGAGGCGCGCGAGGGCGTCACCACGGGCATTTCCGCCGCCGACCGCGCCCATACCATTTCCATCGCCATAAATTCCAACCGCGGGCGCATGGACATTGTCAGCCCCGGCCACATCTTTCCGCTGATCGCCCAGCCCGGCGGCGTGCTGGTTCGCGCCGGCCACACCGAGGCCGCGGTGGACATCGCCCGGCTCGCCGAACTCAACCCGTCGGGCGTCATCTGCGAGGTCATGAACGACGACGGCACCATGGCCCGGTTGCCTAATCTCCTCACCTTCGCCAAGCAGCACGGGCTTAGGGTCGCCTCCATTTCCGATCTCATCGCCTATCGCCGCCGCACCGAAAAAATCGTCGAAAAAGTGGCAGAAACCACCATAAACAGCCGCTACGGCGGCGAATTCCAACTTCATGTCTTCGCCAACAAGGTCGAGCCCGGGGAACACGTGGCGCTCACCAAGGGCGACGTCGCGGAGGAGAATCCGGTGCTGGTGCGCATGCACGCGCTCAACCTGATCGGCGACGTCTTGGGCGATACCACCGAAACCCAGTTCGCCGCCGGCGAAAAGCGCGACCGCGCCACGGAACTCCATTCGGCCATGGAACTGATCGGCAAAAAAGGCTGCGGCGTCGTCGTCATCATTTGCGAAACAAGCCCGACGGCGTTGTCGCGATTCGTCTCTGAACGTGAAGGCCGACCCCTGAGCAAGCCGATCTCGGAACTTCGCCAATACGGCATCGGCGCGCAAATTCTCTTGGAACTGGGCGTGCGTTCCATGATCTTG
>SMXQ01000089.1 GCA_004356985.1 Alphaproteobacteria bacterium | reverse complement strand
TGGACCTTTGCACCGTGGATGGCGGTAAAGCGGTGATCGGCGTGCCGACCCGGTTCATGGGGGACTGGGTGCGCCGGCACTATCTGGATCGGATCACGGCGTTGTTGGGCCAGGAATTCAAGGACCTCTGCTCGGTCGAGATCATGGTCAAAAAGGCGTCATCGAACCGGTCCCAGGGCGTCCAGGCGACCAATGGCGGGGGCGTCCGATCGCCGTCCCGTCCGGGACGCCAGCGGGCGGCGGAAGCCCCCGACGGCGATTTCGGCGCGCCGCTCGATCCGCGGTTCAATTTCGACAATTTCGTCATCGGCAAGTCCAATGAATTCGCCCATGCCGCCGCCAGGCGCGTGGCGGAGGCCAACCAGGTGCACTTCAATCCCTTGTTTCTTTACGGCGGCGTGGGCCTCGGCAAGACCCATTTGATGCATGCCATCGCCTGGCATATCCGGGAAAAGGACCCGTCGCGGCAGGTCATTTACCTGTCCGCGGAAAAATTCATGTACCAGTTCATCCGCGCGCTCCGCTACCAGGACACCATGACCTTCAAGGAGCAATTCCGCTCCGTCGACGTGCTGATGATCGACGATGTCCAGTTCATCTCGGGCCGGGAGACCACCCAAGAGGAATTCTTCCACACCTTCAATGCCCTGGTGGACCAGAACCGCCAGGTGGTGATTTCCGCGGACAAGTCGCCCTCGGACCTGGAAGGCATGAAGGAACGCCTGCGCTCGCGCCTGGGCTGGGGCCTGGTCGCCGATATCCACCAGACCGATTACGAACTGCGCCTTTCGATTCTGGCCAACAAGGCCGAACACCTGGGCGCCGAAGTTCCCCTCAAGGTGCTTGAATTCCTCGCCCACAAGATTACCTCCAACGTGCGCGAACTGGAAGGCGCGCTCAACCGCGTGGTGGCCCATGCCACCCTGGTGGGCCGCGACATTTCCTTGGAAGCGACCCAGGACGTATTGCACGACCTGCTGCGCGCCAACGACCGCCGGGTCACCATCGAGGAAATCCAGAAACAGGTGGCGGCGCATTTCAATATCAGGATCACCGACATGCATTCGCCGCGCCGGGCCCGGGCCGTCGCCCGTCCGCGCCAGGTGGCGATGTATCTCGCCAAGCAGCTGACCACCCGGTCCCTGCCGGAGATCGGCCGCAAATTCGGCGGCCGGGACCACACCACGGTGATGCACGCGGTCCGTAGGATTGAAGAACTGCGGGCCACGGATTCGGGATTTTCCGAGGACGTGGACCTCCTGAGGCGAATGCTCGAAAGCTGAATCCGGGAGCCGCGCCGGGCCCCCGGCGGGGATCTCTCCGGCGCCGGAAACGGCGCCGGGGGCGGCCCCTTTTTCTGCAATATTCCAAGGGCTTCTGTTATACTCATTCCCCGGTTGGTCGCCGCTCCGAGACATCTTGGAACCGGTCCTTGCCGGATCGTATGGCGGTTCTTCGTCCCAGGCCGGGGTGATGCGCCGGCCAGTGGAGCGGGTCCGTGCCGTGAGAGTGCGCCCGCCCCGTCCCGGTCAACCGATCCCCGTCTTCCCGACGGGCCAAACAGGCAACGATTTTCGCGATGCAACTCACCATCGAACGCGCGTCCCTCCTTCGTTCCCTCGGACATGTCCAGAGCGTCGTCGAGCGCCGCAATACCATCCCCATTCTGAACAATGTCTTGATGGAAGCCGGAGACGGCATCATCAAGCTCACCGCCACGGACATGGAACTGGTGATATCCGAAACCGTGGCGGCGGAGGTGGGCGGACAGGGCGCGATCACGGCGCCGGCCCACACCCTTTACGATATCGTGCGCAAGCTGCCCGACGGCGCCCAGGTGGCCGTGGAATCCGTTGACGGCGACGGGCAACTGGCGCTGCATTCGGGGCGTTCCAATTTCCAGCTCGCCGCCCTGCCGCCGGCGGATTTCCCGGCTTTGGGCGAAGAGGAGCTGCCCCATCATTTCGTGTTGCCGGCTGCGGACGCCCGCGCGCTGATCGATCAAACCCGGTTTGCCATTTCCACCGAGGAAACGCGCTATTACCTGAACGGCATCTATCTTCACGCCACCGCCCGGGACGGCATCCCGGTCCTGCGCGCGGTCGCCACCGACGGCCACAGGCTTGCCCGATTCGACGTGCCGCTGCCCGACGGCGCCGCCGATATTCCCGGCGTCATCGTGCCCCGCAAGATGGTCAATGAATGGCGCAAACTGATCGACGAGACCGATTCCGACATCGAGATCGGGCTGTCGGACGCCAAGATCGCCCTCGCTTTCGACGACACCATGCTGACATCCAAGCTCATCGACGGCACCTTCCCCGACTACCAAAGGGTCGTGCCCGAGGGCAACGAAAAAATCCTGGAAGTGGATTGCCGCATGTTTGCCGACGCGGTGGACCGGGTGTCGACCATCTCGACAGAGAAATCCCGCGCCGTCAAACTGGTGCTGGCGGCCGGCTCCATGACCCTGTCGGCGACCTCCATCGATCACGGGCATGCCGACGAGGAGATCGAGGTGGGCTATGATTCCGAAGCCATGGAAATCGGCTTCAATTCCCGCTACCTGCTCGATATCGCCGAACGCATCAAGGGCGAAAAGGCAAGCTTCCGGCTGGGGGACGGCTCTTCGGCCGCCATCGTCAGCGACGTCGATGACGCCAATGCGCTTTATGTGATCATGCCCATGCGGGTTTAGGACGGCGCCGCCGATTTGGCCGCGGCCGATAGGATTATTCTGTTGAAGCATTAAGGACGCCTTCGCGCTGAACGCCTCTTCCCTGCAAAATGTGATGCCGCACCGGCCGCCCGACCCCGCGCCGGCGCGGTTGGCGGTGGTGACGCTGAGGTTGACGGACTTTCGCAACTATGCGCGGCTGCGCCTTCGGCTGGACGGCAGGCCGGTGGTGCTGGCCGGACCCAACGGCGCCGGCAAGACCAACCTTCTCGAGGCCATATCCTATCTCGGTGCCGGACGCGGCCTGCGCGGCGCCCGGCTCGGCGATGCCGACCGCCGGGCAGGGGGCGAAACCCATCCCTGGGCGGTGGCGGCGGTGTTGGACGGGCCCCATGGCCGTTTCGAGGTGGGCACCGGCCGGGACGGCGCGGCGGCGGCGCATCGGCGCTTGGTCCGCATCGATGGCAAGCCCCGATCGGGCCCCGCGGCCCTGGCCGACCGGGTGCCCGTCCTGTGGTTGACGCCGGCCCAGGACCGGCTGTTTCTGGACCCGCCCGCCGCCCGGCGGCGCTTCCTGGACAAACTGGTGGCGGTACTGGATCCAGCCCACTCGACGCGCATCAACGAATACGAACGCGCCTTGCGCGAACGCGCCCGGTTGCTCAGGAAACCCGGCGCCGATCCGCATTGGCTCTCGGCCCTGGAGAGGACCATGGCGGAAACCGGCATCGCCATCGCCGCCGCCCGTCTCCTGGCGGTGGCCGACCTGACCCGGGCGGCGGCCCGCGGCATCGGGCCCTTCCCCGCCGCCGCGCTGGTCGCCGCCGGCGAGGCCGAGGACTGGCTCGACCGATGCCCGGCCCTGGAGGCCGAAGACCGACTCGCCGGGGCGCTGGCGGGCTCGCGCGCCCGGGATGCCGAGACCGGCGGCGCCGCCCATGGGCCGCACCGCACCGACATGGCCGTGAGCCATGGCGAATCGGGCCTTCCCGCCGCCGCGTTGTCGACCGGCGAACAAAAATGCCTGCTTCTCTCCATCGTCCTGGGCGCGGCCCGGATTCAGGCGGAAAAGCGCGGATTTGCACCGCTCCTGCTGCTCGACGAGGTGTCCGCCCATCTCGACCAAGACCACCGCCGGGCGCTTTACGCGGAGGTCGCGGCCCTTGGCGCCCAGGCCTGGATGACCGGCACCGACGCGACGCTGTTCTCGTCCCTGGGCGATGGCGCCCGTTTCCTCCGGATCGACGATGGATGCGTGCAAGATTTGGCGTGACGGGCGGCGCCAACCCCGCGCCGCGATCACTCAGTGAAGGCAAGACCATGACCGAAAAGCCGACCACACCCGAAGACCAGCCCGAAGGCGAGCCCATCTCCCCGGCCGAGGAATACGGCGCCGGCGCCATCAAGGTGCTGCGCGGGCTTGAGGCGGTGCGCAAGCGCCCCGGCATGTATATCGGCGACACCGATGACGGCACCGGGCTCCACCATATGATCTACGAGGTGGTCGACAATTCCATCGACGAGGCCATGGCCGGGTTCTGCGACCATATCGACGTGACCCTCAACGTCAACGGTTCGGTGACCGTCACCGACAACGGACGCGGCATCCCGGTGGAGATTCACGAAGAGGAAGGGGTGTCCGCCGCCGAGGTCATCATGACCCAGCTCCATGCCGGGGGGAAATTCGACCAGAATTCCTACAAGGTCTCCGGCGGGCTGCATGGGGTCGGGGTTTCCGTGGTCAACGCGTTGTCATCCACCTTGGAACTCCGCATTTGGCGCGAGGGGCGCGAATACGCCATGCAGTTCCATGACGGCGATCCCAAGACGCCGCTGGCGGAACAGGGCGGGGAGACGGCGCTGGCCAATGGGTCGCCGCGCACCGGCACCGAGGTGACCTTCTATCCGTCGACCGATGTGTTCACCAACATCGCCTTCGATTACGACCTGCTGAGAAGCCGCCTGCGCGAGATCGCCTTCCTCAATTCCGGCATCACCATCGTCCTGACCGACAACCGGGAAGTGGAGCCGGTTAGCCATGAAATGTACTATGACGGCGGGTTGACGGCCTATGTGGAATATCTCGACCGGTCGAAGACCGCGCTCCATGCGCCTCCCATATCGCTGAAGGACCAACGCGGCGACATCCAGGTCGAGGTCGCCATGGAATGGACCGACTCCTATCACGAAAACATACGGTGCTTCACCAACAACATCCCCCAGCACGACGGCGGCACCCATCTCGCGGGACTCCGGGCGGCGCTCACGCGCACGGTCAACGGCTTCGCCGCTTCATCCGGGCTCGCCAAGCGGGAAAAGATCCAGCTCACCGGCGAGGATGCGCGCGAGGGGTTGACCTGCGTGCTGTCCATCAAGGTGCCGGACCCCAAGTTTTCTTCCCAAATCAAGGACAAGCTGGTCTCCTCCGAGGTGCGCCCGGTGGTGGAAAGCATCCTCGGCGACAAGCTCGGCCAGTGGTTCGAGGAGCATCCCAACGAGGGCAAGCGCGTCATCGCCAAGGCGGCGGAGGCCGCCGCCGCGCGGGAAGCCGCCCGCAAGGCCCGGGAACTGACCCGCCGCAAGGGCGCGCTGGACATTTCTTCGCTGCCCGGAAAGCTCGCCGATTGCCAGGAACGCGACCCGGCGCTGTCGGAACTCTTCATCGTCGAGGGCGATTCCGCCGGCGGCTCCGCCAAGCAGGGCCGGAGCCGCGCCAACCAGGCGATCCTGCCCCTGCGCGGCAAGATCCTCAACGTCGAGAGGGCGCGCTTCGACAAGATGCTGTCGTCGGTCGAGATCGGCACCTTGATCACGGCGCTCGGGACCGGCATCGGCGCCGATGATTTCAACATCGACAAGCTGCGCTACCACAAGGTCATCATCATGACCGACGCCGACGTCGACGGCGCTCATATCCGCACCTTGTTGCTCACCTTCTTCTACCGCCAGATGCCGGAACTTCTGGAACGCGGCTATCTCTATATCGCCCAGCCGCCGCTCTATCGGGCCAAGCGCGGCGCATCGGAGGTCTATCTCAAGGACGACCGGGAGCTGGAGGATTACCTCATCAAAGCCGGCAGCGACGATGCCGTGCTGACCCTGGAGGACGGCCAGCAACTGGCGGGCGAGGATCTGCGCGAAGTGCTCGATGAGGCGCGCGTGGCGCGCAACCTTCTGGCGCCCCTGACCCGGCGCGTGGGATCGCTTGCCCTGGTGGAACAGGCGGCGATCCTGGGCGTCCTCAACCAAGACCTGTTCAGCGATAAGCAACAAGTCGCGGAGGTGGCCGCGTACATCGCCCGCCGCCTGGACGCCATCGTGCCGGAAATCGACCGCGGCTGGACCGGCAAGGTCGACGAGTCAGGGATTATGGTGTTCGAGCGCGTGCTCCGGGGCGTGCCCGAGCGCTTCACCATCGACGAAAAGCTGGCCTCCATGGTCGAGGCGGGCAAGCTCGACGAGATGGCGGTCAGCCTTCAGAAGCTTTACGAACGCCACTCGGTGCTCACCCGCAAGGATTTAGAAGTCGACATCACCGGCCCCACCGGGCTGGTGGAAACGGTGATGGACATGGGACGCAAGGGGGTGGCCATCCAGCGCTACAAGGGGCTCGGCGAGATGAACCCGGAACAGCTCTGGGAAACCACCCTGGATCCCGACGCGCGCATGCTCCTGCAGGTCAAGGTCGGCCACGCCGAGGCCCAGGAGGACATCTTCTCGATCCTCATGGGCGACGTGGTCGAACCCCGGCGCGAATTCATCCAGACCCACGCGCTCGAGGTCGCCAACCTCGACGTTTGAGGGCGCTGCTCTCCCCATGGCCGCCCCGATCCGGCCTTATTTGCCGTATAGGGGGCGTGGTTGATGGCAAAACTAGCGAAATCCAAGGCGCGGCCCCGGGGCAAAGCGGGTGGCAAGGGACGGGAATCCGGCCCCGCGGCCCAACCCCGGCGGCGGGGATTCAGGCTGGCCCGGAGGCTCCTCAAATGGGGGCTGATCATCGGCATCTGGGGGGCGCTCGGGCTCGGTGCGCTGGTCGCCTGGTATGCCTACGATCTGCCGCCCCTGGGCGATGTCCCCGCCTTGAAACGGCGGCCCGCGGTCACCCTTCTGGCCGGCGACGGCACCGCCTTCGCGCGTTTCGGCGAGGCGACCGCCGAGCCGGTCACGGTCAAGGGCCTGCCGCCCTACCTGCCGGCCGCGGTGCTGGCGGTGGAGGACGCACGCTTTTACCGCCATTTCGGCATTGATCTGCTCGGCCTGGCCCGCGCCATGGTGGCCAATATCTTGGCCGGGCGTATCGTCCAGGGGGGATCGACCATCACCCAGCAGCTCGCCAAGAACCTGTTCCTCGGGCCCGAACGCACCCTCAAGCGCAAGGTCCAGGAGGTGATCCTGGCGCTGTGGCTGGAAAACCGCTTCACCAAGGATGAGATCCTCGCGCTTTATCTCAACCGGGTCTATCTCGGCGCCGGCAATTTCGGCATGGAGGCGGCGGCGCGGAGCTATTTCTCCAAGCCCGCCCGGCGCCTTCAACTAAACGAGGCGGCGATGCTGGCGGGGCTCTTGAAGGCGCCCTCGCGCTATGCGCCGACTCGCAATCGCGGCCGCGCGGCGCGCCGTGCGGCGATCGTGCTCGACCGCATGGTGGCCACCGGCGCCATCACCAGGGCCCAGGCGAGGATCGTCAAGCGCAACCCGGCGCGGCTCGGCCGCCAGCGGGTTCGCCTGGCGCGTTATTTCGCCGATTGGGCGCTGGACCAGGCGCGCGGCTACGTGGGGGCGGGACGGGGCGACCTAATCGTGCACACGACCCTCGACATCCGTCTCCAGCGCAAGGTCGAGCGGGCCGCGGCAAGGCTCTTGGCGGGTCCCGGGCGGAAACGCGGCGTCGGCCAGGTGGCGGTGGTGGTGCTCGGCACCGACGGCGCCATCCGCGCCATGGTCGGCGGCGCCGATTACGGCAAGAGCCAGTTCAACCGGGCGGCCCAGGCCCTGCGCCAGCCGGGCTCGGCCTTCAAGCCCTTCGTCTACCTGGCCGGACTCGAATCGGGGTTGACGCCCGACAGCGTGATCGACGACGCCCCGGTGCGGATCGGCGGTTTCCGGCCCCGGAACTACGCCAACCGCTATCACGGGCCGGTGACCCTGACCGAGGCCCTGGCCGGGTCGTATAACAGCGTCGCCGTCAGGCTCATCCAGCGTGCCGGGATCGACCGCACCATCGGCTGGGCGCGGCGCCTCGGCATCACCACTGCACTCCGGCGCGAGGCCGGCCTGGCGCTCGGCGCCTCGGAGGTGACGGTGCTGGAAATGGCCCAGGCCTACGCCGCCTTCGCCAATGGCGGCGCAGCCGTGTTCGCCCATGGGCTCACCCTCATCCGCGACTCCCGCGGGCGCGCGGTCTATCGGCGCCGGGGCTCGGGGCCGGGCGGCCGCATCTCCCCCGCCATCCTCGCGCAACTCAACCGCATGATGGCGGCGGTGCTCAGCCGCGGCACCGGCCGTAAGGCCCGCCTCGGCCGCCCCGCCGGGGCCAAGACGGGCACCACCCAGGGCTACCGGGACGCTTGGTTTATCGGCTATTCCGCCGAC
>SMXQ01000088.1 GCA_004356985.1 Alphaproteobacteria bacterium | reverse complement strand
CCCGCCCGCCAACCCCCCGCCCGCCAACCCCCCGCCCGCCAACCCATGGCATCCCCCCACAAGACGCCGCGGCCAATGGCGGCGCAAACGCCGCGGCCGGATCCGTCCTATTACGTGGTGGTGGGGTCATTCCGGAATTGGGCGGGGGCTTTCCATGTTGCTGCTCGCCAAAGCCACGGTGTCGCGTCCATCGTCGCGGTGATGAGGAACGGCGCGAAGACACACAGGGTGTTGATCGGACCGTTTGACCGTGTCCGTGCCCGCGCCACCCGGCGTCTGGTGCGGGGCAGGGGCATCCGCGGCGCCTGGCTTGTCCGTTCCTGCGCCAACGGTCGCGGGAAGGGCTGCATGGATATTCCCAAGACTTGACGCTGACGGCGCCTGTCTAGAGCAACCTGCGATTTGGTATCCTATTGGAAGACCTATTCGGCGGCCGCGTTGAGCTTCACGGAAGCCTTTTTGCGCTTGTTGACGTACATCGCCATGTCGGCGCGGGCGACTAGGTGGTCGGCCTCGTCGCTGGGGCCGAACGGTTCGACGCCGAAGCTGGCGCTGATGGGGATTTTATGCCCTTCATGGGTAACGATGGTGCGGTTCATCACCTGAGAGAGCATCTGGGCGCGCTTCAATCCATCCCGCCAGTTGGTCTGGACCATGAGGATGGCGAATTCGTCGCCGCCGAATCGGGCGACGATATCGGTTTCCCGCACCTGGGCCTCGATCACCCGGGCAACATGCCTGAGGACGATGTCGCCGACATGGTGGCCATGGGTGTCGTTGATGTCCTTAAAGGCGTCGAGATCGCAGAACACGAGGACGCCGTCGTCGCCATACCGTTTCGCCGAGGCCAAGGTCCGGTGCAGGTGTTCGTCGAAACCGCGCCGGTTGCGTAATCCTGTAAGTTCATCGGTGAGCGTCAGGTTTTCGAGATAGGCAATGCGCACCGATTGCTCGGTGAGAAACGATTCGACCTCGGCCGTGGAGTCGAGGACCTGCTCCAGGAGCGGGCTCGTGCGTCCGGGCGGGGCGCCGCCGTCGGCTTCGCGCCGACCCATGGAGGTCATCAAGGAAACAGCCGCGGCCGCGATCTGGCCCAGGAGGCGCCCATCGTCATTTTCACTGGCGCCCTCTTTTGCCGGCGCGTCGTATTGGTCCTTCGACCCTGGCTTCATAGTCGGTTCTCTCGTTGCCGGGGACATTGACGTGCCGGCTGTGTCCCGCTTCCCGGATCGGGGACACGGCGATCCGCAACCAGAACTGCAAAGCCCATGCCAGATGATGTTCCCTTATTTTTCAGATACTTGACGGCTTTCCCCAGGCGGCAGAATTTTCCGGTCACCGGGAAACCGGGACAAGATCGCGGTGTGGCGGGCAAGAAATGCCGGGCCCCGCCGTGGCTTCGGGCGAGGGGGTGTCGCAGATTCTAGTTTGCCGGGCCAAACGGTGTCATAATCGCAAGTCCGATCGTGGTTTCAATTGCGGAAATGGAGGTCGCCGTGGGTCGATGGTTGATGTGGCTTGCCGCCGCGGTGTTGATGGCGGGATTCCCGGCCGAGGCCGCGCCGGTGCGAAGCGGCGGCAAGGTGGATTTGGTCCCTCATAAAGCCACTTACGACTTGCGTCTTGGGCAGCTGCGCTCGGGTGGTGATGTTGTCGGAGCCAAGGGGTCCATGGTCATGGAGACGGCCAAGTCCTGCGCCGGTTGGACCCTGAAGCATAGGTTTCGGCTGACGCTCATCAACAACGAGGGCAACAGGATCGAGACGATTTCCAATTTTTCCAGCTTCGAATCCCTTGACGGATTGACCTACCGGTTTACCTCCCGGACCACGCGCAACGGTGCCGTCACCGAGGATATCCAGGGCAACGCCGGGGTCGCCAAGATGGGGGGGGCCGGGCATGCCGATTTCACGCGGCCCAAGGGGACCCGGTTCGACCTACCCAAGGGCACCATCTTTCCCACCGAACACGTGGTGCAACTGATCACCGGCGCAAGGCGCGGCCAGCGCCGCGTGTTCAAGGTCATCTTCGATGGCCAAGGCAAGGATGGCGCCCTTGAGGTTAACGCCTTTATCAGCGGCTACCTTGCCCAAGCGCCCGCCAAGTGGGCCAAGAATACGCTCACCAACCGGCCCTCCTGGCTCCTGCGGCTGGCGTTCTTTCCGGTCGCCAGCAGCAAGGCCGCACCCCAGCACGAAGCCGGCCTCAGGATGTTCGACAATGGCATCGCCGATGAGTTTGAATGGGATTGGGGCGGGTTTACGGTGGAAGGCACCTTGACGTCGCTGGAGGCCTTGCCGCGGCCCAAATGTTGACCGGCATGCCGCCGCCGCCCATTCGCGCGGCGTCTTGCCGGGGTGAATTCATTCTAACGCCTAAGAAATTCGTCGATTTTTCTGGGTCCGGCGTGCATAAGATGTTAACGAACTTCTAACGACTGATGCAGCATCATGGAGCTCTCGCCGAGGAGAGGGGGCAAATTCCTTAGGCTTTGGTGCCCTTGCCCGGGTTGAGAATTTGCCGTGGCAGGGGTGAGCCGCCGCCGCACGAAAGTGCCAGGAAAAGAGGGTCTGTGAGGCCATGGGTCATAAAATTCTAATCGTCGAAGATAACGAACTCAACATGAAGTTGTTTCATGATCTGCTTGAGGCGTACGGCTATACCACCGTGCAGACTCGGGACGGCCGTGACGCGCTGGAACTCGCCAGGAAGCACCGCCCCGACCTGATCGTTCTCGACATTCAGTTGCCGGAAATTTCCGGCCTTGAGGTGACGCGCCAGTTGAAGGAGGATGAGGAGCTTAAATCAATCCCGGTGATCGCGGTGACCGCGTTCGCCATGAAGGGCGACGAACAAAAAATCCGCGAATGCGGCTGTGAGGCCTATATCGCCAAGCCGATTTCGGTAACGAACTTCATATCCACGATTCAAAAGGTGCTGGAATAACCCAATGACCGCGCGCGTCCTCGTTGTCGACGACCTTCCCACCAACGTCAAGGTGCTGGAGGCCAAGCTGGCAGCCGAATACTTCACCGTCATTACCGCCACCAGCGGAGCCGAGGCCCTGGCGGCGGCAAGGGAAAGCGCCCCCGATATCATCCTGCTCGACGTCATGATGCCGGAAATGGACGGCTTCGAGGTGTGCCGGCGATTGAAAGCGGATACCGAAACGGCCCATATTCCCGTGGTCATGGTGACGGCGCTGTCGGACATATCGGACCGGGTAACGGGGCTGGAGGCCGGCGCCGACGATTTCCTGACCAAGCCCGTCCACGACGTTACCTTGTTCGCGCGTATCCGTTCGCTGGCCCGTATCAAAAGGGCCATCGACGAATGGCGCATGCAGGAAGAAACCTATGGCCAGCTCGGCGTCGCCGATGAAGGCAAGGGGCTGGATCTCACCGATCATCCCAAGGGATCGGTTCTGGTGGTCGAACCCGACGAATTCGTCGGCGAACGCCTGGCGGCGGTCTTGGGTGAGGACGGCCAGACGGTCGTCTGCGTGACGACCGCGGACGCGGCCATGGAGTGCCTGGCGAACGATGCGTTCGATCTCATCATCACCAGCCTTTACCTCGAGGAGAGCGACGGGCTGAGATTCTGCTCGCAACTCCGTGCCCTGGAAGAATTCCGCACCATGCCCGTCCTCTTGGTGATCGAGCCGGAAGAGATCGGCGGCCTCGCCAAGGGGTTCGAGCTCGGCATCAACGACTACTTGATCCGTCCTGTCGATGCCAATGAACTCAAGGTTCGGGTGCGCACCCAGTTGCGCCAGAAGAGATACCGGGAACGGTTTCAAGACAATTACCGGCGCAGCCTGTCTCTCGCCCTCACCGATGACTTGACGGGGCTATACAACCACCGTTATCTCTGCGCCCATATCGAGACGGCGTTGCGGAGCGCGGTCGCCAACGGCAAGCCCTTGAGCCTGCTGATGCTCGATATCGATTTTTTCAAGAAGGTCAACGATACCTACGGACACGGGGCCGGCGACAGTGTTCTGAAGGAATTCGCCGCCCGGATGGTGCGCGGAATTCGTGAATTCGACACCGCCGCGCGCCGCGGTGGCGAGGAATTCGTGGTGGTCATGCCCGAATGCGACGCCCGCGTCGCCGCCAATGTCGCGGAACGTCTCAGGCGGCTTGTTTCGGACAGTCCTTTCAACGCCGGTGACGCCGAGGGCATCGCCGTGACCGTGAGCATCGGCATAGCATGCCGGCAGGGGGATGACGACACACCCGATGAATTGTTGGCACGGGCCGATGAGGCACTTTATGAGGCGAAACGAAACGGTCGCAACCGGGTGGAGATGCTGCCGGACATGGTGGCAAGCACGGGCAAGGCGGCCAGCGCCTGAGACGGCCGGCCGCCAAAGTGCAAAAGCCGGCTGATGCCGGCTTTTATTATGTCTGGGTATTCTGCCTGGGATCGGGCGACCGTGAACGGTCGCGCCGGTTACTTGATCTTGGCTTCCTTGAAAATGACGTGCTTCCGGACCACCGGGTCGTATTTGCGCTTCTCCAATTTCTCGGTCAGGGTGCGCGGGTTCTTCTTCGCCACGTAAAAGTATCCCGTTCCCGCGGTCGATTCCATTTTGATGACGATTGTACTCGTTTTGGCCATGGCCTGATCCTTGGTTCTCGGCAGTGTCAGTGCGCGAAAATAACCTTGTCTCGCTTGGTGTCAAGTGCGGCCCCTTGGCGGGCCTCAATTGGTATAGGCGGTGGACCTCTTTTTCTTCGCCATAAGCGGTGCGGACATGCCCAGGGCGCGGGCGTAAAGACGCCTGTCGGCGAGAATTTCCTGGGCGATTTTCAAATCGATTTCCGGCTTCTCGGTGCGCTTGGGACAATTCTCGCGAAGCCTGCTCCGGCGGGATTCGTCAACGTCGGTGAGCTTCCGCCATTTGGCGAGCAGGTTGGCCGATTGCCTAATGGCCGCCAATACGCGGTTGTGGAGGTCGGGGTTGTCCGACGCCGCCACGGTGGCGGTGCAGATATTCGGCAATACGCCGAGCGCATCGAGGGCATATCCCGACGGAGCGTGGAAACGCGACCAAGTCAAAATCAACTCGCCGTCGTTGGGAAGGCGGGTGATGTTCTGCACCGTCCCCTTGCCGTAGGAATTGGATCCGACCACCACCGCCCGGCCCCGGTCCTGAAGAGCCGCGGCGACGATTTCCGCCGCGGAAGCCGAACGCCCATTGACCAGAACCACCATGGGCATGCCGTTGGCAAGATCCCGGCCGGTGGCGTCGAAGCGCTGAATGCTTTCGGGATGGCGCCCGCGGGTGGAAACGATGCGGCCCTTTCTCAGGAAGGCGTCGGCGACCGCCACCGCTTGATCCAGGAGCCCGCCGGGATTGTTCCGTAAGTCGAGCACGATTCCATTGATGGGCGGGTCTTCGTTCCACGGCAGGCCAACGACGACATGCTCGAGATCCCGAGAGGTGCGCTGATTGAAGCCGGTGACGCGGATCACCGCCATGCTTCCGCGGCGTTCGTATTCAACCGTCCGGTTGAATATCAGCGACCGTCTGAGGGTCACGACGATGGGGGTATCGCTGCTCTCGCGAATGGCCCGAAGCCGGACCGTGGTCCCCTGCAAACCCCTGAGCCTCCAGATGATGTTGTGCCGACCGAGGCCGATAAGGGATCTGTCGTCCACATGGGTGATGATATCGCCGCTGCGCAGCGGGCTCCGCTTGGCGGGCGTATCGGGAAGAACGGCGACGATCTCGGGCAAGTCACCGTCGAAATCCAGGCGAACCCCGATGCCGCCAAAGCCCTCGCGCTGGGCCCTGTAATTCCGGGCCGATCGAAAGCCCACATAACGCGAATGACGGTCGAGAGGCAGAAGCGCGCCGCTGAAGACGGTCTTGTAGATGGTCTCCGAATCCGCCGCCTTCAGGGCGGGCGAATCGTTGCGCGCGGCGACGATGGTTCGGGTCGTGAACCGTGCCCAGGAATGTGGATCACGCCCTTCGGGCATGGCGATATCGGCACCCGGCGCGTCCCCATTGGCGAGATGGACGATGTTCTGCGACTTGGTGATCTGCAAATTGGGATCGATATCGTCGAGGTTCTCGATGCCCTCGAAGGCGATATCGGCGATGTTCACGGGATCAATATATTTGTCCTGGATATTGGCATATCCGGTGGCGAAGACACGTTCCGCGCGGTCCGGCTGGAAGTTCGAATGCGAATTGTCGGCAACGGCACAGCCGCCGAGGAGCAAAACCAAGGCAAGGGCCGCACCCAAATTCACCCCCGGCCGCGGGCCGCGCCGATCATCCATGAACGGGGGCCGCGAGGGAAAAATTAGCTTGCGCGCTGGGGTGGTCGTCTGTCTCATCTCGCTTCCATTGGTAGGCGTCTTCCGGTCATCGGGCGCGAAGGGCTTCATCGCCCGGCGATGCTATCGGCAACCGGTTTCCCATCTGTTAACGCACGAAGATGGCAGGAATCAGACACCGTCAGTGTACCACGAAAGCCATAGTACCACGAAAGCGCTCAGCGCTTCCTTCGTCTCTTTCGGGCCGAACCGCGGCGCGGCCCCGGCCCGGCCCGGCGCTTGGTTTTCAGGGCTCTTCGGCGTGCGATGGGGCGGTGGGCGGTGATGCCGAGAATCAGGCCGCCGGTCACCGGATCGGCTTCCCGGAGTTCCACTTCAACGGCGTCGCCGAGCACATATACCGTGCCCGACGCCATGCCCTCGAGGCTGTGGTGGTGCGCGTCGTGATGCCATCTTTCGTCGCCCAGGTGGCGCGCGGGCACAAGACCGTCGGCGCCGAACTCCGGCAGGCGGATGAACAACCCGAAGCGCGTAACCCCGGTGATGCGGCCCGGGAACCTGGCGCCGATCCGCTCCTCCAGGTAGAGCGCCAGGTAGCGGTCCATGGACTCGCGTTCGGCCCGTTTGGCGCGCCGTTCGGTGTCCGAGATATGAACGCCGATCTCCTCCCATGGGGTGGCGGCGCCGTGGTCCTCGGCGAGAGCCCCTTCGCCGAGGCCAAGGGCGCCAATCAGCGCCCGGTGCACGAGAAGGTCGGCGTAGCGCCGAATGGGCGAGGTGAAATGGGCGTAGCGCCGAAGCGCAAGGCCGAAATGCCCTCTGTTGGCGGGACTGTATTCCGCCTGGGACTGACAGCGCAGGATGGCTTCGTGGATGATCTCGGCGTTGGCGTCCTTGACGCTTTTCTCGAGGACCCGGGCGAGTT
>SMXQ01000087.1 GCA_004356985.1 Alphaproteobacteria bacterium | reverse complement strand
TCGGCGCCATCCAGGTGCGCCGCATGCGCCACGGCCTGGCCGCCGGCCTCACCGCCGACGCCGCGGGCATCGCCGCCGCCGTGGTCATCTGCCTGCTGCTGTTCGCGCCGTGAGGGCGGGGGCATCAAAAGACGTTAACCTTATGTCTGCTTTTAGCCACAAGCGGACATAAGAGGCCTACAACCCTTTAAGCCATTTGATTATCGCATCCTCGCCTTTTTGAGCCGTTACACGATGCCCGCCCGGCACTTCGATATAGATACTTTTTGGATGGTCAGGAGCCTCATTAAAAGCGTAAGTCGCGTCATGGCCCCATTCCAGCATGGGGTCTTGCTTGCCAATAATCCACATCAGGGCAGTGCCCGGTTTCAACATCATAGCGTTGCTCGGCATGACGGCTGGGCCAGCGGGATCATACCAACTCAGGTAGTCCTTCGCCTTGGCGCTGACCTCTGACGTACTTCCCTGGTTAGTATCCTTAAAGTCGAAGGTTTCGTTGCCCTTGCCCTCATTGACCAATTTTAACGCTCGCTCCCAATCATCATCCACCCGTGCCCGAAACCCATTCAATTCCGGCACGTGTCCCGGAGCGATGGCCAGAATACCGGCGATCCCTTTACGGCGCGCTCCGTAGCCTATGGCCGCACTCGCACCGAGGCTGTGCCCTCCAACAACTATTTTCTTTGCGCCCTTGCTTTTCAGTTCCGCCACATATCCGTCTATTTCCACCGTGGATTCATTAAAGCTTTTGTCCCAAATTCGTAATTCGTGCCAGGGCATATCAGGTGCGAGAACGATAAATCCATCACTTTTCAAACTCTCCGCAAGTTTGCCTATAGGTGTCGTTTCATCAGCAGTGGCTCCCTTGCCATGCATAAGGAGGACACCGACACCGTTGTTGGCCGAGACGGAATTTTGCGGGGCGCCAACCAACACAAGCAGCGCAAACGCCGTAATCATATATTTGAGAAATTTGAACATTTCAGCCCCCATTATTCTGTCGCACAACATCCTAGCGGTCGCGCTGGAAATGCTACAGTCGAGCACTCTGAAAGGCAAATATGAAGACTGATGAAGCAGCCCTTATGTCCGCTTTGGGTCAAAAGCGGCCATGAGGTTAACGGCCTGGAGGAATTCATCTCGGCGTTAACTCAGCGCGCGCCGAAGACCTTTTGCAGGATCGCTGTCGTTCGTTTCGCGGGGTTGTCGCGGATTGCCGCCTCCTCGCGTCCGAGATACAGGAAAATGGCATCGATCGCCTTTTCCAGCACGTACTCAGTGAGGTTTGCTCTGACGTCGGGGACAAAGGGCAGAGCCCGGTATTGGCCCATCATCCTATCGTAGGTTTGAATTGCACCGACCCGTCCTAATTCGTCGCTGACAATGGGCTGCATGTCCTTTGCCAAGGAGCTCGACATCTTGCCCCGGAAATACTGGGTCGCCGCGTCCTTGGGGCCGTTATAGATCTTTTGCACGTCATCCAGGGTCATCTGGGTGATGGCATCCCAGAACAGGCGCTTGGCCCGCGGCGTGGCGGCTTCGGCGGCACGGTTCAAGCGCAGCTCCAGGTCATCGGCCATGGACCCCATCCCGAGCGGACCGAGTACACTTTTGACCTTGGCAAGGGTTCCTGGCAGGGGGATATGAACATCGCGGCTTTTGTTAAACCCGTCGGCCTTTCCGAGAGTGGAAACAACCCTCTCCGTGCCGACTTTCAGCGCATCGACAAGGCCGCTGGCGATGTCGGCGTTGCTGAGCACGCCTGAACTCTTTGACCCGCCACCGAGGCCCCTCAAAAAGTCCCCGCCTTTGTCCAGCCAACCGCCTTGGGCGATGACATTTGAAACCGGCGCACCGACGAGAATAGCGCCCAGCACCACTGCGATAATCTGTCTCATGTCCTGTGCCTCCGATACAGTCGCCAATTATTGAACACGCCGCATCATAGCTTTTCTATGGTTGAAAGTTAATGTCCGCTTTGGGTCAAAAGCGGACATTAGGTTAACGGGCTATGGAGCCTTCATTTCGGCGCACCCGTGCCGGCGACCGGTTGCCAGTGACGCGAACTCCACGCCACAAACACCTTGTAATCGGCATCGCAATGGCCCATATAGTCGCCGTGACGGCTCCGCAGCCGGTTTAGCGAGTGTCCCGCCCAAGGGCGGCTGAAACCTTCTCCTAATTTGTTGTGCGATCTTTCACCCCGGGCGCAGGTGCGTTCCGGGCTCTACTCACTAATGAAAGCAAGACTATGACAACAGGTACTGTGAAATTTTTTAATGCGACGCGCGGCTTTGGCTTCATCGAGCCGGAAGACGGCTCAAAGGACGCTTTTGTCCACATTTCCGCTGTTGAGCGCGCCGGACTGAGTTCTCTTAGCGAAGGGCAGAAGGTCTCCTACGAGCTTCAGCCCGGACAGAACGGCAAATCTTCCGCCGAGAACCTGTCCATCATCGAATAACCACGCTAGACACCGCCTCCAACTTCAGTTGGGGGCGTGTCCTCCTTCCTATTCCGATATAACAAAGGCAGGGGCATCCGCTCGGACTCTTGTCCCGTTCAGATGGAGGCTGAGCCATGGCTCGCAAGAAAACCAAGGGCAAGGGCGCTGCGTTCATGGCGTTCAACGTGATCTACGAAGACGGCATGTTGACTTCGAACCGGCGGGTGTCGAGCGAGTTGCTCGACCAAACCTTCGGCGGATCCCTCCAGGACTTGGCTCGCTCCGCTATCGAGGACCAGGACAACGAGATCGCTGAACGCGCCGGCCAGTGCCGCGCCAAGATCAAGTCCATTGTTCGGGCCTAACGTCCGCTTTGGGTCAAAAGCGGACATAAGGTCAAAGTCTTCTATTAGCCAAAATTGGACATTGCGCCCCCATCGGCCCGGTCCCAATTCACCTCTCCCACGGGCGCCCCTTCCCCGGCCGCAGCAACGGCGCTAAGTTGGGGTCAACCAAGAACCCACCCCAGGGAGGACCCCATGGCATTTTCTTCTTGGCGCGGCTTGATCGGCATGATCAATCCCACCATGCGCCCCGGCATGACCGAGGAAGTGATCCGCCTGTTGCCCGAGGGCATCGGCATCATCCCGCTGTTCCTGAACATCACCCAAGGCACCCGCGAAGAATTCAAGACCGTCATGGCCGCCTACGAGGAGCAGATCCAACGCCTGGTGCCCCAGGAACCCGACCTCATCCATCCCAACGGCGCGCCGCCTTTCATGATGCTTGGGCTCGACGGCGAGGCCAAGTTGGTGCGGCGCTGGCGGCGCAAGTACGGCATTCCCATCTTCACCGCCGGCCAGAACCACATCGCCGCCCTGCGCGCCCTCAAGATCAAGAGCTTCGTCGGCGCCACCTATTTCACCGGCGCCATCAACCAGACGTTTAGCCGCTATTTCAAGGACGCCGGGTTCAGGGTCAAGGGCATGGCCGGCATCGACGTTCCCTTCGACAAGGTCCAGCAACTGTCCGGCGAACAGATCTACCAGCACATCAAGGCCGCCTTCCTCGCCCAAAAGGGGGCCGACGCCATCTACATGCTGGGCTCGGGCTGGCGCAGCCTCGACATCGTCCAGGTGCTGGAAGACGACCTGTCGGTGCCGGTGATCCATCCGGTGTGCGCCCGGGTGTGGGAATTCCAGAAGCGCCTGCACGTCCGCGAGCCGCGCCAGGGCTATGGGGTGTTGCTCTCGGAACTGCCCTGAGCCGCGTCAAGGCGGCGTTCCTCGCGGGCAATGAGCCCGGCGAACAACACCACCCCGGCGCCGGCGCCGGCGAACACCAGGGCGCCGGCCTGCCAGCCGCCGGTGAGCGCCACCGCCGCGGCCACCAAAGGGGGGCCGGCGAACTGCCCGAGGTGCGAGCCCTGGATGATCAGCCCATTGGTGGCGCCGATCTGGCCCGGGCCGGGCGCGAAATAAGGCGCTGCGCCGAGGATCGTCGCCGGCACCACGCCGACGGCCAACGAATAGACCAGGCAGGCCGCCAGCCGGGCCCCGTCGGGCAGGAGATCGAGGAAGATCAGCGGCCCGGAAAGCGCGATCACCGCTCCGGCCATGGCGATCACCGGCCCGCGCGGCACTTGCCTGTGGACCAGCCAACCGCCGATCAGGTTGCCCGGCAGGTTGATGAGAACGGCGATCACCGTCACCAAGGCCGCGGTCCGCACCGGCAAGCCGCGTTCCTCGACCATGAAGGTCGGCAGCCAGGCCATCAAGGCGATCCAGGCGAGGGTATAGAACCCGAAGCAGAGCGCCAGCAGCCACGGCCCCCGCGCGGCCAGGGTGATGGCCAGGTTGCGCCAGGGATGCTCGGGCCGCCCGCCCGGCGCGCCCAGGCCGGGGCCGCCGCGAAACACCAGTGCCATGACGGCGGCCCAAATCACCGTCAACGCCGCCAGCACCAGCCACGACCCCCGCCAGCCGGCCCATTCCTGGAGATAAGGCGAGACCGCCAACATGGCGCCCATGCCGGTGGGCATGAAGGCCCCCCACATGCCGACGCAAATTCGGCGGTCGGCCGGCGCCGCCGCCTGGGCGATGATCGACGGCGCAGACACGATGGCGGTGATGTAGCCGAACCCCTCGACCAGGCGGGTCGCCAGGATCGCCGACGCCGATTCTGCGCCGGCGCCGGCAGCCGACCCGGCGGCCAGCAGGACCATGCCGCAGACCGAGAGCCGGCGATGCCCGAGACGGTCCGAGGCCAGGCCGGCGGCCATGCCGATGAGAATTCCGATCAACGAGAAGAGCGACACCACCCAGCCCGCGGTCACCAGGTCCATGGCGAATTCGGCGCGCAATGCGGGCAGGGCCGCGGGCACCTTACCGATATGGGCGGCGCCGATGATCCCGGCGCCGAAGGCGGCGATCACCACCGGCCATTGGGTGGGCCGGTGGGTGGGCCGGGCGCCGTTCATGGACGCGGGGGCGGGGCGGACGGTGGGGACATGGCGGCAAACTAGCCCCGCCGCCGGCCCTGTCAATGATCGGGGTCAATGATCGGCGTCAATGATGGGCGTTAACCATCAATGGGGTTACTTCGCCGGCGCGGGCTCCGGCCTGCCGTCGGCGTTGAGCGGCGAACGGTCGGCGTAACCGATCTTGGCCTTCATGCGCCCGCGTTGGGCGAAGGTGGCGGGGTCGCCCTTGATGCCGTGGCCTTCGAGCATCCGGTTCATGAAATTGAACATGGCGCAAACCGTGATCGCGTCGTGCAGGGCGCGTTCGCTCCAGCCCGCGGCAAACACCGCATCGGCGTCGGCCTGGACCATCTTGGACGGCGTGAGCGTCAGCTTGCGGACGTATTTCAGGACCGGCTTGATCTTGTCATCGACGCCCGAGGTGTCCACGTCCTCCATCAACCTGGCGAACCCGTCCTCGGCGAAGCCCAGCGCCATGGCCACCTGGGAATGAACCCCGTGGCAATACTGGCAGGTGTTGACGCCCGACACATAAGCGGCGATCAGCTCGCGTTCCTGCAACGAAAAAGCGCTGTCGCCGCGCATCAGGTGTTCCGAAAGATCGTGCCAGCCGTGGTACCTGTCGGCGGCCATGGCGAAGATGGTCCGGACATTGGCGTCGTCGGGCAGGGATGGAAAAAACGGCATGGCGATGTTCCTTCGGTTCAGACGTTCATGCGGGACATCATGCGTTCCGGATAGCGGGTCCCGGCCACCGCGCCCATGGGGCAGATTTCCTCGATACGGGCGAGATCGCCGGCGCTAAGCTCCACGGTGAGAGCCTTGAGGTTGTCCTCCAGGTGGTCGCGGCTCTTGGACGACGGGATGGGGATGATGTCGTCGCCCTGGTGGAGGATCCAGGCGAGGGCGAGGCACGGTAGGCTGATGCCCTTGTCGCCGGCGACCTCTTCCAGGCGGGCCAGGAGTTTCGCGTTATGGACCATGTTTTCCGGGCTGTAGCGCGGGTAATCGCGGCGGTTGTCGCCCTCGGGAAGGTCATCGGGGCGGTGGATCTGGCCCGAAAGGATGCCGCGGCCCAAGGGCGAATAGGCCATGAATCCCATGCCGTGTTCGCGCGCCGCCTTGAGGTTGCCGAATTCGTCGGCGTCACGCGAGAAGATCGAGTATTCGAACTGAAGGGAGGCGATGGGGTGAACGGTCCAGGCCCGGCGGATCGAATCCGGCGAGGCTTCGGACAGGGCGATGAACCGCGTCTTGCCCTCCTCCACCATGCGCGCCATGGTGCCGACGGAGTCCTCGATGGGCACCTCGCGGTCGACCCGCGACATGCACAAGATGTCCAGGCAGTCGATCTTGAGCCGCTTCAGGCTTTCCTCGCAGACCATCCGCAAATACGCCTCACCCCCGGCGCCGCGGTTGGTGTCGCCGGCATCCTTGGGCGGCGGCGCGCCCGACTTGGAATGGATCACCACCTGGTCGCGCCGCCCGGCGATGGCCTTGCCGATCAGGGTCTGGTTGTGGCCCGCGCCATAGGAGTACGAGGTATCGAGGAAATTGACGCCCAACTCAAATGCCCGGTGCAGGGTGGCGATGCACTCATCATCGTCGGCGGCGCCGTAGCAGCCCGACATGCTCATGCAGCCGAGCCCCATGTTTGATACGGTGTAGCCGGTGACGGACCCGAACGGAATCATCTTCATGGATGGCGCCCCCTTCCCAACATGGCCGGAATTGATTTCGATTATCGCATTCGGATCAAGGACGACAACAAGTATTCAATCTAGCGATTAGTCAGGCGTGCGCTAGCGCTAAATTTGCCGATATGTGCTTAGAGCCCCTCAGGATTGCCCTTGAGTAGCGTCCATTTTCGCTTCCCTAAGCCACCGAGCCCGTCCAATTTCACCGTGTCGCCTACGACGCGTAAATTGTTTCCACAATTTTCAGCGCGGGCACCCTTCGTTAGCCCTTGCCAACAGATTTTTCCGGCAGCTGTAACGCTCCAAGACCCATCAAAATCCCGTATTTTATACCCCCCTTTCTTTTTCTCTCTCTGCTGTTTAAAACCCATTGCGGATACATTCTTAAAATATATCCACGTTTCCCGGCTTCTCCGCTTACGACTGAGGGTTTCACGAAAAACCGTGTTACCGATGAGAAGCTTCTTGATCTGCTCACCGTTCAACCCCTCGGCGGACGCAGAGGGAACATCTAAAAAAGGTACGGTGATTGCCATAATGCCTATCACGATGAAATTTCTCATGACCTTTCTCCCGTACTGATTGTTGGGGGCATTAAAAAACCGTCCTTTGCAGCTATACCAGGAAACGACGAGTTTGCTCAACCACAAGGATCGGCCTGCCTTAACGTCGGACGCCGCCCGAAAGCATCAACGCCCTAGCCGCTGGCCCACGGCCCCCGACAGTGTCGAGTGGACGTGGTCTCGATTATCGGAATTGCCGCCTTTACTGGCCCCGCCGGTTTGTGGCAAAATGCTTATCAATCTACACAAATGAACCAAGGGCCTCCGCCCCAGGAGGCCGCGGGGCATGACCAGCCCGGGAAGGGAAGATTGACATGCGCGACGTTCATACCCTCAACAGCCGCTCGGCCGCGGTTAAGAAAAATCTCGACTATCCGGTGATCGATGCCGACGCCCATGTGCTGGAATGCGAATGGGCGCTTCTCGATTACGTCCGCGATATCGGCGGCCCGAAGATCGCCGAGAAATTCGAGAAGGGCGGGCGGCCGGGATACACGTCAAAGCATCGCTCGATGTTCTGGGCGGCGCCGTCGGGCAAGTACACCATCGACCGCGCCACCTGCATGCTGCCCCGGCTTTACGCCGAGCGGCTGGAGGACGCAGGCATCGATTTCGCCATCATCTACACCACCTACGGCATTTCCGCCAACCAGGTGCGCGACGATGAAATGCGCCAGGTCCTGGCCCGATCGCTCAACACCCTTTACGCGGAAATGTTCGACGACGTGAAGGACCGCATGACGCCGTCGGCGATCATCCCCACCTGGACCCCCAAGGAAGCCATGGACGAACTGGATTACGTGGTCAACACGCTCGGGCTCAAGACCATCACCATCTCCGGCGAGGTGCGCGACGCGGTGCCCGAAGTGGCCGCCGTCGACCCCAAGCTCGGCGAGCTGACCCAACGGGTCACGTCGATCTGCATGGAGCCCAGGGACGGCAACGACTACGACCCGTTCTGGCAGAAATGCGTCGACCTGGGCGTGCTCCCGGCCGGCCATTCCGGCGCCCAGAAGACGGCGCGGCGCCAGTCGCCCGACTGTTACTCCTTCAACCGGTTGGGCACGTTCTCCGTGGGCAACGAATTCTTCGCTCGCTCGCTGTTCTTCTCGGGCGTGCTCAAGCGCTTCCCGACACTGAACTTCGCCTTCCTCGAAGGCGGCGTCGCCTGGGCGACCCAGCTCTACAACGACCTCATGGAGATCTACGAGAAACGCAATCTGGAGTGGATCTACGAGCATCAGGATCCTTCCAAGCTCGACGTCGCGCTGATGGAAGAGATGTTCGAACGCTACGGCAACATGCCCTACATGACGGCGGAGAAATGGCGCGGCTGCCAGGAACTTCCCCAGTCCCAGAAGATCGAGACCCGCCCCATGAACGATTACGAGGCGTCGGGCGTGACGTCGCGCGAAGACATTCGCGACCAGTTCGTGCCCAACTTCTATTACGGCGCGGAAGCCGACGACAAGATGACGGCGCTGGCCTTCGACAGAAAGCTCAACCATTTCGGCGTCAAGCTGAAGGCCGTCTTCTCTTCGGACATCGGCCATTGGGACGTGCCCGACATGTCCGGCGTCCTGCACGAGGCCTGGGAAATGGTCGAACAAGAGACCATCAACGAAGACGACTTCAAGGAATTCGTGTTCACCAACACCGCCGAGATGCACACCAAGATGAACCCGGATTTCTACCAGGGAACGGTGGTGGAAGACGCGGTGGCCAAGGTCATGGCCGAGAAGCGGCCCAAGGGCTCGGCGTCGGCGGCCGAGTAACCGCCGCGCCCTCTGGTTCTTTGCACGCCCTAGGCGTGACGGGCGGCGGAGTAACCCTGTCCCCCTCCCTGGCCCATTGTCCGGTTGGTGTTTCCCGGTCTGTTCAGATCCCCCCACCCTGTCCCTCCCCCACAAGGGGGGAGGGAACCCCTGAGATGACAGCCATGCCGAGTTTCTCTCCCCCTTGACGGGGGAGGGTTAGGGCCGAGTTTCCCTCCCCCTTGACGGGGGAGGGTTAGGGAGGGGGTGAGGGAAGGTTAAAGGGCCTGGCCGCTAATCCACGCCGGGTAACCGCCGCGCCCACTCGCGGTCCTCATGGTGAGCCTGTCGAACCATGGGGGCTCATCGCTCATCCTTCGACAGGCTCATCCTTCGACAGGCTCAGGATGAGGGCTGGCCGCTAATCCACGCCGAGGAAAGCCGCCGCTTCCCGGCAGGCCGCCCCGGCGGAATCAACGTCCAGCGATGGGTCCCACAGGCTTCCGTTGAAGCGCCCGCCGGTGTGCCCGTCGGAACGAGGCGAGCACAGCCAGATCACCACCGGGTTCATGATGTCCACGGGCAGGTAGGTGCGTCCCGGCTTTTTCTCGCGTTGGGGATCGGAATCGCACGCCCCGCCGGGCAACAGCGCGTTGCAGGTCACCCCGGTGCCGGCAAGGTCCTTGGCCCAGATATAGGTTTCCGCGTCGACCGCCGCCTTGGTCACGCCGTAGGGGCTGTTCATGTGGCCGGAGAAATTATGCACCGAGGTGGTGAGGTTGATGATCTTGCCCTGGCCTTGGACGATGAAATGGGGCGCCATGGTCCGCGCCATAAAGAAGGTGCCGGTGACGTTCACTTCCACCGATTCCTTATAGATGCGGGGGTCGGTCTCCCAGAACTTAAAGGAGTTTCCCGACGCCGGCAGGCCGGGGCCGCGATGGGGGCGCCGGGCGTTGTTGACCAGCACGTGGAGCGCGCCGAAGGCGTCCATGGTCCGGGCCAGGCAGGCGGCGGCCGACCCCAGGTCGGTGATGTCGGTTTCCACCACCAAATCATGGCCCGGGCCGGCGATGCCGCGGATTTCCGCCGCCACCTCCTCAAGCCCCGCCACGGCCGGCGAGGCCAGCACCAGGCGCGCGCCGGCTTGGGCCAAGCCCAGGCTCATGGCGCGGCCCAGGCCGCGGTCGGCGCCGGTCATGATCACCACGCGGCCGTCGAGGTCGATATCGGGCAGTTCGATTTTGGCCAAATTTTCCTCCCCTGTGGTTTTGCTCTTGTGGTCCGTCGGCCCCGACTATAAGCAGCCCCTGGCCATGGCGAAAGGGCGGCGCTATCTTGGGCGCCATGGCTTCCCCCCGTTTGGCGTTTTCCGCCCTGCTCGCCCTGATCTCTCTGATCGGCCTCCTCGCGGCGCCGCCCATGGCCGTGGCCCAGGGCGGGACGGGCCTCTCGTTCCCCCTGGAAAGCTTCTCGTTGCTGGTGGAAAACGACAGCATCAGCGGCACCGACCGCCATTACACCAACGGCCTCAAGGTCAGCATATTGTTGAAGAAAGACCGGCTGGAAAAATTCAGCGGTTGGCTGGCCAGGACCCTGCCGCTGTTTCCCGACGGCGGCGATCGGCGAATCGGTTTCGCATTGGGCCAGAATATCTACACCCCCGGCGACATATCCGTGGCCACCCTGCAGACCGGGGACCGCCCCTATGCCGGCTGGCTGTACGGCGAGTTGGGGTTGACCGCCCAGACCGCCGACCGGCTCGATTCGGTGGCCATTTCGCTGGGCGTGATCGGCCCCGCCTCCCAGGCCGACGATGTCCAAAAAACCTGGCACCGGGCGTTCAACATCACCCGCCCCCGGGGCTGGCGACACCAGTTGAACAACGAACCGGCGCTCAACATCACCTATGAACACGCCCGGCGCTTCGCCTGGCCCCGCACCCCGGCCTTCGGCCTCGATACCGACTTCACGCCCCATGTGGGGCTCAGCCTCGGCAACGTGTTCACCTACGCCGCCGCCGGGTTGATGACCCGCCTGGGCGAGGATTTCGCGGGCGATTTCGGCGGCCCGCCGCGCATCCGCCCATCGCTGCCGGGCGCCGCCCATTTCCAGCCGCCCGCCGGCGGCTTCGGCTGGTACCTGTTCGCCGGCATCGAGGGCCGCGCCGTGGCGCGAAATATCTTCCTCGACGGCAACACCTTCACCGACAGTCATTCCGTCAACAAGAAAATCTTGGTGGGCGACGCGCAGCTCGGCCTCGCCCTCATCTTCCGGCGCTTCCGCATCACCTATACCCAGGTGCTCAGGACCATTGAATTCGACGGCCAGGCCACCCCCCACCATTTCGGCGCCATCAGCGTGACGGCGAATTTCTGAGGCTGGCCGCGGCTAGGCGGCTTGCTGATCGGCGTAGGCGCGGTCGCCGGCCACCACGGTGACCGCGGCGCCCGGCCATGCCGGCCTTCACCGAAGCGCCGGGCCTTGGTAATCTCGGGCCTCGGCCGGGGGCGCGGATTGCCGCGCCGGGGGCATCGATTCAGGGGAGGACGACATGGGGGACAAACTCGCCCTGATCGGCGTCGGCAAAATGGGCCGCGCGTTGCTGACCCGCATGCTGGCGGCAAACCACCAGGTGAAGGCCTACGACATCGCTGACGAGCCCATGGCCACGGCACGGGCCATGGGGGCGGCCACCGCAACGTGCTCGGCCGAGGCGGCGCGGGACGCGGCCTTCGTCCACGTCTTGGTCCATGACGACCAAGAAGTCCTGGACGCCACCTTGGGCCCGGGCGGCGTGCTCGAGGGCGCCGGCGCCGGGGCCACGGTCTTGCTGCACTCCACCATCCTGCCCGAGACCACGGCGCGGGTCGCCGAAGCGGCGGAGCTGATGGGGGTCGATGTGGCGGACGCGCCGATCACCTCGGTTCCCCGCCGGCTCGAGGCGGGCGGCGGCACCTTCTTGGTGGGCGGCGCCGACGACATTGTCGCCAAAATCCGCCCGCACCTGGAATCCGTGGGCAAGGCGGTCTACCATTTCGGGCCGCTGGGGTCGGGCAACGTCGCCAAGATCGCCAAGAACCTGACCAACGCGGTGGAGCGCGTGATGTTCGCCGAAGCGGTCGAGATCGTCCAGGCGGCGGGCCTGGACGCGGTGCAATTCCTCGACATGGCCCGGGACGTGACCACCGGCGCCACCATCGAACACTGGGACAAGGTGATCCTGGTCGCCGACGGCCACGCCGGGCCCCAGCGCGCGCGGGGCATGTTCAGCAAGGATATCCAGCATGCGGCGCGGCTGGCCGCCGAGTATGGGCTCGAGGCGCCGGTCACCCGCGGCGCCGCCGCCGCCGCCGCCAAGTGGATCAAAACCTGGGCCGAAGAGGCGGACCAGAGGTGAGCCCCCAAGGGGTCGCCCACGCCGCCCGGACCGGGGAAGCCCATGCCCGCCGATCGGTGCGGCATGGGGGAAATGCCGCCTGAGGCGGGACGTTCAGCCGCGGTTCGCCTTGCCGACGAAGCCGTCGCCATGGCCCGCTTCACGGGCCGCCCAACCGCCGGCGACGCGCCCGCTGAAGATCGACGGCCCCAGCATGGTGCCCTCGAGACCGGCACTGCCGTTGATGTGGCCGCCGGCCATGCCGCAGGCTTCGCCCGCCGCGTAGAGCCCTTGAATGGGCTCGAAGTGCTTATCGAGCACGCGGCATTCCAGATCGGTCTTGATGCCGCCGAAATTCTTGCGCGCCAGTGGGAAAAATTGAATCGCGTAATACGGTGGCGTGTCGAACGGCTTCGACGATTTGAGCGGCTTGCCGAATTCAGGTTCTTCTTCAAGCCCTTGGCGGCAGGCTTGGTTGTAGCGTTCCAACGTAGCGACGAAGGTGGGCACCGCCACGCCGATCTCCTCGGCCAGCCCGGCCAGGGTGTCGGCCTTCTTGATGAAGGGGGAATCGGCCAGCAGTTCCTCGATTTTTTCGCGGTTCACCTTGGCGCCATCCCGGTAGTACGGATCGGCGACTTCCAGGCCGGCTTTCATGGGCGTATCGACGATCGCCCAGCAGTGGCGCGGGGTCTGCGCCAAAAGCGCCGGGCTGGCGGAATTGCCGCCCGATAGGGCCTCATTGTGGAAACGGCGGCCCTGTTGGTTGACCCAGATGTAGCCCGGGATCTGCCGGCAAACCAGGCCGCGCCGCTGATTGGGATCGCGGTAGTCCGGGGTGGAATAGGCATAGAACCAGACGTGGTCCATGTGGGTGAGCTGGCCCCCCACCCGGCGCACCAGTTTGTGGCCGGACCCCGTCGAACCGGGTCCCGAGCCTTCCAATATCTTGTCGCCGCAGAGATCGGGCCTGGCTTCGAGGATCATGTCCAGATTGGAGTTGAACCCGCCCGTGGACACCACCACGGCCTTGGCGGCGACGTCCACCGCCGCGCCTGTTTCAGTGTTGATTCCCTCGATACCGGTGACACGCTGATCATCGAATTTAATCCCGGTGATTTCCGTGTTGGCCACCATTTCGCCGCCCCGGCCGCGAAACCCGTCGATCATATGGGTGGTCAGGCCGAGACCGCTCCTCTCCGCCCGGGTCCAGCGCATGACGGAGTTCCCTTCCTGGGTTTTCATGTCGACCCATTTCACGCCGAGGCCTTCGGCCCAATGATAGAGGTCGTGCAGGGAATGCTCGATGTAGTACCTGGCCCAGACCTTGTCGACGCTGGGGCCGCCCCATTTAACCCAGTCGTCGAAGGCCAGATCCGGGTTGTCCTCAATGCCTTTTTCTTTTTGCAATGGGGTGCCGACGATCATGCAGCCGCCCCCCGACGTGATGGCCGCACCACCGAATTCCGAGGCCATTTCGAAGGCGATGGCGCGGGCGCCGGCGTCGCGCGCCTCGATGCCGGCCGCCAGTCCGGCGCCACCCGAACCGATGATCGCGACGTCGGTCTCGAAACGTTTAACCTCGGCCATTGGTAGTGCCCCTGTTCAAGCAAAGCGTCATAAAATTCATGGTCACCCTCGACAACGCAATTTAGGCGGCGGTCAATGCATGGCCGAACCGCCGTCCACCACCATGGTCTGGCCGGTCATGAAGTCGCTTTCCGCCGACGACAGGAAGACCACCGCGCCGGTCAGGTCCTCGG
>SMXQ01000006.1 GCA_004356985.1 Alphaproteobacteria bacterium | reverse complement strand
TGGAAGACGCCTACGTGGAACTGGCCGCGGGCCGGGGCATCAACCGCACCAGGTCCGACTGCATCGCGCCCACCAGTTACAGCGAAGAGGCCGTCTATGGCCTCAAGTCCATGGACGGCGTGCTGCCGAAGCTCGGCGTCAGCGCCATCAGGATTAATTCCGACATCGTGACCAATCCCATCATCGGCAACACCCAGCGGCGGGTGAAAGTGCCCGCCGCCCCCGGTGGGCGCTATGTCGGCCTGGTGCTTCTGTTTTCCACCGATACCGGGGAACCCCTGGCGATCTTCCCCGACGGCGTGTTGCAGCATATTCGGGTCGGCGCGACCAACGGGCTCGGGATCAAATACATGGCCCGGGAGGATGCCCAAACCGTCGGTATCCTGGGATCGGGCTGGCAGGCCGAAACCCAATTATCGGCCGCCTGTTCGGTCCGGGACATCAAGGAAATCCGATGTTTTTCACCCAATAAGGAAAACCGCGAATCGTTTTCCCGGCGCATGAGCGAATCGCTGCAGGTGCCGGTCACCCCGGTCGGTCACGCCGAGGACGCCATGGGCGGCGCCGACATCGCCATGTGCGGCACCAATTCCATCGATCCGATCTTTTTCGCCGACTGGATCGAGGAGGGCATGCACCTGACTTCGATCAAGATACCCGAAATCGACGTGGAAGCCGTCAGGGCCGCCGACCGGGTCGCCATCCATACCCATGACACCGAACCCATGATCATCGTCTCCACCGGGGCCACCAATTATCAGGAGAACGAGGGCAAGTCCTGGGGTACGGCCGGTGCGCTCGATTTCGATTCCTTCCCGACCCTGCCGGACCTGATTACCGGCGCCGCGAAGGGACGCGAAAGCGATAGCGAGGTGACCTGCTTCCTCAACAACCTCGGCCTCGGCTATCAGTTCGCCGCCGCCGGTTCGGTGATCTACCGGCGCGCCAAGGAAGAAGGCGTGGGCAACGAACTTCCCACCGACTGGTTCACCGAAACCGTCCATCCCTAGAGCACTTTCCGGGCGGCGCCTGGGGCCGATCCCCGCCCCGGCCCAGCGCCGGCGGTGCCCCCCCCCCCACAATGGGGGCGGCAAAAGGGGCGGGAGTTGCCCCCCGCCCCTTTCCGTTCCAACGCGTTTCCGTTTCTATGGGAACCACACGTAATATTGGGTGTTGCCCCATTCCCTCGCGAGGACGTAGAAATCGCCGAGAAACGCCTGCGGCCACGGCAGGGCCAGCAGTTCGTCGAACAATCCGGCGGCGAAGGAAAACAGCCCGAACGCGCAGTATAACGTCAGCTTCCACGGCTCGTTGCCCTCGAGCTTCATGTAGAGGACCACGAACACGAACACCGTGGCCAGAATCCCAATCATCGCCGAGGAAAAGAGGAAGAACAAAAGCCAAAGCATGAAGGTCCCGGCGCGAAAGGCAAGGAGCTTCGGGGCCATCTTCGGCCCACGGACCGTGAGATCGAGATGGAGCGACTCGCGCACCCGGCCTTCCGGCCCGACTTCATCGTATAGACCGGGCGTCCTGAAGGTATGGTTGATCATGCTGACCGACATGACCGCCAAGCCGAAGTAACCGACGATGTTGGGCACGATGCGGGCGTCGTGGTTCCAGGTGTTCGCCTCCGCCATGGCCCAAGAAAAGAGGGCGATGGCAAGGATGTAAAACCCGGTCTGCATGTCGATCTTTGGCTTTGCCCCGAACTCTTTGAGGATCTTTGCCGCACCGCCGGCCAACCGCCACTCCTTTATGAGCGGACGCGACAACCCATAGCCCGATAGCAGGAACATGAAGATCACCACGTAGCGGATGCTCTCGATCGATGTCGGAAACAGCCATTCGGTGCCGTAACGCTCCACCGAAATGAACAGATAGCGTTCGACGATATCGCCCAGCACAAAGCCGAGGATCACCGGAGGCCGCGGCCATTGCAGGCGCTTCATGGTCCAACCCACGGTGCCGAAGACTAGCAGCGTATAAATATCGCCCCATTGGCGCGACCCCTGGAAGGCGCCGATGAACACCACCGCCAGGATGAGCGGCATGATGATGGTGTAGCGGAGCAAGGCGATCTTGGCGAACTGGTTGGAAAAGGCGAAGCAGATGCCGGCGCCGAGGATATTGGCGATGGCCACCGACCACACCATGGAATAGGTCACGTCCAGGTGCTTGGTCAGCATATCCGGGCCAGGAATCAGGCCATGGATCAGGAAGGCGCCGAGCAAGATGGCCATGGAGGCCGAACCCGGAACGCCGAAGGCGATGGTGGGAACCAGGGCGCCGCCTTCCTTGGCGTTGTTGGCCCCTTCGGAAGCCAGCACGCCGCGGACATCGCCCTTGCCGAAGGTCTCCGACGCACCGGGCTCGGTGCGGGCGGCGTGGCCGTAGGCGACCCAGTCGACGATGGCGGCCCCGAGACCCGGGATAGCGCCGAGGGCGGCCCCGAGCCACGCCACGCGGATGACGAGCCACCAATGGGTAAAGGTATCGCGGACACCTTGCCATTGGCCCGAACGGGTATCTATTTCAACATCATCGGAATCAGAGGCGATCGATGTTCGGATAATCGCCATGTCGGCGAGTTCCGGTAGGGCGAACAGGCCGATGGTCACCGGCACAATGGGCAGGCCGTCCCATAGATAAAGGGAATCAAGGGTCCAGCGCAGCGTCCCGGTCTGCGGGTCGGAGCCGACCATGGCGACGAGCAGGCCGACACAGGCCGCGGCCACGCCGCGCATGGGCGAGGAGCCCGACAACACGGCGACCATGGAAAGGCCGAACACCGAGAACGACAGAAGCTCCGGCGAGCCCAGGTAAAGCATCACCGGGCGCAGGATGGGGATAGATACCGCCAGCAGCAGGGCGCCAAAGAGCCCACCTATCATCGATGCCGTATAGGCCGCGCCGAAGGCGCGCCCCGCCTCGCCTTTCCGGGCCATGGGATGGCCATCGAGAATGGTCGCCGCCGACCCCGTGGTTCCCGGCACCCCGAACAGCACCGCCGGAATGGTATCCGAGGTCGTCGTCACCGACCCCATCCCCAGCAGGAAGGCGAAAGCCGCGAACTTGTCCATGTCGAAGGTGAACGGCAGCAACAGCGCCATGCCCACGAGCCCGCCAAGGCCGGGAATCACGCCCAGAATCAGGCCGATGATCACGCCCCCGAACAGGAACATCAGCCGCATGGGATCGGACATGATGATCAGCGCATCGCCCGCGGCGGTTAACATTAGCAGTACGTATTCCATGATACCCCACCTGTTATGGTATGTGTTGCTTCAAGCTCTCCGCACTTAAGGCGCGCGGTTCAAAACCGTCGAGCCGGAATGAGAATCCCCCTCGTTATTCTTCCGATGGATCCGATTCGGTCCATCGGCGGAAAAGTGTGTGCGAAATATCAAATAAATCAAGTGCCTTTCCCACGCTTTGGTTAATCACGTCATCGAGGCACTTGGGCCGAATGTAGAATGCCGGGACGGGCGGCATCACCACCGCGCCGTATCGCGCCGCCCGCGCCATCAACTCGAGGTGACCGAGATGCAGCGGTGTCTCGCGGACCAACAGGACCACGCGGCGTTTTTCCTTGAGCGCCACGTCGGCCGCGCGCACCAGAAGATTGTCGTCGTAGGAGTTGACGATGCCGGACAAGGTCTTGACCGAACAGGGTGCGATGATCATGCCGGCGTGACGGTAGGAACCGCTCGACAGTGAAGCGCCGATATCGTTGTAGTTGTAAACCACGTCGGCCAGGGCCTCGACGTCGGAGACCTTCCAGTCGGTTTCGTCGTGGATGGTGCGTCCGGACGAGGGCGACATCACCAGGTGAACCTCGATATCTTCCACTTCGCGCAACACCTCAAGCAGGCGGATGCCGTAAATGGCGCCCGAGGCACCCGATATGCCGACGACGAGTCTACGCATCATCCCGGTCCCGGTTCGTTCCGGCGCAAGCGAAACGGCACTGGGCGCGGGCCTCTCCGGCGGCCCGCCTCGCGCTCACGTCGCTGCTCCCAACGATCTCGATAACATACCCACGCCCCCAATGCCTACGACCTAAATTCAACGGCGCCCATCCGACCTACTTGCTAAAGCTGTCACGGCGGACGGTGATGGTATCGATCAGCGCGGGCTGCCCCGCCTTGACCCGGGCGATGGCCCGCCGCAGCGCCGGCTGCACGTCCTCGGCCCGGTCGATGGGCCCTTCGCCGTACCAGCCCATGGCGCGGGCGAGGCCGGCAAAGTCCGGATCCGGATCACACAGGTCCATGCCGACATAGGCCTTGTCGACATCGGTCTTGCGCAACTGGGCCATCCTGATCTGGTGTTCCCAGTCGTTGTAATAGGCGCGGTTGTTGTACATGACGACCAGCATCGGCAGGTTATGCTTGGCGGCGATCCACAAGGCGCCGGCGTCGTACATCAGATCGCCGTCGGGCTGGATATCGATGACCAACCTACCCTTGTCCCTATGGGCAAGCGCCGCCCCCAGCGACAGGCCGATCTGGGTCGAGGTGCCGAGCGACTTGCCGGGATGGCGGTAATGGGTATCGAAGTCCCAAATCCGCCGCGCCCAGTCATCGAGCGCGCCCGCCGCCAAAACCCAGTCCTCGCCCTTGATGACCTGCCAAATCTCGTTGGCCAGAACCGCGTGGGGGATGGGGCTCATGGCCCGCGCCTTGGGATCGCTGCCGGCCTGGCGCCATTGGTTGCGCTTGCTATTGTGCAGTTTGGCGATCTGGGCGCCGCGCGCCTTGATCCGTTTCTTGACCGCGGCGCTACGATTGATCAGCCGGCGGCAGGCGGCCGTCAGCATCGGAATGGCGAGGTCGGTGTCGCCGATAATGCGGAGATCGAACGGCATCAGGCGCTGGTAATCCAGCGACCAACCGGAGATTTTCAATTCGCCGAAACCGATATCGACAAATTTACAACCGGGGGGTGTCTTGCGCTTGAGCTCCCGCGTGGTCGACACCAAGCGCGACGTCGGGCGCTCCCAATCCTCCACGTCGAGGCCAACGATGAGGTCCGTCTTGGTCCAGATCTCGTCGATCATCGACAGATTAAGCGGGTGAACGCCGGGGAAGTTGCAACGCGCGTCGAGATCATAGACCGCGGCCTGGACCACGTCGGCGAGCTTGACCAGCGCGTCGTAGCCTTGCTCGGTGCGGCCCGCGTATTCGGCCAGCAGAATGGGGTTCTTGGCCTTGACCAAAAGCGCGGCCGCCTGTTCGATCTGTTCGGGATCCGGCGACATCTTGGACGGCACCTTGACCGCCGAATCCGGTGGCAGGGGAATTTTGCGGTCCAGTTTCTCTTCCTGAAGCCAGGCGTCGTAACACATGTAAATGGGCCCCTGGGGATTGGTCATCATGACCGAATAGGCGCGCGCGAAGGCTTCCGGCACGCCGTCCACGGTGGCCGGCTGGGCATCGAATTTCACGTATTCGCGGATCGCCGCGCCTTGGCCGTTGGCGGTATGAATCCAGTCGATCTTGGGCCGCCGCTTGGTCTCGTTGAGCGGCCCCGTCGCGCCGACGATGAAGATCGGCGCGCGGTCGATATAGGCGTAATAGATCGCCATGTTGGAATGGAGAAGGCCCACCAGGTTATGGACGATGGCGATCATCGGTTTGCCGGTCGCGCGGGCATAGCCGTGGGCGATCTGCACCGCCGTTTCCTCATGGGTACACAACATCATATAGGGATAATTACCGCCGTAATTGACCACCGAATCGTGCAACCCCCGGTAGCTGGCCCCCGGATTGATGGCGGCAAACGGAAAATCGTACATATGCATCATGTCGACGATGACGTCGGAGTTGAATCCCCCCGCGCCGGCGCGCTTCACCCTTGGTTTCTTGGGAACGGGTATGGGCTTTCTAAAAGGTTTCTTGCCTCTCTTCGCGGCACTTGTTCTCATGGTCGTCGCCATCGCGTCCTCAACTCCCTGTTTCTATTGTGCGTTCCGGTCGATCCCAAAACGCAACCGGCCCGGACGATCTCCAAGCCTCCTGGCACACCTGTCCAGGTTCCGGGCACCCAATTTCTGGAAGGAAAGCACAACTTTCCGGCGCCGCCGGCCGCCGAAAATCTCGTGGTGATACTCCCCTCCCGCACCAACTCAACCGGGCAAATCCCACCGGCCCTCACCGCCGATGATCCTGCCTCTGCACATTTCCCGAAGGGCCCCTTGCGGGGCCCTTCTTGGGCCTCCTCGATCAAGGCGGCCAGGCAGCGCACTGTGGCAGGGAGAGCCCGAACATGCAAGGAATTTGAGGCCTGAAAGCAGCATTTATGGCCACCTTCAGGCCTCGTGACCGTGCCTTATCCGCAGGCGATCTTGAGCGCCTTCTGCGCCCCCTTGACGGTGAAGGTGCAGGTCATGCCTTTCTTCAGCGCCTTACGCTTTGCTTTCTTGCCGGAAACCGTGATCTTGGTCTTTCCGCCGACCCTGAGCTTGCCCTTGGTGCCGCCGCCCTTCCAACTGACCCGCTTGCCGCCACGCTTGATCCTGGTGATCTTGCCCTTGTGCACGTAGGTCTTGACCACGGCCTTGGTGATCTTGATGTTGTTGGTCTTGGAAATGGCGTCGCCCGCGTGTTTGATCACGTCGGGGGGCAGGGCATAGAGGCCGGCCAGAAGCTTCTGTACTTCCTTGCCCGAAACCGGGTTGAGGGGCAGGCGCCCCTTCTTGGCTTCGGCCATGAACTTCGCGTCCCCCATGGTGGCGTCGAACGCCGCCCGCAGGATCGCCACCCGGTCGGCGGGCACCTTGGGCCCGACCACGAAGGGCCGGCCCATGGTCAGCGCCGACAGGATCAGCTCGAGGGCCTGGCGGTCCTTTTTCTTGGTGATGTACTTGGTCACCAGCGGCACCCCCATCTTGACGAGATCGGGATGCGGCTTGAGCGCGATCTGAATGGGGAACACCACCAGTTTCTTGTCGACCCAGTCCTTGCGGGTGGCAATCACCGAAGACCAGGACCAGGCGCAGCGGCCGTGGACCTCGCCCCGCTCCATGGCGAGGTTGATATCGACGCCGCCGGGATAACCGGAAATCAGCCGAAGTTTGGTGCCCATCAAATTGTTGAGCATCATCGCCTGGGTATCGGTCCCGGAGCCCACCCCGGTGCCGCCGACGATGGGGTTCTTGTTGAACAGGTCATCGACGGTCTTGATGCCCGAGGTATGCCAGAAGGCGCAGGTGCTGGTTTCCTGGTTGATGGATCCGAGCCAATGGAATTTGTTGGCGTTGAACTTGGCCTTGGGATTGCCCGTCAGGTGCTCCAGCGGCACCGTGCGGCCCACCGTGGCGACATTGGTCCCATCCTGCTTGAAGGTGTTGTACAGCGAATTGGCCAGGCGCATGCTGCCGGCCCCGGTGTAATTCTTGGCGGTGAATTTGGGATTTCCGGGGATATAACGGCCCATATGCCGCCCCAGGGTCCGGGCGTAGCGGTCATAACCGCCGCCGGCGGAATAGCCGATGTACATGGTCATCCGCTTGCCCTTGAAAAAATCCTTGCCCGACTGGGCCATCACCGCGCCGCTTGCCGCGGCCAAAACCACCGCCCCGGCCGCCAGGGCGCCCATGGCGGTATATGCGATTGTCCGTTTCATGACTCCATACTCCCTGTTGTCTCGACCAACCCCTTCGGGGGTGCAGCGTTTTTATCCTCGCGGTCATGATGGCCCCATGACGCCTGTTATGGAAGCAGACTACCCTTACCTTGCCCCAGTGTTCAAGGACCCCTGAGGCCGGGCCCCAGGCGACCGTTCAACGCCCCGGCGCCGGCGCACCCAGAACCTCGACCAGCAGCGCCGCGAGCAACCCCGCCAAGGGTGGTATGGCAATGGAGGAAACCAGCCTCAAGCCCGTGAAACGGGCGCCCATCATGGGAATTTCAAACATGAAAATGCGGTGAAGGCCCCATGTGGACGAGGCGGTGAGAAGGGCGATCAAGGCCGGCACCCCGGCGCCGGCTTTCAAAAGCGCCAGCATCAGGGGCATGATGATCAGGGGCCCGCCGGGGAAGAACGGGCCCACCACGCAACCGATGACGATGCCCTGCCAGCCGGCGCCTTCACCGAGCCACTCGGCGACCATGTCCTGGGGCAGGATGGGGGAAATGAAACCCGCGGCGAGAATGGCGACGCAAATTCTGGGCCCGTTGACGAGGAACATATCGGCGCCGCGCATCGCGCCTAAGCGGTGGCGCGCGCCCGGCTGGCGCACGGCGACGACGAACGCCACCACCACCATTGCCCAGATAATCATGACCCCCGGCCCGAAGATGGCGCCCATGCTAGGCCTCCCCCCCGGCGCGGCGCGGCGCGGCGGGGGGATCGTCCTCCCCGCGCCCCGGCCCAACCGATCCCAAGGGGACGCGCCGGGCGATCAAACCGGCAAGGATCGGCAGGGCGACGACCGCGGCGATCCGGTAAAGGGTGAATTCGCCTCCCAGCAGCGGCAGTTCCCAGACCAGTATCCGCTGGAAACCCAACAACGACCAGCCGGTCAGGTAGGCCACCAGCGCGCCGCGGTCGGCGCCCGACATGTAAAAGGCGACGACGATGGGAAACGAGGTCATGGGCCCGCCCGGCGTCAGCATGCCGACGGCGGCACCGATGAAGATACCCCGCAAGCCGGAATCCTCGCCGACCCACTTGGCGACCAGGTCCGGGGGCAAGATCGCCTGCACCAACCCCGCCAGGAGCATGCCGCCCATCATCCGGGGAAGGAGAAAAAGAAGAATATCGAGATCGCCCGAAAGGGCCTCACCGACGGCGCCGATGCCTTTCAATTCCCAGACCGCCCAGGCGGCGATACCGGCGAAGCCGGCAAATACCCAGAACGACGGCCCGAATGCTTCGGCCATGCGGGAGCGCTTGGGTCTCCTCATGGGGTTCCTTCACGTTCATTTCTTTTGCGCGCGGCGGCGCCCGTCGTCCCGGCGCGCGTGGACGGCGGGCGCCGGATTGGGCGCCCGTCTCGGCACCGACGACTTAGTCGAGGAGGTGTTTCCACTTCTCCAAGGTCTTGGCCGCGAGTTCCGGCGACGATTCCGCCACCGGCGGGAATTCGTCCTTCCATTCGAACGGCCGGCAGGCATCGACGATGGCCCGCGAATTGAAGTTGTCCCCGGCCCGTTTGCGGGGATCCAGGGCCCCCGACCAGGCGCGGCGGTTGATATCGATATCTTCGATCGGGTCGCAGCGGGTCGACATCACCCAGATGACGTCCCACAGGTTCGAGGGGTCGATGTCCTCGTCCACCACAATGACCCATCGCCCAAGATAGTTCCCGGCATGGACGTTGGAGCACAGCTGGGCCGCCTGGCGCGCATGCCCGGGATAGGCCTGCTTGATGGAAATCACATTGAACAGCCTGCCGCCGCCGTTCTGGTGACACCATACGCCCTGCACGCCGGATAGGCCCGCGGCCTCCACCTGGTCCCAGATCAAGGCCGACTTGATGACGCTCTTGGACAGCGTGTAATCGGACGGCGGACGGCCGGGCCGCGCCATGGTGATGATCGGGTTGTTGCGGTAATAGACGCGGCTGATCTTGACCACCGGGTCTTCGCGGACCGACGAGGCGTAATAGCCGGTCCATTCGCCGAACGGCCCCTCGGGACGTTCCTCGTCCATGACGATTTCGCCCTCGATGCAAATTTCGCCATAGGCGGGAATCGGAAGCCCGTGCAATTCCGACTTGATCATGTCGAAGGGGGCCCCGCGGTGGCCCGCCGCGTAGGAGAATTCCGAAACCCCGTATTGAATTTCGTTGCCCGCGGCCAGGAACATCAAGGGGTCGTGGCCGACGCTGATCGCCACCGGGCAGGGCTTGCCTTGCTTGAAGTACTTCTCGCGAATCAGCCGGCCGTGCTTGCCCGGGCTTATCCACAGGCCCACCGTGTTCTTGTCGTGCATCATGACCCGGTAGGTGCCGAGGTTGACCCAGTCGGAATCAGGGTCCTGCATGATCACCAGGTCGCCGGTGCCGATATAGCGGCCGCCGTCCAGCTCATGGAGGAAAGGAACCGGGAACTTCATCAGGTCGACGTCTTCGTCGCGGTCGACGTTTTCCAGAATCGGGCCGGTATTGACGAAGCGCGAGGGGATCGCCTCGAAATCCTTCATCCGGTCGCGATACCACCGCACCACGTCCATGGCGCCCGACGGCTCCGGGAAACCCAGGGTCATGGCCAGGCGTTTTATCGAATTGGTCATGCCCGACAGGATGCGGAAGCCGGGTTCGTACCCAGGAATGTTGTCGAACAGTAGGGCCGGCGGATCGTCGGGCGTGTGGTGATAGATCATCTCGGCGACGGCGCCGATCTCGAGGTTCCAATCGGCGCCGTCGATTTTCTGCAGTTCGCCCATATTCTCGACCCGGTCAAGCCATTCGCGCAGGTCCTGGTGCGGCGCGCCGTAGTCCTTGTAGGTGTCTTTTTTGGTGCCATTTTTGGTGGAAGTATCAGCCACTGTTCTCCGCTCTCCTTATCGGCCGGAATCGGCGTGCCCGCGGCGCCCCGCCCCAATGCCCGGCCCGCCGGTCCCACCGGCGCGAGGCCGCGCATCCACGAGAAGCCAAGCCCTTGTTTTAGCCAAAACCGGGCGCGAATTCAAAAACTTAATCGTTGCCGCTTCGAGAAACCCCGATCGCCGCGTCAATCCCTGATGTTCTGGACGAACCACTCGGTCGGCACGGTGTTGCCCAACCCGCGGGCGGCGGCCAAGCGGTACACCAGCCCGCCGACGGCGGCGAACTGGAGCCCCTGGTTTCCCATGTTGTGATAGAAGGTGATCTGATCATCGCCGGTCCGCCCTTGCGCCCGGCCGAATACGAGATCGCAGAAATCGGGGTATTCGCCGCCGAACCCGGAGCCCGGGTTTTTCGGCGGCAGGCGCTTCATCTCCTCTTCTGTCCCGCCGATATAGGCCAGCGGGCTCATGCCCACCTCCATGCGGATGCGCTTGCTCTCGGGCATCGAGAGTCCGCCCACCCCTTGCCTGATCTTGACGTCCATGCGCGCTTCGGCCGCGGTGCTGACCTCGCACGGCCCCAGCATGGCGACATGCATGCCCGGTTCCAGCCAATCGGGCTCGAAGGTCGGCGCCATGGAATCGGTATTGGTGGAAAGGATGTCGACGCCGCGGACCGCTTCGCGCGGCGTTTCCACGGGCTCCACCTCGATGCCGTGGGTTTCGCTCATTTCCTTGGCGAAGGCCTCGCGGTGGGCCGCGTTGGGGCTGTAGACCTTCACGTGCTCGATGGCACGCACGCACATGTAAGCGGCAAGATAGGTCCGTGCCATGCCGCCGGAGCCCAGCATGCCGATGGTCTTGGAATCCTCGCGCGAGAGGTACTTGGCGCCGATCCCGGCGCCGCCGCCGACGCGCATGTGTTGCAATTCCCCATCATTGATCATCGCCAGCGGCTCGCCGTTTTCCGAGGAAAACACCATGATCAAGCCGCAGTAGGTTCCCGGCTGGATGCAGTATTTTTCTTCGGTCCAGCGTGAATTATCCGATTGCGGCCAGGTGATCACGTCGGATTTCATGCGGATCGCGAAGATGCCGTCGTACCAGCCCTCCATGGTGCCCCACCGGTAATAGCCGTCTTCGCGCTCGCACGGCGTATACATGTCGATGCGCGGCCGATGGATGGCGCCGCCCGTCTCCTGGGCCTTGAACGCCTCCTCCTGGACGTGGATGCAATCCTCCATGGACAGCAATTCAGCGACTTGGTCGTTGTTGATGAACAGCATCTTCCCCCCGCTCTACCCGGAAATAACGGCGTCGGTGACGTTGCCGCCGGTGCCGGCCCGCCGCCGTCGCCAAACCCGTCAATAGCCTTGCTTCAGGAACCAGTTGGCGATCTCGATGCGGGGCGCGTACCAAACCTTGTCGTGGCCTCTCACGTAATCAAGGAACTCCCGGATGACCCGCGTCCGGTAGGGCACACCCGACACGAAGGGATGGAAATTGAGGGAGAAGAACTTGGGATAACCCTGTTCGCCTTCCTCGTAGAGCTGGTCGAACTGGTCCTTCCAAATGCCCATCAGGTCGCGCGGTGTCCGGTCGCCCTTGTAGGTGGAGTAATCGTTGCAGCCGGAAATGTTGTAGGGGATGACCACCACCTTCTTGTTGCCCGATTCCAGGATATAGGGCTGGTCGTCGTTGAGCGGGTCGGCCCACCACGTGTAGCCGTTCTCCGCCACTAGATCGAGGGTGTTGTCGGTAAAGCAGTGCCCCGGCGAGAGATAGCCCGTGGGCCTTTCCCCGAAGGTGTCTTCGAAGGCCTTGATGGTCTTCTTCATGGATTCGTCTTCTTGCTCCCTGGTGTACATGTAGGAGTATTCATGGACATAGCCTTCGGAGGAATATTCGTGGCCCTGGGACTTCACTTCGGCGAGAAGGTCGGCGTTTTCCGCGCGCCCCAACTCCTCGGCCTTGACCCCGTTGAGCAGCAAGGACGCCTTGATGTCGTATTTTTCAAAGGTGTCCAACAGCCGCCAGATGCCGACGCGGTCGCCGTATTCGCGTTCGGTGATCGCCGACATGCTTTTGTTGAAAGGGGCGTCGGGCGGGGGAATATGGTGGCCGGCGGTGCGCTGGCCGGATTTGGATGTGGCGAAGTTCTCGGGCCAGACCTCCCACGGCACGATGAACGTCATGCAGATCCTAGCGCCGTCGGGCCATTCAATCTTTCTTGGTCTTGGCATTGGTAATTTCCTCCCCGGGACTGAATTCAAACTCAGAATGGCGGATCGCCGGGCGCTTTGCAAGGAAGGGCCCACGGTCCGGCCGCCTGGCCGGCGGCGCGGCAAAGGACCGCCCGCCCAAGGCGATCCGCCACCGGGGAACGCACGGGTTTGAACGCGCCGGCTCACCGGGCGGTTATTCGTACGGGGGCGCGCCCTCGATGGTGCAGCGGCGCAGCAGCCGGTTTTCTTCCTTGGCAAACCAGGTTCGCCCATGAACCGCGACCCGGTTGTCCCACATGACGACATCCCCCAGCCGCCAAAAATGTTCGTAGAGAAACTCGGGACTTTCCAACAGATCGAAGAGTTGATTGAGGATCCGCTCGCTTTCCGCCTCGTCGAACCCTTCGATCAACCGGGTCATCAGGCGGTCGACGAACACCGCCTTCTTGCCGGTTTCCGGGTGGGTGATGAAAACCGGGTGGTAGCAGTGCGGCGAGCCGCTGATATCCTTGGCTATATCGACCTTTTCGGTCCGCAGGTATTCGTGGATGTGCAGCGCCTTGCGCCCGCGGAGTTTCTCCTTCAACCCGCCGGGCAAGGCGTCGTACACCAGATAGGTGTTGGAAAACAGGGTATTGCCCCCCTTGGAGGGTAATTCCAAGGCATGGAGGATGGTGTACTTATAGGGACGCTCGGCGTAACCGGAATCGATGTGGAACCACATATCGGCGTCGCCGAAAGCGCCGACCGGCTGGCCGTCGACCTTGATGTTGGTGACCAGGAGAATGTTCTCGTTGGTCTGAAAGATCCCTTCGGTCCTTTCCCGCAGGTCGTCGGGCGCCTGTTTGCGCGCGCCCAGGGTGCCGAAGTTGCCGGCGAATTCGAGCTGCTGCTCCATGGTCAAATCCTGATCCCGGAAGACCAAGACGATGTGTTCGCGCCACAGCGCCAGAATTTCATCGACCACGGGCCCGGCCAAGGGATGGCACAGATCGATCCCGCTGATTTCCGCGCCCAGCGCCCCGGGCAACGGTTTGACCGTCAGATCGGCGATGCTCACCATGCCTCCCCCTTTCCAATGGCGATGGAAAACCCCATTGTCTCATTTTCAGGGGGCCATGGGCAACCGCAAACGCCTTGCGCCATCCCATGGGCGGCGGCAACCGGCGGTCGATTCAGCACTAGACAATTTTAATCTATCGGGCATTAATGACGCGAGAAAATGACTATCAAGCAACTTCAATACTTTCTCCGCATCGCCGAGCTGAAAAGCTTTTCCAAGGCGGCGGTCTATCTGCACGTGGCGCAGCCGGCGCTGGGCCTTCAGGTCCGCAAGCTCGAAGAGGAACTCGGCGTCAAGCTGCTGAACCGCCATTCCCGCGGCGTGACGCCGACCGAGGCCGGCCTTTTGCTTCGCGACCACGCCCTGGTCATCCTGCGCCAGGTGGAACGCGCCAAGCTGTCGGTGACCGATCTTTCCGGCCCGCCGCGGGGCAAGATCGCGGTGGGCGTGACGCCGACCCTCAATCTCGTCCTCGCCACCCAATTGGTGGAACGCTGCCGCCGCGATTGCCCGGAGGTTTCGCTTTCCATCGTCGACGCCATGAGCGAGGACCTCATGGAATGGGTGGAGAACGACCGCCTCGATCTGGCTTTTTCCTACAACCCATCCGCCGTTCCGGGGCTGATCTGCGAACCGCTGCTGACCGAGGATCTCTGCCTCATCGGCCCCGGCACCGACAAGACCGAAAAGCCGGAAACCGCACGCATCGACGAGCTTGCCCACCTTCCCCTGATCCTCACCAGCGCGACATCGGGCCTCCGCGCCCTGGTCGAGGACGCGGCCCGGGCCAGGAACATCGACCTCAACCTGTCCCTGGAAATCGATTCCGTCATCGCCACCAAGGAAATGGTGGCCAAGAATTTCGGCTATACCATCCTGCCGCTCGGCGCCGTCCGCCGGGAGGTGGAGGACGGACGGCTGACCGCCCGGCGCTTTGCGCGCCCGGCGCTGTCGCGCAAAATGTATCTCGCCTATTCCGCCTCCCACCCCAGCTCCAACGCGGCCACCGCCGTCCGCGAAGTGATGCGCCAGGTGGTGCGGGAAAACCTGGCCAGCGGCGACTGGTCCTGGCGGCCCGCGCCATGACCGGTCCGGCGCGCGCCGGCCCCTTGCCCAACGAGAGCGCTTTCCGGCCAAATTGAACCCTTCGCCCGGCGTGTGTTCTAGCGGCGTGTGCCCTATGTGCCCTAAAGGTCGAGAACCAGCTTTTCGCCCGGCAGCGCGCGGGAGATGCAAACCTGAATCCTGGTATTGGCCGCCTTCTCAGCGTCGCTCATGACCTCGTCGCGGTGGTCGGCCTTGCCCGCGACCAGGTCGATCACGCAGGCCCCGCACCAACCTTCCTCGCAGGCATAGGGGACCCCGAAGCCGCTATCGAGAAGCACGTCGAGGATGGACTTGTCGGCCGGCACGGTGAGGGTCTCGCCGCTGTGGGTGAGCTCGATCTCGAACGCCTGGTCGGCACCGGCGCGGGCGGCGATTTCGGCGGTTTCCTCTTCTGTCCGGGCGCTGGTGAACAGTTCCACATGAACCGTTCCCTGGGGCCAGTGGGCGGTCGCCTCCTGGGCCGCGCGGATCAGGCCGGGGGGGCCGCAAATATAGACATGGGCCCCGTCGGGCGGGGTGGCGAAGGTTTCCTTGAGATCGATGCCCTTGGAAGGGTCGCCGCCGTCGTGGTGCAAGGTCAGGTGGTCGCCGTACAGTGCCTTCACCTCGTCCATGAAGGCGGTGTCCTCGGGCGCCTTGGTGCAATAATGAAGGTGACAGGGCAGCCGCTGGGCGCGCAACCGGTACCCCATGGCCATGATCGGCGTGATGCCGATGCCGCCGGCCAACAGGATCGACAACGGCGCCCTTTCGTTCAGCGGGAAGTTCTGCAGCGGCTCGGAGCTGGTCACCACGTCGCCCACCTTAAGCTCGTCATGCATCCATTTCGACCCGCCGCCGCCATTGGGCTCCCGCAGCACCGCGGTGACGTAGCGGTCCCGGTCGGTGGGATCGTTGGCAAGGGAATAGGACCGGATGAGACCGTTGCCGGTGCGGATATCGATATGCGCCCCGGCCTGGAACGGCGGCAGTTCCCCGCCAACGGCGCGGACCAACTCGAACAGCTTGATGCTGGGAGTCAGCTCTTTTATGGCGGTGACTTTGAGCTCTAGGTCCGGCATCCAGGTCTCCAACGGGAACCATGCGTGGTGAGGGTTGGCGCGCTTATACACTTTCCCATCACGGCCCGTCCAGAACCCTCAAGGGGTTGGCAATTTCCATCGCCCATAGGCCTCATGCCGGGATGGGGACGAACGGGCGCCGCTGGGAATCGGGGACGGTGCGGGAATCAAGGCGCGGCCTTGGCCTCCTCCTCCAGGAGCCGGGCCGCGGCGAAAGCCTCGTAATCGAGCTTTAGGTCGAACAACTCGGGGGGCAGATAGGCGCCGAGAGGCCCGCCCACCTGGACCGCCCGCACCGGGCGGCCGGAAATGGTGCCGCCGCCGAACTCCTCGATCAAGCCGCCAAGGGTGATCCCGAAGGGCAATTCGATGAGGCCGCCTTGCTCGATGTTGCCGGCCAGTTGGAAGGGCTGGGTGCCCAGTGAACGGCCCATGCCATGCGCCGCGTAAGCCTTGCCGCCCTGGTCCAGGATGAAGGGCACGGCGGCGAGGCTGAGCACGTTGTTGACCACCGTGGGCTTGGCGAACAGCCCTTCCAAGGCGGGCAGCGGCGGCTTGGCCCGGATCACGCCGCGGCGGCCCTCCAGGCTTTCCAGCATGGCGGTTTCCTCGCCGCAGATATACGACCCGGCGCCGACCCGAACCTCCAAGGAGAAGGCGCGGCCCGAACCGGCGACGTCTTCGCCGAGATAGCCGGCATCGGCGGCAAGGTCGATGGCGCGTTTCATGGTGGCTATGGCGTGGGGGTATTCGGACCGCAGATAGATCAATCCTTGGGTCGCGCCGGTGGCGATGCCGGCGATGATCATCCCCTCGATGACGATCATGGGGTCGCCTTCCATGATCATGCGGTCGGTGAAGGTGCCGCTGTCGCCTTCATCGGCGTTGCAGCAGACATATTTTTGTTCGCCTTCGGCCCCGGCGACCGTCTGCCACTTGATGCCGGTGGGGAAACCGGCGCCGCCGCGCCCGCGCAGCCCCGATTCGGTGACCTGGGCGATGATTTCGGCGGGTTCCATAGCCAGCGCCTTGGCGAGCCCGGCAAAACCGCCATGGGCCTTGAAATCATCGATGGAAAGCGGGTCGATGACGCCGCAGCGGGCAAAGGTCAGCCGAACCTGGCGGGCGAAATAGGGGATCTCCTCGGTGGGCCCATGGCCCAGCGCGTGGTCCGCGCCGTCCAGGAAGCCGCCCTCGAACAGGCCCGGGACGTCCTCGGCCGCCACCGGCCCGTAAGCGACGCGCCCCTGGGCGGTTTCGACCTCCACCAGGGGCTCCAGCCACAGCAGGCCGCGCGTGCCGTTGCGCACCACGCGGATATCGACCTGCCGGCGCGCCGCCTCCCCGGTGATCGCCGCGGCCACGGCGTCGGCGCCCACCGACAGTGCCGCCGCGTCACAAGGCACAAAGATGGTCCGGCCGCTCATGGCGCGCTGCCCCGAAGATCGGCCACAAGGGCATCGAATTTATCGGCGTCGACCCGCGTATGCAGGCTCTCGCCCACCAAAACCGATGGCCCGAGGGCGCAGTTTCCCAGGCAATAGACCGCCTTCAAGGTGAATTCCCCATCGCTGGTGGTGGCGCCGAAGGCAACCCCAAGGGTATCTTCGGCATGGGCCGCAAGGGCGTTGGAGCCGGTCGCTTGGCATGATTCGGCACGGCAGACCTTGAGCACATGCCGGCCCGGCGGTTGGCGGTCGAAATCGTGATAAAAGGTGATCACCCCGTGGACATCGGCGCGGCTCATGTTGAGCGCGTCGGCGATCCCCGCGACCGCCTCCTCGGGGATACAACCCTGTTCCCCCTGGATGCCGTGCAATATCTCGATCAGCGCATCGGGGCGGTTCCCATGATCACCACAGATCAACGCCACGGTGTCGTCGACCGCGTTGCCCTGGCCTGGCTTGATTTCCGCCATGTGAGCCCAAATGCTCCCGCGGATGAAAAAAACAATTCTCTTTCGAAGGGTCTGGACCTTTGTTTCAACTATCCGATCAGTCCTGTCAATGCCTTCACCCGCGGCGGCATCGACAGGTCCATTGTTAATAATGGTTCTTAAACGCAATTCTTATCTACCAAGCGTTTGTGATGCCGTGCCTCAACGGTGAGATACCGCTGAATTAAAACCCCTCCGACCCGCCTTGAGAACGCCCAAGGGTAAGATCGGCGGGAGCCTGAGGCCACCACCCGGTTGTCCTACTGCTGCGCCCTCGCGAGGGCTCAGGAGTCTGGCCGGGTGTTGTCGTCGTCAGTTGATTAAACGGTTTTTCTTTAGGCTCCGGACTCATAACCAATAGCAGATGATAGCAGCCAGACAGACGGCGGCGAGGAAGTTTTGTTCCAGGCGGTGGTATCTTGCCGCGACCCGGCGGAAGTCCTTGATCCTGCCGAACATGCGCTCGATGGCGTTTCGGTCGCGGTAAAAAACGGGTGAGAAGCAGGGTTTCCAGCGCCGGTTGGTCTTTGGCGGGATGTTCGGCGCGGCTCCCATGGCTTCGATTTTCTCGCGCACGGCGTTGGTGTCGTAGCCCTTGTCGCCATGCAGGACCAGAGTCGCGGGCATTTGGTCTAGGAGGGTGTCGGCGGCCGTGCAGTCGGCCACCTGGCCGCCGGTCAACAGGAAGGCCATGGGGCGGCAGAACCGGTCGGTCAAGGCGTGTATCTTGGTGGTGCGTCCGCCTCTTGAGCGACCGATGGCCTGGCTCGACTCCCCCCTTTTCCGCCCGCCGCACAGCGATGCGCCCTGACCGCCGTTGAATCGATCAGGACTTCGGCCGGTGGCCCGTCGATACGAGCGAGAGCATGGAAAATATCCGTCCACACGCCCTTCGCCGCCCACCGAACGAAACGGTTATAGAGCGTCTTGCGCGGGCCATAGACCGCCGGCGCGTCGGCCCACCGGCCTCCCGACTTCAGGACATGCACGATGCCGCTGATCACCCGCCGGCCATCGACCCGCGGCTTGCCCCGCGTATCGGTCGGAAGAAACACCTCAAGCCGCGCGAACTGCTCATCCGAAAGCCAAAAATACGAACTTGTCATGGCAAACTCCTCTCAAGGAGTTTGAATCACATCGCAGCCCTCTTGGGAATCCCTTTTATGGGTCCGGTACCTAGGTGTTTAGTCCCGGCATTTGATGGTGCATTATTCTCCCTGGAATGGAAGGAAGCACTATGGGACAGATACGCCACGGCAGCGCCACGACCACGCACGCGGTCCGAGCGGCAATACAGCGATCGCAAGCTTCAGCCGCGGCGCTGAGTCGAACCTATGGGATCAATCCCAAAACGGTGCTCAAATGGCGCAAGCG
>SMXQ01000086.1 GCA_004356985.1 Alphaproteobacteria bacterium | reverse complement strand
TTACAAGGGGCCGGACCGCCAGCAAATGCTGGTCAAGGGGGCGCGCAAGGAAGGCAAGCTCGTCATCTATTCGTCCATGATCATCAATCAGATGCTGCGGCCCCTGACCGAAGCGTTCGGCAAGAAATACCCCTTCCTGGAAGTGAAATACTGGCGCGGCTCGTCGGGCAAGACCTTTCGCAAGGTGACCGCCGAGATGCGCGCCAACGCGCTGGTGGCCGACGTCATCGAGGGCAGCGGCATCACAGGGCGGATCGTCAAGGCCAAGATCGCCCTGCCGTTTTATTCGCCGGAGCTAGCGGCCTACCCGAAGAAATACCGCGACCCCAACAGGGTCTGGGCGACCACCCGTCTCCGCTACATCGGCGGCGCCTACAACACCAAGCTGGTGGCCAAGGCCGAGGTGCCCCAGACCATGGAAGACCTGTTGAACCCCAAATGGAAGGGCAAGATCGCCTGGCGGGCCGGCACTTCGTCGAGCGGCCAGATGATCGTCATCACGACCTTGTTGCTGGCCTGGGGCGACGAGAGAACCGAGACCTTTCTCAAGGCCTTGGCGAAGCAGAACGTGGTTCCCCTGCACATGAGCAACCGCGGCGTGGTCGACCGCGTGATCGAGGGCGAATACTGGCTCGCCATCGGCGCCTCGGCCCACCATCCCGTCATCAGCGCCCGCAAGGGCGCGCCGGTGGCGCCGATGCTGCTCGAGCCGGTGCCCACCCTCAACGCGACCATCTCCATCCTCAAAGGGGTGCCGCGGCCTCATGCGGCCATGCTGATGGTGGATTACCTCCTGTCCGTGGAGGGACAGAAGCTCCTCCAGAAGCAGGGCTACCTTCCCGCCCGTCCTGGTGTTCCCCCGGCCGAGGACCTGCGGCAGATCGTGCCCTCCCTGGTCGGCAAGAAGGAGTTTTTCGTCTCGCCCAAGGCCTTGCTCACGACCACCAAGAAGTCGAAAAAACTTGCCAAGAAGTATTTCAGATAGAGGCCGTCCACCAAACCCCGGGCGGCATCAATGAGGCGCCGCCCGGGAAGCGTGAGGGCTTCGGCCATGGGCGCCAACGGTTCCAGGGGGCTTTTGAGACGTGACCGCCGGACCCCATAAGGCGGAGTCCACCTACGGTGCCGCGATGGCGGCGGCGGGCCGAAGCCTGTGGCGGAAGTTCGGCATCTCCCCGGTGGTGGGCGCGCTGATCCTGGTGCTGGTCATATTGATCTTCCCGCCGCTTATCTTCCTGGTGAAAACCAGCCTCTACACCACCACCTTCACCGGGGCCTTCGATAAATTCACTTTCGGCTTCTATGGCGAGCTGGTGAATGACCCGCTATTCATCACCAGCCTCAGGAACACCGCGGTCTACGCCATGGGCTCGGCCACCGTCGCCATCCTGCTTGGCGCCTTGCAGGCCTGGATCGTCGAGCGCACCAACACGCCGCTTCGCAAATACGTTTTCCTGGTGGCGATCATCTCCCTGGGCATCCCTTCGGTGCTCTACACGATCTCTTTCCTGCTGCTGCTGGGCAAGACCGGGCCGGTGAACCAGCTCCTCGATTTCTTTTTCGCCACCGGGCGCGACGGCATCAACGTCTACTCCATGTGGGGCATGATCGTCATCGAAGGCATCGATTTCGCGCCGCTCGCCTTCCTGCTTCTGTCCTCGGTATTCCGCTCCACCGACGCCTCCTTCGAGGAAGCCGCGATGATGAGCGGCGCCGGAGTTTTGCGCACCTTCCGCAAGGTGACCATGAAGTTGGCCCTGCCCGGCATCTACGCGCTTCTGATCCTGATCTTCATCCGCGCATTCGAGTCCTTCGAGACCCCCGCCTTCGTCGGGCGCCCCGGGGGAATATACGTGCTGACCACCAATATCTTCGAGAACATCCAGGTCGACGAGCCGCCCAATTTCGGCCAAGCGGGCGCCTTCGCCATCGCGCTTCTGGCGATCGTGTGGGTGCTGCTTTATTGGTACAACCAATTGTCGCGCCGCGCCGAGCGCTTTCAGACGATCACCGGCAAGGGATACCGTCCCCGGGTCATGGACCTTGGGCCCTGGCGCTATGTGACGGCGGGCGTGCTGGTTGTGCTGTTTTTCGTGATCATCGGGTTCCCGTTGGGAATCGTCCTCTATGCGTCCTTTCAGCCGTTCTATGAAGGGGTCACCCTAAGCGGCTTTTCGACCATGACCCTGGAAAACTATTACCAGGTGTTCAAGCCCGGTTCGTTCCGGGATGCCATCGTCAACACGGTCATCCTGGGCGTGTCCACGGCCTCCGTCGTCGGGCCTTTTACATTGCTGTGCGCTTGGCTGGCGGTCCGGCGCTACCGTGGGGCCTGGCTCCTGGATCAACTCGCCACCCTGCCGCTGGTCTTCCCCTCCATCGTCATGAGCGTGGCTTTCCTCCAGGTCTTCCTGGAATCGCCGATCCCGCTTTACGGGACCCTTCTGTCCATCATCATCGCCTCGTCGGTGCGCTACCTGCCCTATGGCATGCGCTATTCCTATGCCGGCGTCCTGCAGATCCACAAGGAGTTGGAGGAAGCCGCCGCCCTGGCCGGCGCCACCCAGCCGAAGACCTTCTTGCGCGTGGTGGCGCCCCTGGTGGCGCCGGCGCTCATGACCTGCTGGATCTTCGTGTTCCTGGTCTCCACCAAGGCGGTCTCGATCCCGATCCTGTTGTCGGGGCCGGATTCCCAGGTGATCGCCGTCACCATGTTCGACCTGTGGGAAAACGGCCAGACCGTGGAACTGGCGGCGGTCGGCATCTCTTGGGCCGTCTTCATGACGGTGCTGAGCACGCTGTTCTACATCCTGGCGCGGAAATACGGCCTGAAATTCGAGTGATCTTAGAGGCTCGCCTGGTGCCTCGGTGGCCACGGACATGCCCGAATTTCAACGCCCATGAGCCCCACCGCAGGCCGGGTGATTTTACCCCAAGGCGTCGTTGCGTATCTTTGCCGATGCCCCGCATCGCCATGCGACGCGCACCTAGGCTTGGGGTGAAATCATCCCAGTCAAATCAATTTGGTTGGAAAGGGCTCTAGGGACGGGCCTCAACCGTCTCCGGCAAAGCGCCGTTCCTCTTTCCATAAGGTCGGAAAGTGCCCCAGGGATGCCATGGCCGCTTTGCCGGATCACGAAGCTCGTTAATGCTTTGTCAATGTTTGCCGGGGATATTGGCCGCAGTTCAGTATGCGTAAGTTGATTGGAGCCGCGCTGGGGGGGGGCATGACCTCGGCGCGGCTTTTCCTTTATGCCCATCCCCACAGACATATTTTTTGGCTAATTCCCATGGCGGAATGCCGCGCAAATCGCCGCAAACGACCCCCTGCGCCGGGTAAAGCGGCTAAAGCCCCGAGCGATAGTTTCGAGGGCCGTCCCCAGGGACCGCTTCCCCTCGGCAGTCCTTGATTTCGCTTCCAGGGAGAAGCGCCCGGGTCACCTCGGCATTCCTCGGCATGCGCCTAACCCATTCCATGAAAGGCTAAAAACCTGAGGAATATTAAGTCTGAGGTGAAAATTATTCGCTTAGAAGTCCGGCGCCAGTGGTGAGTGGACGATGGCGGGATACGGGATGTTCTCCGCTTCCTATGCCGGCAGGCTCCATGGCGCGGCGAGGTGACCGCTCTTGGACCAGACGCGCGCGCCCTGCGGTCCGGCCCTAGCCACCAGCGGCATGTTGGGGGGAAGCCGAAGCCAAGAGTGCTTAGCAAAGGCCTCCCCCGCTTCTGCAAAGCCGCCCTCCAGCACGAAGAGCTCCACGCCCTTATGGGCCGGAACAGACACCTCTGCTTCCGGCGACCAAATCTCGATCCGCACGTCTTCGGCTGAGTCATGGAAGAGAGGAATGAGCGACACGCCCGGACGGTCGGCCTGGGCAACGGGAACCATTTTGTTGGTGTCGATCCGCACCTCGGTGCGGTCCGCAGGGTCGAACTGCCAGAGTTTTACCAATATGACGCAGCCGGCCTCCGATCCCGGGGTGTGCGAGGAGTCCGGTGGATTTCGGATGTAACTTCCGGTGGGGAAATCACCGTGCTCATCTTCGAATACGCCGTCGAGGACAAGGAACTCCTCGCCGCCGGCATGGACGTGTGAAGGAAACCGGCTGCCAGGTGCATAGCGGACAATGGTCGTGGCCCTGGCGACCTCATCGCCGATGCGGTCGAGCATGCGGCGGTCGACGCCGGCGGTCGGGGAGGCCACCCAGTCGACTTGGGCGGCGTGAACGACGGCGCGTTTGGTGAAATCGGCGTTGATATCCATTTCCGTGGCCTTCCGTGGAAGTGGTGTTGTAGAAGGTTTGCCGGAGGCCGACACGTGCCCGCCTCCGTCAACCCGGTTTGATCAGCTGAGCCTGTTCGCGAGGACTTCAGCGATCGGGGCGGCCGATGCCGGATTTTGGCCTGTAATCAGCGCGCCGTCTTCAACAACATAAGGGTTCCAGTTGGCGTTGGAGCGCTTGAAATTTGCGCCGTTGCTAATCAGGGCACGCTCCAGCGAGAAGAGCAGGTGACGCGAGAGGTCGAGTTCGGTGTCTTCCGCGTCGGTGAAGCCCGTAACGTCCTTGCCATTCACCAGGGGCTCGCCATTGGGCTTCTTGGCGTCCCGCAAAATTGCCGGGGCGTGACAGACCATCGCCACCGGTTTCTCGGCCTCGATCATTTCCTCGATCATCCGGATCGCGAGGGAATCGTTTGCCAAGTCCCACAGCTGACCGTAGCCCCCTGGAAAAAAGGCACCGTCAAAGTCGCGAGTGTTGATCTCGCTGAGTTTCAGCGTATTGGCCAAAACCCGCTCGGCGGCGGGATCGTCCTCAAAACGGCGGGTATTGTCGGTGGTGAAGGCGTCGTCGTGGCTGAACGGGTCAATCGGCGCCTGGCCGCCCTTGGGGCTGGCCATGACGACTTCAAAGTCACGTTCCTTGAACGTGTAGTATGGGGTGGCAACCTCATCGAACCAGTTGCCGGTCTTTTTGCCGCTGATGCCCATGTTGTCATGGGAGGTCAGAACCATAAGCACGCGCTTAGCCATAATGTATCTCCTTTTTTGAACTGAGTTTCTATCTATCA